>NZ_CP046908.1:1800000-2100000 GCF_009789575.1 Stappia indica | reverse complement strand
AGGATGGCACGCGACCCGACCGAGGTGGAGCGGGTGTCGGTGGAAGCAGGATACGGGCCTCCATGCATCATCGCATGACAGACCTCGACGCCGGTGGAAAAGCCGTTGACCAGCAGCCGGCCGGCCTTGCGCTCCAGCACCGGAACGAGTTTGCGGGCGGTTGCCATGTCGCCGGCATCGCCCGGCTCCATCAGCAGCGTCGCGGTCAGCTGGCCCTCCAGCGCGGCGGCGACTGCCAGCCGCTCGTCCTCGCTGCGGCAGCGCACGACCACGGCGGCGGGCCCGAAGACCTCCTCCTGCAGGGCGTGCGAGGCGAGGAAGGCGGCTGCCGTCGTCTCGAAGACCGCCGGCGTGACGTGGCAGGCGCCAGGCGTCTCGCTCGCAGACGCTGCAGATGCGCGCTTCGAAAGCGCCGCTTCCCCGGTGCGTGCGTCGACGGCGCGGCGATAGGCGCCGGCGATGCCGGGGGTCAGCATGGCCTGCGCGGGAACGCCCGCGAGCACCTCGTCGGCCGCATCCAGGAAGGCCTCCAGTGCTTCGCCTTCCAGCGCCACCACGACGCCGGGATTGGTGCAGAACTGGCCGGTGCCCAGCGTCAGCGAGCGGGCCCAGTCGGCGCCGAGCGTTGCCGCGCGCGCCGCAAGGGCGGCCGGCAGGGCGAAGACCGGGTTGATCGAGCCGAGTTCGCCGTAGAACGGGATCGGCTGCGGCCGCGAGACCGCGACGTCGAAGAGCGCACGGCCGCCGCGCAGCGAGCCGGTGAAGCCGACGGCGGCAATCAGCGGATGGGCGACGAGCGCCGCGCCCGAGGCGTGGCCCGCACCCTGCAGCAGCGAGAAGGTGCCGGCCGGCATGTTGCAGGCGCGGATCGCGGCGGCGACGGCGCGCGCGACCAGCTCGGCCGTGCCGGGATGGGCGGGGTGCCCCTTGACCACGACCGGGCAGCCGGCGGCCAGGGCCGAGGCGGTGTCGCCGCCGGTGGTGGAAAAGGCGAGAGGGAAGTTCGAGGCGCCGAACACGGCGACCGGCCCGAGCGGGCGCAGGATCGAGCGGATGTCGGGACGCGGCAGCGGCTTGCGGTCCGGCTGCGCGGTGTCGATGCGGGCGTCGAAGCAGTGGCCGGTCTCGATCCAGTCGGCGAAGAAGCGCAGCTGGCCGGTGGTGCGGCCGAGCTCGCCGGTCAGGCGCGCCTCGGGCAATCCGCTCTCGCGCATGGCGCGGGCGACGATGGCCTCGCCGTCGATCTCCATCTCCCGCGCGATGCGGCGCAGGAAGGCGGCGCGCTCGCCGACAGGACGGGCGGCATAGTCGGGGAAGGCGGCCTCCGCCGCACGTGCGGCCTTGTCGACCAGCGCCGCGTCGGCTTCGGCGAAGCCGGGGGCGAGCTGCTCGCCGGTGACCGGATCGAGCGCGTGGAAGGCACCGTGACCGGCGATCCAGTCGCCGGCGACGAGGTGATGACCGTTCGGCATGGGAGTCTCCAGCGCGTCAGGAACGAAAGGCATGGGGCAGGCCAGCGTAGCTGCCCATCTACTCGACTACTGATATATCAGCCTGGAATCAAGCCTGCGCTCCAGCCGTGTCCGGCAAGGGATTGGTAACCTCAACGTGTCAGGTTCAAAGAGCCGCAAAAGGACACCGGATGCTCAACGAACTGTTGAAGCTCGCTCGCAACCCGAATCGCGAGGCGCGCAGCAGGTTGCTGCAGCGCGTCGCCGATCTTTTTCTGGATCGCGTCGGAGAGCACAGCGACGAGGAGCTGCGGCTGTTCTGCGAGATCATCATGAAACTGCTCGACGGGGCGGAGCTGAAGGTGCGCGCGCACCTGTCCCAGCGCATGGCGCCGTGGAGCCAGACGCCGCACCAGATCGCCTATCGCCTCGCCACCGACGAGATCGTCGTGGCAACGCCGATGCTGGAGCTGAGCCCCGCGCTGACGGAAGCCGACCTCGTCAAGATCGCCCGGCGCATGCCGGAGACCCATCTCCTGGTCGTCGCCCGGCGCGAGGCCTTGCCGGGCCGGGTGTCGGATGCCCTGGTGGAGCGGGGCCCGACCAAGGTCTGGCGGGCGGTGGCGGAGAACAGGCGCAGCGGCTTGTCCGACTGGGCGCTGAGGACGTTGGCCAAGCGCTCGTTCTCCGATACGCGCCTGCGCTCCAGCATGGCGGCGCGCGGCGACCTGACGCCGCTGATCTGCGAGTGGCTGATCCCGCATGTGAACGCCGCGACCCGTGTCCGGCTGGAGGCGATCCTCAGCGGCGCGGATCCGGGCGACCTGACGACGCCCGAGGCGGACAGCGAAGAGCTGCGGGCGAGGTACAACCTGTTCATGGAGTCCTGCGACGTGGACGAGGCCTGGCGCCTGGTGCAGGAGGGCAAGTACGGCTTCGGCTCGATCCTCTTGGTGCTGCTGGCCGAGGGGCGCAACGGAGATGCGTTCGAGCTGCTGGCGCGCAAGACCGGCGAGAGCGTGGCCGCCGTCCAGCGGGCCGTGTACCAGTCCGGCATCGACGAGCTGATCGGCCTGTGCCGGGTCTCCGGCACGTCCGACCAGGTGTTCCTGGCGCTGGCGCATCTGCGCTGCAAGCATCTGGGCATTCCCGAGACCCAGGCGATGCGCTGGCTCGATGCCTACCGCCGCACCCGCGCGACAACCACCGGCGGCGGGCCGAGCCAGCCGCGCAGCCACCGTCCGAACGGCGCGCCGCTGTCCTGAGCGTCCGTTCAGCGGCCGCGCGAGACGATGGCGGCCGCGAGCGCGGTCATCACCGTGGCCGAGGCATAGAACCACAGGCCCGGCAGGCTGGTCGCCGAGGCAAGTCCGCTGGTCTTGGCGGCGAAGACGACCAGCGCCACCAGCATCACGTCCATCATCGACCACTTGCCGAGCGCGTGCATCAGGGCGTGGCCGATCCCCGAGCGGCCGGCGATGGCCGCCACATGCAGGGCGAGGATCTTGGCGGCCGGGAAGGCGATGGAAAAGAGGCCCACCACCACGGCCAGCAAGGTTTCCTGCTCGCGCCACAGGCCGGCGACGAGCGCCAGCAGCGCCGGCCGGTCGGTGAGGAAGTAGAGCCGCTCCAGCTCGAGCAGCGGCAGCGTCAGGCCGAGGATGAAGCAGGTGGTGGCGGCCGGCAGCAGCAGGGCAAGAAGCACGCGCATGGGTCAGCCGTCCTGCAGGGCCGCATCCGCGGCGGCCTCGGCCGCCTCGTGCACCAGGTGCAGCAGCGGATAGGGGCGTCCCTGGTCGTCGCGCTCGGAGCGGCCGGCGACGGTGAACCCGAGGCGCGCATAGAAGGCGGCGGCACCCGCATTCTGCTCGTTGACGTCGGTGACGAGGCGCGGGAACTGCGCCAGCGCATGGGCGACGAGCGCGCGTCCTGCGCCCTTGCCATGGGCGGCAGGATCGATGAACAGCGCGTCGAGATGCCCCTCGCTCAGCACCATGAAGCCGGCCACCGTGCCGTCCGGGCCGACGGCGAGGGTCAGCGGCACCTCGGGCAGGAAGCCTTGCACCATCTCCTCGATCTCGGCGAAATCCTCGGGCGAGAGAAAGTCGTGGGTGGCCGCGACGGCGCGGCGCCAGATCGCGATGGCCGTTGCGCTTTCGTTCGCGCCTGCGTTTCGTATCGTCCACATGGCGCTGCTATCCCACGCAAGGCGGGGGAGCGCAAATGCAAAAGGGCCCGCGCTGCGGGCCCCTTGAAAGAGGTCTCGAAACCTGGCTCTGCGATGTGCCGTCCGGCAGTCAGATCCGGGTCTTGCGGCGGGAGGCGACCTCGTCGAGGTCCTCCTGCTCGGCCGCATCGCGCTCCTGGCGTTCGCGGATCTGGTCGCGCTCTTCCAGCAGCTCGAATTTCTTCAGCTCTTCCAGCGCCTCGCGCAGGTCCTCGCGCGCGGCCTCCAGCTGGCCGTTCAGTTCCTCTGCGGAGTTCAGCAGGTTGTCGCGGCGCTGGGCCGCGGCCTTGGCGAAGGTCGGATAGGCGAAATGTCCGACATCGGTGATGCCGACTCGCTCCTGCTCCGCCAGGATCTGGTCGTCCAGCTCGCGGGCCATGCGCTTGAACTCGTCGACCATCGACTCGATCTGCGCCAGCTGGCGACGGCGCTCGTCGACCTGAAACTGCTTCAGGCGAATGAGACTCTCACGCGACTTCATTACTCAGTACTCCCGTTGCGCACGCCAACTTAAGCGAGAGTCATTTCCAAAAGGTTGGCAAGTTCATTATAGCCCGCGTTGATCGTGCTTGCATCGCCCTTCGACTGGCCGAGAAAGGTTTCCAGCCGGTCGTGGCGGGCGATGGCCTCGTCCACCACCGGGTCCGATCCGCGGCGATAGGCGCCGAGGCGGATCAGCTCCTCCATGTCCGAATAGGTCGCCATCAGCGCCCGCGCCTTGCGCAGGATGGGCTGCATCTCGTCCGGCACGCAGCGCGGCATGGTGCGCGAGACCGACTTCAGCACGTTGATCGCCGGATAGCGGCCGCGCTCGGCGATGGCCCGTTCCATGACGATATGGCCATCGAGAATGCCGCGTACCGCGTCGGCGACCGGCTCGTTGTGGTTGTCGCCCTCCACCAGCACGGTGAAGAGGCCGGTGATCGAGCCCGATCCCGGACGGCCCGGCCCGGCGCGCTCCAGCAGCTTGGGCAGCTCGGTGAAGACGGTCGGCGTATAGCCCTTGGAGGTTGGCGGCTCGCCGATGGACAGGCCGATCTCGCGCTGGGCCATGGCGAAGCGGGTGACCGAGTCCATCATGCACATGACGTTGCGCCCGGCATCGCGGAAATGCTCTGCGACCGTCATGGTGAGATAGGCGGCCTGACGCCGCATCAGCACGCTTTCGTCGGAGGTGGCGACGACGACGACCGAGCGGGCAAGGCCTTCCGGTCCCAGGTCGTCCTCGATGAATTCCTGCACCTCGCGGCCGCGCTCGCCGATCAGGCCGATCACCGCGACATCGGCGGCCATGTTGCGGGCGATCATCGACATCAGCACCGACTTGCCGACGCCCGAGCCGGCGAAGATGCCCATGCGCTGGCCCTCGCAGCAGGTGACGAAGGTGTTGAGCGCGCGCACGCCGAGATCGAGCGGCGGGCCGACGCGGCCGCGCTCGCCGGCCGCCGGCGGGTTGGTGCGCAGCCGCCGCGGTTCGCCGCCGGCGGGCAGGGGGCCGAGACCGTCGATCGGCTCGCCCATGGCGTTGACCACGCGCCCGAGCCAGGCGTCGCAAGGGTGGGCCAGGCTCTCGCGTGCCATCAGCACGGCGCGGCAGCCGAGCCGCACGCCTTCCAGCCCGGCAAAGGGCATGCACAGCGCGCGTTCGTCGCGGAAGCCGACCACCTCGGCCGGCACGGCCGGACCGTTTTCCCCGCTCTCCACGGCGAGCACGGCACCGACGCTCATCTCGTGCACGGGGCCGGCCACCTCGACCAGGAGGCCCTGCACGGCGACCACCCGGCCGTAGATCTCCGCGGGCATCAGGGCTTCGAGTTCGGCAAAGAGCGGGTCCATCTGATCCTCAAGGCTCGGTAAAGAAGGTCCCAGAAAGCGAGGGTACGGTAACCTATCGTTTACAAGTTTGGTTAATCTTAATGTCGAGGGTTCTGGATGGCGAGCCATCCTGGGTCCCGCGTTCGGCGTAGAGGTTGAGTCACCTGAGTCGTTTATAGCGGCTTGTTAATGTGACGCTTGAAGATTTTATGGAAAGGATTTCCATTGAATTTTCAAGCATTTGGAAAAGTTTTCCAAACTCGCCTCATCGGCGCTTGCAGGTGTGAATCAGAATTTGTTAACCATTGTCTCACACAGTGAGTCGAGGTTAACCGCAGTCCTTAGCACCGGGAGCGTACTGGCCGGCGCGGCTTGCCCAGGATAGGCAGACATAGGGGATTGGCATGCGTGTCCTGTTGATCGAGGATGACAGCGCAACGGCGCAAAGCATCGAGCTGATGCTCAAGTCCGAGAATTTCAACGTCTACACGACGGATCTTGGCGAGGAAGGCATCGACCTCGGCAAGCTATACGATTACGACATCATCATGCTGGATCTCAATTTGCCCGACATGTCGGGCTACGAGGTCCTGCGGACGCTGCGCGTGTCCAAGGTGAAGACCCCGATCCTGATCCTGTCCGGCCTTGCCGGCATCGAGGACAAGGTTCGCGGCCTCGGCTTCGGCGCCGACGACTACATGACCAAGCCGTTCCACAAGGACGAGCTCGTCGCCCGCATCCATGCGATCGTGCGCCGCTCGAAGGGTCATGCCCAGTCGGTCATCACCACGGGCGACCTGGTGGTCAATCTCGACACCAAGACGGTCGAGGTTTCCGGACAGCGCGTGCATCTGACCGGCAAGGAATACCAGATGCTGGAGCTGCTTTCCCTGCGCAAGGGAACGACGCTCACCAAGGAGATGTTCCTGAACCATCTCTATGGCGGCATGGACGAGCCGGAGCTGAAGATCATCGACGTGTTCATCTGCAAGCTGCGCAAGAAGCTGGCAGCCGCCACGTCGGGCAAGAACTACATCGAGACCGTCTGGGGTCGCGGCTACGTGCTGCGCGAGCCGGAAGAGAAGGCGGCCTGAGCCGGCCTTCCCTGCGACTGAGATCTTGAGATCCGATCGAAGGCTCCGCCATCCGGCGGGGCCTTCGTCGTTTCTGGCTGTGTCGTTTTGCGCCGTGCCTCACATCCCCCAGGCGGCGCGGAAGCGCTCGCGGATGCCGGCAAGGCGGGCGCGCGGCTCGTTGGCGAAGACGAGGCGCAGGTAGCGCCCGGCCTGGTCCGGCGCGCCCCAACCGGTCATCGCGGTGGCGGCGATCCGTCCCTTGTCCAGCAGCAGCGCCGAGGCCCGCTCCGGCGGCAGGTCGAGCGCGGCCGTGTCGATCAGCAGCGACCAGCCGCCGTCGGGCCTGACGCAAGGAAGGTCGGCAAGCTCGGCAAGGATCAGGTCGCGCCGCGCGCGCCAGCGGGCGGTCGCCTGCGCCACCCCGTCGTCATTGGTCGTCAGGGCGGCGGCCGCGCCCGGCATGCCGATGCCGACCTGGCAGACCACATTGGACAGGCTGACGAGGCCGACATCGTTCATCAAGGAGCGCGGGCCGACGATCCAGCCGACGCGCCAGCCGATCATCCGGTATTCCTTGGAGACGCTGCCGACGGTGACGGTGCGTTCGCGCATGTCCGGACATTGCAGCGGATGCAGCAGCGGCGCTTCGGTATAGAGGATCCGCTCCATTGCCGCATCATGCAGCAGCCAGGCGCCCGTCTGCCGCACCAGATCGCAGATCGCCTGCCATTCCTCAAGGTCATGGACGATACCCGACGGCATCGACGGGCTCATGGTCAGCACCGCGCGCGTCTTGTGCGAGCGGGCGGCAGCCAGCGCGTCGAGGTCCAGCCGCCAGCCGCCCTCCGTCACCTTCAAGGGCACCAGGCGCGGCACACCGCCGGCAAGGCGGATGCGGTTGAGCAGGCCGGCATAGGCCGGATCGGTGATGATCACCTCGTCGCCCGGCTCCAGGATCGCCAGCAGCACGTTGAGAATACCGGAGAGGCCGCCGGCCGAGACGATGCATTCTCCTTCCGGATCATACGCGACGCCCGTGTCGGCCTTGATCCGGGCGACGGCCGCCTCGCGCAAGGCGTGGATGCCGAGAAACGGCAGGTAGCTGTTGGCCGCGTCCGCATCGACCGCGGCGCGGGTCGCCTCCAGCGCAGCGCGCGGCGGGGCGATATCCGTGTCGAGGTTCTCCAGCCGCAGCATGTCCGGATCACCGAGCGCGTCGGCAGCATTGCCCATCTTGTCGACATTGATGCCGGGGATGTGGCGCAAGCGAGAAACTGTCATACGATTCTCCTTATTGGATCCAATTTAAGATATTGAATGCAGAACCCGGCGGGCTATGTCAATTGTCGAAGGCGAAAGGGAATCGGGGCGGGTCGCGGCAAGGCGCGCGTTTCGCCCTTGCTGCCAACAGGCAAGACGGGCAGCAAGACAGGCAGGCGGGTCATGACGGCGAGCGGATCGGGCGACAGCGGGCAGGGGATGCAGGCAACGGGCGCCAGGGGCCGCGACCAGACGCAGTCCGTCGCCGACCGGCTGCGCGCGCGGATCATTTCCGGGGAGCTTGCCGCCGGCCAGCCGCTGCGCCAGGAGACGATTGCCGAGGCCTACGGCGTCAGCCGCATGCCGGTGCGCGAGGCGCTGCGCCTGCTGCAGGCGGAAGGCTTCGTGGAGATGGTCCGCAATCGCGGCGCCAGCGTCGCCGCCATCGACGCGCGCGATCTCGCCGAGATCCACGAGATGCGGGTGCTGGCCGAGTGCCTTGCCCTGCGCCATGCGATCCCCGAACTGACCGAAAGCCGGATCGACCGGGCGGAAAGCATCCAGGGCGAATTGGAAACCGCGCCCATCGAGGCGTTCGGCGCGCTCAACAAGCGCTTCCACATGACGCTTTACGAGGCCTGTGCCCGCCCGCGCCTGCTCGCGCATATCTCATTGCTGCACGATGCGGCGGACCGCTACCTGCGCATCGCCATCCGCCAGCTCGACTACGCGGTGCGCTCCGACCGCGAGCACCGCGAACTCCTCGCCGCCTGCCGCCGCCGCGATGCTGTGGCCGCGGAAGTGATCCTGCGCACCCATATCGAGGAAGCCGGCAAGGCCTTGCTTGCGGCGTTGCCGGGGTAGGGGGGCGGTGCCCCTACCTTTCCAATCCGCCGGTCAGCGTCATCGCCTGATGAGACCGAATGAATTGGTTCGAGATTATCGACGAGACGCAGAATATCCGCGATGCCTTGTTGGTTACAGACAATACCAACGCGTACCAGGGCCGCCGCATGAAAGGGCGAATGCCGCGGCGATGCTTCATCGCCGGCCTGCCCGGCAGGTTGTCGCCACCACGGCGGAAACCGAAAGGAACAGGCTGACAATCGACCCGAAGCAGGGTTCAATAACCCAAGAAACCCGCGCCGCCTCATCGGCTCCGAAACACGGAGCTGTCAGGTAAATAACGTTGCTGTACATGCTGTTCTCAAATAACGCGAACATAACCGCGCTCTTCGTTCTTTGATGACGCGAAATAGTTGATCGGCTCTTCATAGAGTCGAGATAGCTGCTTGATGCGCTGGCGCAGTCCCTCCCTTTTCATGCTCCGGTCATTGAGCTTGAACATCAGGTGATAGAACGAGATCCAGAACGCAGCTGCGTCATCGAACCTGATGCTGCGCTTCGGGCCGATCAGGGAGTAGCATCCCGTATCGGGCAGTATTTGCTTAGCTAGGCCGAAGGTAGCCATTTGGCAGGCCGAAACGAATACGCGTCGGCCTTTTAGGTGTGGGGAAAGCATACCCCCTAAATCCGCATAACCAATGTCGTCGAACGTTGTCGCCATCCCCCGCTTGTCGGCGTGACAGGAAATATGAAGATAGCGATATTGCGACTGGCCAAAGATATCGACAATTTCCCCAAGCTCGCGCCGTGTGCGAATATAATAGTATACAGTCTCACTCTTGCCGGCGAGATGAAGCATGCGTGATATAAGCTCTCCTTCCTGGCGCTGCGCTCGTTCGTCCGCCAGGGTCAATGTCTCGATGATAAATAATTGCGGTTTGGTTTTATCCCTCATGTCCCCTCTCTTTCGGTTGCCGTGAAAATAGAATGCCAAACTGAGGCGGAATGTTTCTCTTTGCAGATAGCGCTAGTTAGGCTTCTTCTAAAAAATCTTTTAATAGATCAATGGCTTACTCTAGCGCGGCACGGACGTTACCGCCGAGGTGGCCCTCGCTCAACAGTTGAGAGTGCGCCAAAAGAGAATCGGCCGCCGGGTCCTTCAGTGCCCTCCATTCACGGGTCGCCTGCACCTACTCATGCTGTGCAGTTCGGTGTGCCCCCCCCTACCGCTCCAACCCACTCGTCAGCGTCATCGCCTGGCGGCGGAGGTAGTGCATCAGGTCGTCGGCGCGGGCGCGGGCGAGGGCGACGTCGCCGGAGGCGATGGCCTGCATCAGTTCCATGTGGTGCCAGGCGGCGGAGTTGAGGTCGCTCTCGCCGAAATAGCGGAACCAGAACCGCCGCGAATGGGTCTGCAGCGGCGCCACCACCCGGGCGGCGAAGGGGTTGCACGCGGCCACCGCGACGATCTCGTCGAAGGTCTTGTCCTCGCGCAGAAACCCGTCGACATCGCCGGCGGCGGCGGCGTCCCGCATGGCGCGGGCGCATTCGCCCAGCCGGTCGCGCTCGTCGCGGCTCGCCAGATGCGCGGCCGAGCCGGTCAGCAGGATCTCCAGCGCATGGCGGGTTTCCAGCACCCGGGCGAAGTCGGCCGGGTTGATGTCGGCGACGAGAATGCCGAGGCGCGGGCGGATCGTTACCAGCCCTTCCCAGGCGAGGCGCTGGATCGCCTCGCGGATCGGCGTGCGGCCCATGTCCAGCAGCGCCGCGATGCGGCTTTCCGTCATCGCCGTGCCCGGCGCCAGCCGCAGGGTGACGATCTGCTCCTCCAGCGCGCGATAGGCGCGGGCCGCCCGGCTTTCCTCGCCCTCCTGGCTGGCGGGTCCGAGCTCGGCAGGTCCGGCGCGTTCGCCTCCGGCGGGGCTGGCGGTCATGGTGGTCTCCTCTCGCCAGTCACCTGAATCTGAAGTTCGTCACATCTCGCGGCATGCGTTGAGCGAACTTCAGATTCAAGAGGGTGACTGGCAGGCTTATATTTCCAGTGTGGTTTTCGAATTTGAAATACGCCCTGGAGGGTGCTGCCAACATGAGGCGTATTTCAAATTCACCACACTGGCCTCTATTGATATATCAGTCGTTGACAGAAGGAAAGCCGCGTGGGACTGTGCGCTCGACAACTGATATATCAGATGGCGGCAAGGGAGTTTCGATCATGTGGCGCGGTGTGTTTCCGGCGGTAACGACCAAGTTCACCAGCGACGACCGGCTGGACATGGCCGAGATGGAGCGCTGCTTCGCGCTTCAGGTCGAGGCGGGTGTCGACGGGCTGATCGTCTGCGGCTCGCTCGGTGAGGCGATGGCGCTGGAGGCAGAAGAAAAGCTCGAGATCCTCAAGCTGGCCAAGTCCGTCGCAGGCAGCCGACCCGTCCTGATGACCGTGTGCGAAAGCTCCACCCGCCGCGCGGTTGCTGCCGCGCAGGCCGCGGCGAAGGCCGGGGCGGACGGCCTGATGGTGCTGCCGGGCGTACCCTATCGCTCGGCCCCGCACGAGACGCTGGCGCATCTCTTCGCGGTCATCCGCGGGTCCGGCCTGCCGTCGATGATCTACAACAACCCGGTCGCCTACGGCGTCGACGTGACGCTGGAGATGTTCGAGGAACTGGCCGGCGAGCCGCTCGTCGTGGCGATGAAGGAGTCTACCGACGACATCCGCCGCGTCAGCGAGGTGATCTCGCGCTTCGGCGATCGGTTCGACGTCTTCACCGGCGTCGACAATCTGGCGCTGGAAAGCCTCGTCATGGGTGCCACCGGCTGGGTCGCCGGTCTCGTCGTCGCCTTCCCGAAGGAGACGGTGGCGATCTGGAAGCTGGCGCAGGCCGGCCGCATCGAGGAAGCGCGGGCGATCTACCGCTGGTTCCGCCCCTTGCTGGATCTCGATGTCTCGACCAATCTGGTGCAGAACATCAAGCGCGCCGAAGTGCATGCCATCGGCTCCAACGACCGCTGCCGCGCACCGCGCATGGCGTTGTCGGGTGCCGAGGCCGAGCGGGTCGACGGCATCATCCGCGCTGCGCTGGACACGCGGCCGCAACTGCCGGCGCTCTGATGCGGCGAGCGGCGCCGGCCGGGTCCGGCCAAGGTTCGGCGACAGGATCTATTGGGGCGTGAAGGACGGATGGACGACAGGTCCGAAGTGACCATCATCGGGGCCGGCATCGTCGGCCTTGCCACGGCGGCGGCGCTGCTTGCGCGCGGCCATGCGGTGACGGTGATCGACCGGGACGAGCCGGGCAGCGGCACCTCGCGGGGCAATGCCGCCGGCATCGCCTGGACGGATGTCGCCCCGCTCGCCTCGCCCGGCATCTGGCGCAAGGCGCCGGGCTGGCTGCTCGACCCGCTCGGGCCGCTCGCCATCCGCCCCTCCTATGCCCTGTCCATCCTGCCCTGGATGCTGCGCTTCGTGCAGGCCTCGCGGCCAGCCGCCTGGCGCCGCTCGATCTCGGCCATCGCCGCGCTCAATGCCGCCGCGCTGCCTGCCTGGGAGCGGCTGTGGCAGGACAGCGGCACGCTGCACCGGGTGAAGCGCGAGGGCTGTCTCGACGTCTTCGACAAGCCGGCGGAAATCGCGCGGGCACGGGCCGGCTGGCAGCTGCAGCGCGACCACGGCATCGAGGTGCGCGAGCTGGGCGGCCCCGAGCTGCGCGACATGGAGCCCGATCTCGGGTCGACGGTGGCCGGCGGCGCCTTCCTTCCCGGCTGGGTGCAGGTCGACGACCCGCACGGGCTGTGCCTCGACCTTGCCGCCCATGTGCGCGCCCGCGGCGGCACCATCGAGCGCGGCGAGGTGGCGGCGATCGCCCGTTGCAGCCAGGGTGTCGTGCTGCGCATGCGCGAGGGGCCGGTGCGCCGTGCGCCGCATGTGGTGCTGGCCTGCGGGGCCTGGTCGCGCCGGCTTGCCGCCGGCATCGGCGAGAACGTGCCGCTCGACACAGAGCGCGGCTACAACATCACGGTGCCGGAACCCGGCGTCTCCTTCCGCCGCTTCATCATGCTGGCCGGCTACGGCTTCGTGCTGTCGCCGCTGGCGAAGGGCCTGCGCATCGGCGGGGCGGTGGAGTTCGGCGGGCTTGCGGCCGCGCCCGACTGGCGGCGTGTCGATGCGCTGGTGGCGCGCGCCGGCAAGGTGGTGCCGAACCTCAGGGCCGAGACCGGCGAGCGCTGGATGGGTTTCCGTCCCTCGCTGCCCGACAGCCTGCCGGTGATCTCGCCAAGCCGCCGCGTTCCGGGCCTGATCCACGCCTTCGGCCATGCCCATCACGGCTTGACCCAGGCGGCGGCGACGGGCGAACTCGTCGCGGCGCTCGTTGCCGGCGAGCAGCCCTCCATCGACCTTGCCCCTTACGCGGTCGACAGGTTCTGACAGTCTGGGTTTTTTGAAGTCTGGGTTCTTTCTTAAGGAGGCAGCCGTGGCGCGGCATACGTTCTTCTGCATCGACGGACATACCTGCGGCAATCCGGTGCGGCTCGTCGCGGGCGGGGGACCCAACCTTGCCGGCGACAGCATGCTGGCGCGGCGGGCGGATTTCCTTGAGCGCTACGACTGGATCCGCACCGGGTTGATGTTCGAGCCGCGCGGCCACGACATGATGTCCGGCTCGATCCTCTATCCGCCGACGCGCGAGGATTGCGACATCGGCGTCCTCTATATCGAGACCTCCGGCTGCCTGCCCATGTGCGGCCACGGCACCATCGGCACCGTCACCATGGCGATCGAGGAGGGGCTTCTCGTGCCCCGCACGCCGGGCCAGGCGCGGCTGGAAACGCCGGCAGGTCTGGTGCTTGCCGATTACGAGATGGAGGGCGAGCACGTCGCCTCCGTGCGGCTGACCAACGTGCCCTCCTTCCTTGCGGCGCAGGATCTTGAGATCGACTGCCCGGAGTTCGGCCGGCTGACCTTCGACGTCGCCTATGGCGGCAATTTCTACGCGATCATCGAGCCCCAGGAGAATTTCGCGGGCGTCGGCGCCATCGACGTCGACCGGCTGGTGGCGATCAGCCCGGCGCTTCGGATCGCGCTCAACGAGGCGTACGAGATGGTGCACCCGGAGGACGGGCGCATCCGCGGCATCACCCACATCCAGTGGTCGGGCCCGGCGACCCAGCCGGGGGCGGATGCGCGCAACGCGGTCTTCTACGGCGACAAGGCCATCGACCGCAGCCCCTGCGGCACCGGCACCTCCGCCCGCCTTGCCCAGCTGCATGCGCGCGGCCGGCTGACGGTCGGCGACCGTTTCGTGCACGAGAGCGTCATCGGCTCGCTGTTTACCGGCGGGGTGAAGAGCGAGACCACCGTCGGCGGCCGGCCGGCCATCGTGCCCACCATCGAGGGCTGGGCGGTGAAGACCGGCACCTCCACCATCACGCTGGACGAGCGCGACCCCTACATGACGGGCTTTTCGGTCACCGGCACGGGGGTGAAGCTCTACCCGCGCCCGTGAGCCCGGCTTAAGCGGGTGCACAGGCGGGCGCGAAGCCTGTAGGAAGGGAACGAACCAACTCGGGATCCGATTCGCTTCATGGACTGGTCGCCCCAGCAGCAGCACGCGCTCGACGAGACGGCGCGCTGGCTGAAATCGAAAGACAAGCAGGTCTTCCGCCTGTTCGGCTTCGCCGGCACGGGCAAGACGACGCTCGCCCGCCATCTGGCGGAGGGCATCAACGGCGATGTCGCCTTCGGCGCCTTCACCGGCAAGGCGGCCCATGTGCTGCGCCAGAAGGGCTGCGACGACGCCACCACCATCCATGCGATGATCTACCGGCCGCGCGGGCGCAAGGACGAGACCGAGGACGATGAGGCAAGCCTCAGCTTCTCGATCAACCGCGACAGCATCGCCTCCAAGGCCAAGCTGATCGTCATCGACGAATGCTCGATGGTCGACGAGGATCTCGGCCGCGATCTCCTGTCCTTCGGCACGCCCGTGCTGGTGCTCGGCGATCCGGCGCAGCTGCCGCCGGTCAAGGGCGGCGGCTTCTTCACCGAGGCCGAGCCGGACGTGATGCTGTCGGAGGTGCACCGCCAGGCGCGCGACAATCCGATCGTCCACATGTCGATGCTGATCCGCGAGGGCGGCGAGCTTGAGGCAGGCCGCTACGGCGACAGCCGCATCATCTCGCGCCGCGAGATCGACGCCGCCTCGATCCTCGCCAGCGACCAGGTGCTGGTCGGCACCAACCGCACGCGGCGGCTCTATAACGGCCGCATCCGCGAGCTGAAGGGCTACACCACGCAGATGCCGGCGGTCGGCGACAAGCTGGTGTGCCTGCGCAACGACAAGGCCAAGGGCCTGCTCAACGGCGGGCTGTGGACCGTCGAGCGGCTGCGCCCGTCCAAGGGCAACACGCTGCGCTTCGACGTGCGCCCGGAGGACGAGGCCGCCGGCAAGGGCCGGGTGCAGGTCAAGGTGCTGCCGGGCCTGTTCGAGGAGGGCGCGGACCAGATCCCCTACGCCCTCAAGCGCCGCTCCGACGAGTTCGACTACGGCTATGCGCTCACCGTCCACAAGGCGCAGGGCTCGCAGTGGGACGATATCGTCCTGTTCGACGAGAGCTGGGCCTTCCGCGAATATCGCGACCGCTGGCTCTATACGGCGGTGACCCGCGCCGCGCAGCGCATCACCGTGGTGCGCTGAGCCCGAGCCTCAGCCTGGGCCCCGGTCCCGCCCCGTTCGCGCGGTTTTCCACTTCCGGCCGTCCGTCTTCGCGTCCCGCACTGGCGCGGCGCGCGCAGCGCGCGTAATGTTCGCGGCCCGCCGACCGGCCCCGCCCGGCGGCCCGATTTGTCGACAGGCCCGCAAGATGACCGATTTTTCCTCCTTCGCGCCGGACGTTCCGGCTTCCCGCCCGGCCTCCGCGAAGACGGCGCTGCCGCCGGAGATTTCCGCCCGCATCGCCCGCGCCATCGCGGCCGAGCTCGTCTGTCGGCCGGAGCAGGTCTCCGCGACGGTGGAGCTGCTCGACGGCGGGGCGACGGTTCCCTTCGTCGCCCGCTACCGCAAGGAGGCGACCGGCGGTCTCGACGACACGCAGCTGCGCCGGCTCGAGGAACGGCTGACCTACCTGCGCGAGATGGAGGAGCGGCGCGGCGCGATCCTGCGCTCCATCGAGGAGCAGGGGAAGCTCGACGACGCGCTTGCCGGGCGTATCCACGCGGCCGAGACCAAGGCGCAGCTGGAAGATCTCTACCTGCCGTTCAAGAAGAAGCGGCGGACCAAGGCGCAGATCGCCCGTGAGGCGGGGCTGGAGCCGCTGGCCGACCTGTTGATCGGCGATCCCTCGCACGACCCGCAGGAGACGGCGGCGCGCTTCGTCGACGCGGAAAAGGGCGTCGAGGACACCAAGGCGGCGCTCGACGGCGCGCGCCAGATCCTGATGGAGCGCTTTGCGGAAGATGCCGCGCTGGTCGGGCGGCTGCGTTCGCACATGACCTCGGGCGCGGTGCTGCGCTCGCGCGTGGTCGAGGGCCAGGAGCAGGCCGGCGCCAAGTTCTCCGACTATTTCGACTATCGCGAGAAATGGGCCGACGTGCCGAGCCACCGGGCGCTGGCGCTGCTGCGCGGCCGCAACGAGGGTGTGCTGGCGCTGGAACTCGCCGTCGACGAAGACGCTCAGGGCACCTTCAAGCCGGTCGAGCTGATGGTGATGAGGGCCGCCGGCATCGAGGACCGGGGCCGGCCGGCCGACCGCTGGCTGGCGGAGACGGCGCGCTGGGCCTGGCGGGTCAAGCTGGCGCTGCATCTGGAACTCGACCTGATGAACGCGCTGCGCGAAAAGTCCGAGGAAGAGGCGATCCACGTCTTCGCCCGCAATCTCAAGGACCTGCTGCTGGCCGCGCCCGCCGGCCACAAGACGGTGCTGGGTCTCGATCCCGGCATCCGCACCGGCGTCAAGGTGGCGGTGGTCGATGCCACCGGCAAGCTGGTCGAGACGACGACGATCTACCCGTTCCAGCCGCGCAACGACATCGTGGGCTCGACGGCGGCGCTGAAGGCGCTGATCGCCCGGCACGGCATTTCGCTCATCGCCATCGGCAACGGCACGGCGAGCCGCGAGACCGACCGGCTGGTCGCCGATCTGCTCGGCGAGATCCCGCCGGCGAACCGCCCGATCAAGGTGATCGTCAACGAGGCCGGCGCCTCGATCTATTCGGCGAGCGAGCTGGCCTCGCGCGAGCTGCCTGGCGTCGACGTCTCGCTGCGCGGGGCGGCCTCCATCGCCCGCCGCCTGCAGGATCCGCTGGCCGAGCTGGTCAAGATCGAGCCGAAGTCCATCGGCGTCGGCCAGTACCAGCACGACGTCAACCAGACCAAGCTCGCCAAGGCGCTGGACGCGGTGGTCGAGGATGCGGTGAACGCGGTCGGCGTCGACCTCAACACCGCCTCCGTGGCGCTGCTCGCCCGCGTTTCGGGCCTTTCCGCCGGCCTTGCCGAGGCCATCGTTGCGCACCGCGAGGCGGCAGGCGCGTTCCGCGACCGCAAGGCGCTGCTCAAGGTGGCGCGGCTCGGGCCCAAGGCCTTCGAGCAATGCGCCGGCTTCCTGCGCATTCCCGGCGGCGACAATCCGCTCGATGCCTCGTCGGTGCACCCGGAGGCCTATCCGGTGGCGAGCCGCATCGTGCAGGCCTGCGGCCGGCCGCTGTCCGAGGTGATGGGCAATCCGGCGCTGTTGAAGGGGCTCGATCCCTCGCTCTTTGCCGACGACACGTTCGGCCTGCCGACGGTGCGCGACATCCTCGCCGAGCTGGAAAAGCCCGGCCGCGATCCGCGTCCGGAGTTCAAGACCGCGAAGCTTGCCGATGGCGTCGAGACGATGAGCGACCTGCGCCCCGGCATGGTGCTGGAAGGCACGGTCACCAACGTCACCAATTTCGGCGCCTTCGTCGATATCGGCGTCCATCAGGACGGCCTTGTCCACGTCTCGCAGATCGCCGACCGCTTCGTGCGCGATCCGGCGGAGGTGGTGAAGGCCGGCGACATCGTCCGGGTGAAGGTCGTGGAGGTCGACATGGCGCGCAAGCGCATCGGCCTCACCATGCGCAAGGACGGCGGCGCGGAGGCCGGCGCGCGGGGTGCCGGCGGCTCCGACCGGCCGCGCGGCGGTCCCGGTGGTTCTGGTGGTCCTGGCGGCGGTGGCGACCGGCCGAAGGGCGGCCCCGGCGGTCCGCGTCGCGGCGGGCCCGGCGGTGGCGGCGGTTCTGGCGGTTCGCGTCCCCCGCAGGGCGGTGGCGACGGAGCCATGGCCGCAGCCCTTGCAGCCGCCTTCAACAAGAAGAAGGGCTGATCGGGGAGGGGCGGTGCAAAAAGGCACCGAGACGTGAGGGCGGTCGTTCCGCTCCTCGGTTGTCATGCCTGCGTCAGGCAGGCATCCAGTATCCGCCGGGGCACGTGGCGACGCTCCGGTGAAGCCCTCCCATCTTGGCCGCGTCGAGGCGCCAACCGCACGACCTGGGGTTACTGGTTCCCGGTCTCCGGCTTCGCCGGAACCGGGACGACAGCGGAGCGGGCTGTGGGGCCGGCGCGCCGCTTCTATTCGAACCGGGCGCCGATCTTCGGCGTGCCGGGCAGTCCCTCGTAGGTGAGCGTGACGCTCAGGCCCGGCTTCATCGGATGCAGCGGGCCGATGGAGCCGACGGAAACAAGGTCGCCGGGCTTCAAGGCCTTGCCCTGCGCCTTCAGCACGCCGGCGATCCAGGCGACCGCGTTGAGCGGGTGGCCGAGCACGGCCTTGCCGGGCGCTGCCGACAGGGTCTCGCCGCTCGCATCATCCGTCAGTTTCGCGGTGAAATCGGCGAGCATGGCAACGCCCTCGGCCCCTTGCGGGATCTCGATCAGCTCGCCCATCGCGCCTTTCCAGGCGCCGACATTGATCGAGGTGATGGCAGGACCGTCGAGCTTGTCGTCCTTGCCGACGACGAGCGCGGGCAGCTCCAGGAACGGGCGTACGCCGGCGATATGGGCCAGCACCTCTTCCGGCGTCGCCGCCTCGTTGACGGCGGCATCGGCGATCTCGACCACCAGGTCCGCCTCGAACAGCGCGCGCACCGCCTCCGCCGGGCGGGCGGTGGCGTTCCCCCTGACGATCATGCCCTGAAGCAGCGTGCCGAAGACCGGCTCGGTGACGCCGAAGGCTTCCTGCGACTTGGGCGAGGTCAGGCCGGCCTTGTAGCCGACGACCGGGCCGAGATCGGTTTCCAGGCGGGCGAGGATCTTGCCTTGCGCGCACAGGGCATCCGCCATCGATCCGCCGGCGGCGACCGGCGGCGGCGTCGGGGCCGCGCTGGCGCGTGCGGCCAGGAAGGCGTCGATGGCGGCATCGTCCGGACAGGCGGCTTGGGCCGCGCCCGGTACCAGAAGCAGCGAGACGAGAAGCGAGGCACCAAGGGCAAGTGCCGAGCGATTGGAATGCATTTATGAAACTCCTCCCGAAAGGCGCAACTGCGCCGGGCGCAAGAGTGCCGGGGCACGGCACGCCTTGCAAGCGCCAGCCCGCGCCGGGGCAGGGGCCGTTCACATGCCGCCGTACTGCTCCTGCAGGTAGATCCAGTAATTGCCGAGATGGTGCTGCCAGAAATAGTCCTTCGGGTCCTGCGGGTTGCCGCCGGGCCGGGCGAAGAGCGGCACCAGGGCGCCTGCCGGGGCATAGTTCAGCGACAGCTGCACCCGCGACAGCAGCGTGTCGAGCACCGGCGAGAGGGCCGTGCCGGGAACCGGCGTCGCGCCGCCGCCGCCGCCCGGCAGCGCGTCGGGGGCAAGGCGGATGGAGGCAAGGCCCGCCTTCAGCGCGGCGATGCTCGCCTGCGCATGCGCGAGCGCCTGGACATGCGCGGCCTCGGCCGCCGTCGCGGCCGTCAGTGCCATCGCCGCGACCCGCGGATCGCTGTCCGGCATCGTCTCGCCGGCATAGGCGCGCAAGGGGTTGGGCGTGTTGAGATCGCCCGGTCCCTGCAGCGTGAAGGGCACCTGCGGCACCCATCCTTGCGTGCTGGCGATGGTCCAGCCGAACCCGGCCATGCCGGCGATGCCCGCGTAGTCGGCGGCATAGTGGTCGTTGCCGGGCTTTGCCGGCGCCAGCACATAGGTCTTGGCAGAGAGCGTGCGGAAGGGCGCGAACGGCCCGGATGCGTGGCGCAGGAACGAGGTGGCGAGCGTTGCGATGGAGGCGCCCTGGCTGTGTCCGGTGACCAGCAGCTCCGTGTCCGGCAGCAGCGACAGGCGGGCAAGGCTCGCCAGCAGCGGCCGGTCGGTGGTCAGCAGCATCAAAAGCAGGCCGAGCGTGAAGCCGAGATGGGTGCCGGCGACGACGGCGCTGCCCGTTTCGTCGCGGGCGAGATGAAAGGGAATGTCGAGCGTCGTGCCGCCGATATCGAGTTCCAGGTCGAGCCTTGCATCGATCAGCGGAAACAGCAGGTCGGCCAGGATGCTGGCGTCCGTGTCGACCGTACCGCGCACGACGAGCGCATAGCGGTTCGGGGCGGCATCGCTTCGCCAGATCTGCCAGAGATTGTCGAGCAGCGTCGGGCCGGACGGCGACAGGCCGTCGACCTTCGACCAGCCGAGCGCGACCGGATCGGGCGTCGGCACCGGAATGGCGGGCGCGCCATAGATCGACTGGGAGAGCGCGAGCGCGGCCTCCGCCTCGGTGAAATCGAAGCCTGCGGTGAAAGCCATGCCATCCTCCCGATCTGCCGAGAAGAGCAGGATAGTCCGGATATCCAATCTTGGGTTGTAAAATCGCGTCCGTGCCCGCCGCATCGCACGCCGGGCCGGGCGGGCATGAAAAAGCCGCCGCGCCGGGGAGGCGCGGCGGCTGTGCAGTGGTGCGAAGCAGGGAGCTTATTCGGCTTCGTCGGCCGAGCCGGAATTCAGCAGCGAGTAGCGCTCGACACCGATCTTCTCGAGCAGCTCGAGCTGGGTCTCGAGGAAGTCGATGTGACCTTCCTCGTCCGCCAGCAGCTCCTCGAAGAGCTTCATGGAAACGTAGTCGCCCTCGTCGTGGCAGATGTCGCGCGACTTGGAGTAGGAGGTGCGGGCCTCGTGCTCGCCGGCAAGATCGGCTTCCAGCACTTCCTTGACGTCCTGGCCGATGCGCAGCGGCGCGACCTTCTGCAGGTTCGGGTGACCCTCCAGGAACAGGATGCGCGCGATGATCTTGTCGGCGTGCTGCATCTCCTCGATGGACTCGGCACGCTCCTTCTTGGCGAGCTTGGTAAGGCCCCAGTCGTCAAGCATGCGGTAGTGCAGCCAGTACTGGTTCACCGCGCCGAGCTCGAGGAACAGCGCCTCGTTGAGCCGTTCGATAACCTTTGCGCTGCCTTTCATTCGATGCTCTCCTTGTATTCTGTGTGCGCCGTTCCGGCCGCACCACCACGGTCGCTTCGGCTTTGCGAAGCGATCAGTTGCACGCAGTTTAGAATAATTCCAATCCTGTGTGAAGAGGGGAACAGCGGGTTTGCGCAAGGATCTTGCGATTGAGCCCGCGCATTGTGGCGGCAAGGTGAACCGCTCGCGCCGATCCTGCGTTTAACGACGTGTGGAAAACAGGAAGGCCCCGGATATGTCGCATGCGATCGCCTATGGCGCCACGGCGCTGATCTTCTTGGCGCTGGATTACATCTGGCTGGCGCATGTGGCGGGCTCGTTCTACCGCGAGCGCCTTGCCGGGCTGATGGCCGAGCAGGTGAATTTCACGGTCGCCGGCGTCTTCTATCTGGTCTACGTGGTCGGCATCGTCATCTTCGCCGTCGCCCCGGCGCTGCGCTCGGGCAACTGGCAGGACGCGGCGCTTTACGGCTGTCTCTTCGGCTTCTTCGCGTATGCGACCTACGATTTCACCAACCTTGCCACCTTGCGCGACTGGCCGGTGGTGGTGACGGTGGTCGACGTCGCCTGGGGCACCTTCGTCACCGGCTTTTCCGCAACCGTCGGCTACATCGTCGCCCGCAATTTCGTCTAGAGACCTTCCGGCTCGATCTTTTGACCAAGTGCCCTTGCGGCTTGCCTTTTCCGTCCCGACCCGGCCATTGTTGCCACAATGATGGAACGGCTTGCAGCGGAGGAACGGCATGGCCATGACGGGAGATCGGACGGGGAACGTGGCGCTGGTGACGGGGGCGAGCGCGGGCGTCGGGCGTGCCTGCGCCATCGCCTTTCTCAAGGCGGGCTATCGCACTGTGCTGACCGGGCGCCGGGGCGACAAGCTGGAAGAGACCGTGGCCATGTCCGGCGTCGACCCGGCTGGTGCCCTCTGCGTTCCCTGTGATGTCAGCGAGCCGGCGGCGGTGGACGACCTGTTCGGCGCCCTGCACGATGCGTTCGGGCGGCTCGACGTTGTCTTTAACAATGCCGGCACCACCGTGCTGGGCAAGCCCATCGGCGATCTTTCCTTCGAGGAATGGCGCAAGCTGATGTCCGTCAATCTGGACGGCGCCTTCCTGATCGCGCGCGGCGCCTTCAACATGATGCGCGCGCAGGACCCGCAGGGCGGGCGGATCATCAACAACGGCTCGATTTCCGCCCATGTGCCGCGTCCCGGCTCGGCCGCCTATACGGCGTCCAAGCACGCGATGACCGGCCTCACCCGCTCCATCTCGCTGGACGGGCGCCCGTTCAACATCGCCTGCGGCCAGATCGATATCGGCAATGCGGCGACCGACATGACGGTGCGCATGCAGGAGGGCGTTGCCCAGCCGGACGGCAGCGTGCGGGCCGAGCCGGTGATGGCGGCCGAGAATGTCGCGAGCTCCGTCCTGCACATGGCGAGCCTTCCGCTCGATGCCAATGTGCAGTTCATGACGGTGATGGCAACGACCATGCCCTATATCGGCCGCGGCTGAGCAGAGCTCTGGTCAGACGGTGAGGTGGGCGCGGACCGCGCTCTCCTCCAGTTCGTCCCGGGTGCCGGCGAGCACCACTTCGCCGCGGTCCATCACGGCGAAGCGGTCGGCCAGGTCCCGGGCGAACTCGAAATACTGTTCCACCAGCACGATGGCCATCTCGCCGGTGTCGCGCAGGAACGAGATCGCGCGGCCGATATCCTTGATGATCGAGGGCTGGATGCCCTCCGTCGGCTCGTCGAGGATCAGAAGGCGCGGGCGCATGACGATGGCCCGGCCGATGGCGAGCTGCTGCTGTTGGCCGCCCGACAGGTCGCCGCCGCGCCGCGACAGCATGTCCTTGAGCACGGGAAACAGCTCGAACACCGTGTCGGGCACCCGCCGCTGGCCGTGCGGCAGCACGGCAAAGCCCGTCTCCAGGTTCTCACGCACGCTGAGCAGCGGAAACACGTCGCGCCCCTGCGGCACCAGGGCGATGCCCTTGCGGGCGCGCTGATAGGGCGTCATGCGGGAAATGTCCTCGCCTTCCCAGCGCACGCTGCCGGCGGAGATCGGCTGCTGGCCGGCGATGGCCCGCAGGGTCGAGGTCTTGCCGACGCCGTTGCGGCCCATCACGCAGGTGACCTTGCCGACCTCCGCACTCAGGCTGACATCTTTGAGCGCCTGCGCGGCGCCGTAATGGAGGTCGATGTTCTCAACGGTCAGCATGCAACCTCCATTACGGTCTTGCGCGTCAGTTCAGCAGCTTGCGGTTCAGCAGCTGCAGCACCCGCGCCTGTTCCTCGTCCGGTCCCCCGCCCACGTCGCAGACCGCCCGGGCGATGGTAATCAGCTGGTGCAGCTCGCCCTGGTCGAGACGGCTTCTCCAGAGCTTGTGGAACCGCTGGACCGGGTCGTCGGCATTGATGACGTTCTGGGCGATCCAGTCGCAGAAGATCAGCAGCTCGTCCATATCGCCGGGCGGGACGATCCCCTGCATCCCTTCGCGGATGACGGCCTTCGCCTCGTCCTTGTAGGCGGGCTTTTCCTTGGCCAGGCAGAAGTAGAAGGTCACCGCGGCGATCACCGGGTCCTCGATGGAGGCCAGCGGCGCGTCCTCGACCTTCTTGCGGAACTGCTTGCGCTTGTAGGCGCCGCGCATCCGCTCGACGGAATCGATCACTTCGCTCCCCGCCTCGCGGAGCATTTTCAGTCGCCAGTACCAGACCGCCACACCCACGGCGATCGTTGCGAGAAGGCCCAATAGAGGCATCATCCGTCTCCTGTCCGGTTCCCTCGACCGAGGGATACATAAACGGCAAGACGGTTGCAGTGCCACAGTTCATTGCGCGTTCCACGATTACCGGCCCAGATAGACGTCGATGACCTTCTGGTCGGACGAGACGTGGTCGAGCGAGCCTTCCGCCAGCACCGAGCCTTCGTGCAGCACCGTGACCTTGACGTCGAGCGCCCGCACGAAGGTCATGTCGTGCTCGACGACGACGACGGAGTGGCTCCGGGCGATATCGCGCAGGAGGTCGGCGGTCGCCGCCGTCTCCGCATCGGTCATGCCGGCGGCGGGCTCGTCGATCAGCAGCAGCTGCGGGTCCTGCGCCAGCAGCATGCCGATCTCCAGCCACTGCTTCTGGCCGTGGCTGAGATCGCCGGCAAGATCCTCGCGGCGGCTGTCGAGCCGCACCAGCTCCAGCAGCGCGTCGATGCGGGCGCTCTCCTCGCGCTCGCGCCGGTGGAACAGGGTGGCGAAGGGCCCGCGCGGGGCTTTCAGCGCCAGCGCGATATTGTCCTCCACCGTGTGGCTTTCGAAGACCGTCGGCTTCTGGAACTTGCGGCCGATGCCGAAGCCGGCGATCTCCGCCTCGTCGTGGCGGGTGAGGTCCAGCTTCTCGCCGAACAGCAGCGTGCCGGTGTCCGGCCGGGTCTTGCCGGTGATGACGTCCATCATCGTCGTCTTGCCGGCGCCGTTCGGGCCGATGATCGCGCGCATCTCGTTGCGCCCGATCAGGAAGGACAGGTTGTTCAGCGCCTTGAAGCCGTCGAAGGAGACGCTGACGCCGTCGAGATAGAGCAGGGAGCCCGTGGCGGTCATCGTGTCACTCCGCGGCCTGGTTGCGGGCGAGAGCAGGGGCGGGGGCGATGGGCGCACCCGCCGACACGTCCGCCGGTGAGGTCTTGTCCTTGCGCTTCGGCAGGCGGGCGCGGAGCGTCGCGGCGAGGCCGAGAATGCCCTTGGGCAGGAACAGCGTCACCGCGACGAACAGCGCGCCGAGCGCGAACAGCCAGATCTCGGGCAGGGCGGCGGTGAACCAGCTCTTGGCGAAGTTGACCAGCACCGCGCCGATGATCGGGCCGACAAGGGTGCCGCGGCCGCCGACCGCCACCCAGATCACCGCCTCGATGGAGTTGGCCGGAGCGAATTCGCCCGGATTGATGATGCCGACCTGCGGCACGTAGAGCGCGCCGGCAAGCCCGGCCATCATCGCCGAGACGGTCCACACGAACAGCTTGTAGTGCTCCACCCGGTAACCGAGGAAGCGGGTGCGGCTTTCCGCGTCGCGCACCGCGACCAGCACCTTGCCGAGCTTCGAGCCGGTGATGGCGATGGCGAGCACCAGGCTTGCGGCGAGCGCCAGCGCGGAGGCGGCGAAGAGGCCCGCGCGGGTCGTGTCGGACTGCACCGAATAGCCGAGGATGTCCTTGAAGTCGGTCAGGCCGTTGTTGCCGCCGAAGCCCATGTCGTTGCGGAAGAAGGCGAGCAGCAGCGCATAGGTCATCGCCTGGGTGATGATCGACAGATAGACGCCGGTGACGCGCGAGCGGAAGGCGAACCAGCCGAAGACGAAGGCCAGCAGCCCCGGCACGGCCAGCGCCATCACCATTGCGAAGGGGAAGGCGTCGAAGCCGGTCCAGTACCAGGGCAGTTCCTTCCAGTTGAGGAACACCATGAAGTCGGGCAGCAGCGGGTCGCCATAGACGCCGCGCGTGCCGATCTGCCGCATCAGGTACATGCCCATGGCATAGCCGCCGAGGGCGAAGAACGCCGCATGGCCGAGCGAGAGGATGCCGCAATAGCCCCACACCAGGTCGAGCGCCAGCGCCAGCAGGGCATAGGTGAGGTACTTGCCCATCAGCGTCACCGCATAGGTGGGCACGTGCAGCGGGTGATCGGCCGGCAGGGCAAGATTGAGGACGGGCACCAGCACGGCCGCGCCGACAAGCAGTACCAGCATGGCGAGGCGGGTGCCGGTCAACCCGCCGGCGAGGAAACGGACCATCATGACGGGCGGCTCCGCGGGATGCGGGCGGGACGGGGGCTCATGCCTCCACCGCCCGGCCCTTCAGCGCGAACAGGCCGCGCGGACGCTTCTGGATGAACAGGATGATGAAGACGAGCACCAGGATCTTGGCCAGCACCGCGCCGGCGAAGGGCTCCAGGAACTTGTTGGCAACGCCGAGGCTCATCGCCGCGACCAGCGTGCCCCACAGGTTGCCGACGCCGCCGAACACCACGACCATGAAGCTGTCGATGATGTAGGACTGGCCGAGATTGGGCGAGACGTTGTCGATCTGCGACAGCGCCACCCCGGCGATGCCGGCGATGCCCGAGCCGAGGCCGAAGGTCAGCGCGTCGACCAGCGGCGTGCGGATGCCCATGGAGGCGGCCATGCGCCGGTTCTGGGTGACGGCGCGCACGTTCAGCCCGAAGCGGGTGAATTTCATCGCGATCAGCAGCGCGGCGAAGACCGTCAGCGCGAAGACCAGGATCCACAGCCGGTTGTAGGTGATGGTCAGCTGGCCGATCTCGAAGGCGCCGGACATGAAGGCCGGGTTGCCGACCTCCTGGTTGGTGGGGCCGAAGATCGAGCGCACCGCCTGCTGCAGGATCAGCGACACGCCCCAGGTGGCGAGCAGCGTCTCCAGCGGGCGGTTGTGCAGGAAGCGGATGATGCCGCGCTCGATGCCGATGCCGACGAGGCCGGCGACGAGGAAGGCGGCCGGCAGCGCCACCAGCAGCGAATAGTCGAAGAAGTCGGGCGCGTGGGTGCGGAACAGGTTCTGCACCACGAAGGTGGTGTAGGCGCCCAGCATCACCATCTCGCCATGCGCCATGTTGATGACGCCCATCACGCCGAAGGTGATGGCAAGGCCGATGGCGGCGAGCAGCAGCACCGAGCCGAGCGACAGGCCGAACCAGACGTTGCGGGCCGTGTCCCAGGCCGCCTGCAGCTTCTGGATCCGGGCAAGGGCGGCACCTGCCGCCTCGTGCAGCTCGCTCGCGTCGCTGTTCTGCACCGCCGTGATCATCGACAGGGCGTCGCGGTCGCCGCGTTCGGCCAGCGTGTCGATGGCGGCGATCTTGTCCTCGGTCGGGCGGTCGGAGGCGAGCACGGCGGCGGCGCGCGCCTCGCGCATCAGCTTGGCGACGCCGGTATCCGTCTCGGCGGCAATCGCCGCGTCCAGCGCCTCGATGCCCTCGGCGTCCTGCGCCTTGAAGATCGCCTCGGCCGCCTGTCGGCGGGTGGTCGCATCCGCGGCGCGCAGGGTCAGCCCGCCGAGCGCTGCGCGGATCGTTCGGCGCAGGCGGTTGTTGACGCGGATCTTGTCGAGCGCGCTGGAAGCGGTGCTTTCCAGCGCTTCGCCGGTCAGCGGGTCGGTGAGCGCAAGGCTTCCGCCCGCCCGCTTGCCGATGACCACGGCCTTGTCGGCCTTGCGCACATAGAGATCGCCGTTGGTCAGCGCTTCCAGCGCCGGCACCACGGCCGGAGCGCCGGTGGCGGCGAGCGCGGCGATCTGCTCTTCCGTGTCGCCGAACGAGCCTTTCCCGAGCGCATCAATGAGCGGGCGCAGGGCTGCATGGTCCTGCGCGCCCGCTGCCGAGGACAGCAGCGCCAGCGGCAGCAGGGCCAGCAACAGCGCCAGCCACAGGGGCAGTCGCGGGGCCAGTCGCGGGGCCGGGAGAGGGCGCGGAGCGTATGCGTTCGCCGATGCTTTCACTGGGGACCGTCCGGGCTGGGGTGCGGAATGCGGTAGGAGAGGAGGGGTAAGGAGGAGGCGGATCTGCGCCCGCCTCCCTCCCCCTCTGGTTGCGACGGACGGGAGCTTAGCTTCCCGACCCGCCGCACTTGCCCGTGGCCGTGTTGAAGTTTCCGCAGTTCAAGGGCTTGCGCCAGTCGGCAATCAGGTCCTTGGAGCCGTCGAGGAAGTCGGACCAGGCGTCGCCGACGACGAGGCCGGAGGTCTCCCACACGGTCTCGAACTGGCCGTCTTCCTGGATCTCGCCGATCAGCACCGGCTTGGTGATGTGGTGGTTCGGCATCATCGCCGAATAGCCGCCGGTCAGGTTCGGCACGGAAACGCCGACAATGGCGTCGATCACCGCATCCGGATCGGTGGTGCCGGCCTTCTCGACCGCCTTCACCCACATGTTGAAGCCGATGTAGTGGGCCTCCATCGGGTCGTTGGTGACGCGCTTGTCGTCGCCGATATAGGCCTTCCACGCCTCGATGAACTCGCCGTTGACCGGCGTGTCGACGGACTGGAAATAGTTCCAGGCGGCCAGGTGCCCGACCAGCGGTCCGGTGTCGAGGCCGGCCAGTTCCTCCTCGCCGACCGAGAAGGCGACGACCGGGATGTCCTCGGCCTTGATGCCGGCATTGCCCAGTTCCTTGTAGAAGGGAACGTTGGCATCGCCGTTGATGGTGGAGACAACGGCGGTCTTCTTGCCGGCCGAGCCGAAGGCCTTGATGTCGGACACGATCGTCTGCCAGTCGGAATGGCCGAACGGCGTGTAGTTGATCATGATGTCTTCCTCGGCGACGCCCTTCGCCTTGAGGTAGGCCTCGAGGATCTTGTTGGTCGTGCGCGGGTAGACATAGTCGGTGCCGGCCAGCACCCAGCGCTCGACGCCTTCCTCGTTCATCAGGTAGTCGACGGCGGGAATGGCCTGCTGGTTCGGCGCGGCGCCGGTGTAGAAGACGTTGCGCTGGCTCTCCTCGCCCTCGTACTGGACGGGGTAGAACAGCAGCGAGTTCAGCTCCTCGAAGACCGGCAGCACGGACTTGCGCGACACCGAGGTCCAGCAGCCGAATACGGCCGACACGCCGTTCACCTGGATCAGCTCGCGGGCCTTTTCGGCGAACAGCGGCCAGTCGGAGGCCGGGTCGACGACGACCGCCTCGAGCTTCTTGCCGAGCAGGCCGCCCTTCTTGTTCTGCTCGTCGATGAGCATCAGCATGACGTCCTTGAGGGTCGTCTCGGAAATCGCCATGGTGCCGGACAGCGAGTGGAGGATGCCGACCTTGATGGTCTCCTCCTGGGCGAAGGCGCCGGTGACGGCGGTGGAGGCCATCAGGCCCGAAAGCGCCATTCCGGCGAAGAATTTCTTGCTGAACATTGTCATCTGTTTCCCCTCTGTCGCGTCTCCCCGGGAGGAAGAGCCACGACAAGGAAGATCAAGATGCGTGCCAGTTTGGCGCGGGCGCCGCTTGCGGCGCAAAAATGCCGGAAACGCCGCGACTTGCGGGGAACGCAGCGTCAGCCGCCCCGCGCGCTGGCCGATTTCGCAGCGCACAATGAAATTGCACAATTGTGCATCGCGGCAAAAATGTGCTCAAAATTTGTTCAGGGAGAGGCCCGCCCGTCAGCCCTTGCGCGACTGCACGGCCCCGCCCGCCTCCAGCGCGTCGAGCTCGGCCTCGTCCAGGCCGAGAACGCGGGCCAGCACCTCGCGGGTGTGCTCGCCCAGCATCGGCGGGGCGACCTTGTCGTTCACCGGCGTCCTGGAAAACCGCAAGGGGCTGGCGACCCCCGGCACGGTGCCGCCGCTGCCATGCGGCAGGGCCGGGTTCATCAGCCCGCGCGCCTTGGCCTGCGGTTCCTCGAACACTTCGGCGATGGTGTTGATCGGGCCGCAGGGCACGGCGGCGGCCTCCAGATCGGCGATCCACTCGCGGGTCGTGCGCGCCGCGATGATCTCCGCGACCATCGGCGCCAGGATCTCCCGGTGGGCGACCCGGTCGCGGTTGACGGCAAAGCGCGGATCGGCGGCCAGCTCCGGCCGGCCGGCGACCTCGCAGAAGCGGACGAACTGGCCGTCGTTGCCGACGGCGAGGATCAGGTGGCCGTCGGAGCTGGCGAAGACCTCGTAAGGCACGATGGCGGTGTGCGCATTGCCCATGCGCACGGGCGAGGTGCCGGAGACCAGATAGCTCAGCGCCTGGTTGGCGAGCGAGGCGACCTGCACGTCGAACAGCGCGATGTCGAGATGCTGGCCCTCGCCGGTGCGCTCGCGGTGGGCGAGGGCGCCGAGAATGGCGATGGTGGCGTTCAGCCCGGTCAGGATGTCGGCAAGCGCCACGCCCGCCTTCTGCGGCCCGCCGCCCGGCAGCGCGTCGCGCTCGCCGGTCACCGACATCAGCCCGCCCATGCCCTGGATCATGAAGTCGTAGCCGGCGCGCTGGGCGTAAGGCCCGGTCTGGCCGAAGCCGGTGATCGAACAGTAGATCAGGCCCGGATTGATCTGCGACAGGCTGTCGTAGTCGAGGCCGTATTTCTTCAGGCCGCCGACCTTGTAGTTCTCCACCAGGATATCGGACTTCTTCGCCAGCTCAATGATGAGCGCGCGCCCCCTCTCGCTGGCGATGTCGACGGCGACCGACTTCTTGCCCCGGTTGGCGGCCATGAAATAGGCGCTCTCGCCGGCCGCCGCCCCGTCCGCGACGAAGGGCGGGCCCCAGCCGCGCGTATCGTCGCCGCTGCCGGGCCGCTCGATCTTGATGACGTCGGCGCCCATGTCGGCCAGCGCCTGCGTCGACCAGGGGCCGGCCAGGACGCGGGAGAGATCGAGCACGCGCAGATGCGACAGCGGGGCGGTCATGATCGGGAAACGCCTTCTTTCCTGAACGTCTGTCCTGCTTTCCTTCATCACGAAGAGCAGCAGGCTTCCCCCGGTCATAGCCCCGGCATCGCCATGCGTCCAATGACTTGGCGTGAGAACGTCATTCCGGCGGGTGGGGACCCGCGTTAGGCTCCTCGTTTGCGAAAAAGAGCAGTTCGATCGGCAGTGCCTCGGGTGAAAATTTCAGGTGGGGACTCGCGCTTGGATGGTGCTACGGACATAATGATTAACGCAATTTTTGGAGGGGGCTAATGAGAGTTCAAGAAGAGAGACAACTCAACGCCGTCAGCGATGAGGTGCTCGCCCTTACAGCTGTTATCCGCCCGATTTTGCGCGGCCTTCTATATGCGCTCAAATCTGACATCGTAGGTGAGGCGGGTGGGTACGAAAACGTTCTGCTTAAAATGCTTCCTAGGCTGTACCGCGCAGGGGACGGCGATTGCGGCATTTGCTTTGAGTATGCAGTCCACGAGGCATTAAACTCTGGTGACCCCAGGGTTTTGGAGCGTATCAATGACGCTGCTCGGCTATGCAATGTCCCTGGCGCTAATTTAAAGTCGCTCTTATTTGGGTTGGAGAAGACCGGTGCTCAGCAGTTGATTGCTACTGCCGAGGAAATTCTCACAGAAGACTCGAGAGTTCTTTATGGAACTCGAGGTCAGCCAGCAAAATTACGGCGTCATATAAACTTTCTGGCTGGAGCTTTTCGAAATCGACGCACCAGACTTGCCTTGCCGTACTCCATAAGAGGCTTATGGAAAGCAGACTTGTTCGTTGGATATGATGATACTGATCGTTGGGTTGGAACGAGCGTAAAGATCAATCCTTCTCAGCTTGAAGGTGCGGCAGGGCTTAGGATTGGCATAATACCTACACGTCAAGGGCGATCAGACGCAGTTCGTAAAGATGATTCTAAAAATCTGGTCCTGTGCCCTCTTCATCATGATGGCGATTTTATGCAAGTATTCTATGAGGGGTGGCGCGCCATACAGGCATTTATTGATGCGGATGCGAAGATGCCAAAAGAAGTTGATTTGCCTTCGCCAGTTCACCGGGAAGTTGTTCGTATTCTCGTCGAGCGTCGTGAGTTTGGTGTCTTGGATGTTATCGAAGCTATCAAGAAATTTGGTCAACCAGAACTATTGCACACTGAAGACAGGCAGGCAGACATGGGGGCAATCAGGGGGAGCGCCCAGACAGATATGTTTCTTGCTCCGATCTCAAGGTCCGTTTAGGCATCACGCTTAACTTGCATGATCGCGAAACAGCTGCGCTTGTCCGAGACGCGGCCGTCGCGCGTCTCCTCGCGGACCACGCGCTCGAACACGTAGTCGTTGCCCGAATGGGTCGCGCTGGCGCCGTCCGGATGCGGTTCGCCCAGCACGTCGCACAGTTCGGTCAGGAACAGGGCGTAGTTGGCCCGTTCCTGGCCGCCTTCGACGCCTTGCCATTTCGCGATGAACGCCTCGACCGTGGATTGCATGCGTGCTCGCCTCTCCCTGTCCTTACCGTTTTACCCGGCCCGCCCCGTCGCGCAAGCCGGCAGGTAGAGGCTTGCCCCATCGCTGCGCCGCTTTTCATCCCCGCTGTTGGCCGGTACCAATGGGCGGAGAGATGAAGGGCAGGTCCCAGGACAGGTCCAGAACAGGTTCAGGACAGGTTCAAGGGGAGGAAAGCCATGAGCTTCAACGCGCTGGTCGTCGACAAGGACGAGGCGGGGGCCGTATCGGCCGGGGTCGAGGCGATCACGGAAGACCGTCTGCCGGAGGGCGACGTCACCGTGGCGGTCGAGTATTCGACGCTGAACTACAAGGACGGGCTGTGCCTCGGCTCCGGCGGCGGGCTGGTGCGCGCCTGGCCGCATGTGCCGGGGATCGACTTTGCCGGCACGGTCGAGACCTCCTCCGATCCGCGCTATGCGCCCGGCGACAAGGTGGTTCTGACCGGCTGGCGCGTCGGCGAGGTGCGCTGGGGCGGCTATGCGCAGAAGGCGCGGGTGATGGCCGACTGGCTGGTCCCCTTGCCGCAGGGTCTCACCACCCGCGATGCCATGGCGGTCGGCACCGCCGGCTTCACCGCCATGCTCGCGGTGATGGCGCTGGAGGATCACGGGCTGAAGCCGGGAGGTGGCCCGGTGCTGGTGACGGGGGCGGCCGGCGGCGTCGGCTCGGTCGCGACCGCGATCCTTGCAAAACTCGGCCACGAGGTCGTGGCGGTGACGGGCCGGCCGGAGACGGAAGCCTATCTCAAGGGGCTGGGCGCCTCGCGCATCGTTGCGCGCGCGGACATCGCGGAAACGGTCAAGCGGCCGCTGGAGAGCGAGACCTGGGCGGGATGCGTCGATGCGGTCGGCGGGACGATGCTGGCGCGGGTGCTGGGGCAGATGAAATACGGCGCTTCGGTTGCCGCCGTCGGTCTGGCCGGCGGGGCTGCCCTGCCTGCAACCGTCGTTCCCTTCCTGCTGCGGGCGGTCAACCTGCTCGGCATCGATTCCGTCATGCGTCCCTATGAGGACCGGGTGCGGGCCTGGTCGCGGATCGCGGCGGACCTGCCGATGGACAAGCTCACCGGGATGGTGGTGCCGGCGCGCCTTGCCGACCTGCCGGAGCTCGGCAAGGCGATCCTTGCCGGCGAGGTGCGCGGGCGCGTCGTCGTCGACGTCAACGCCTGACGCAGGTGTCAATACGGACCTGAGCCCGGCGCTCACGTGCTCCGGGCCGGTTCGGACTGCGACCTTGCACGCGACCCTGGAGGCCATATCGCGCTGCGTGCCGGCGCCGGAATCCGGCCCTAGAATTCCTCGTAATAGATGCCCTTCTGCGCAAGCCGCCACTGCTTCAGCTGCTTTTCGCTGCTCTTGCGCATCCGTTCCATATTCTCTTCATGCAGCTTGCGTGAATGGGCCTTGAGATCTTCGCGGATTTCCCGATGAAATTTCTCGGTCTCCGCTTTTTCTTCTTCAATCTGCTCTTTGGTCTTTCCCCAGTTTGCGAAACTCATTTTCGGGTCCCCTCGTCATCTGCGAATTCCCCTAAAGGTTGCAGTGTACCATCCTGCCGTCGCGATTAGAAGTTCTCCCTCCGCTCTGGCCGTCTTCCCTTTCCCACGGGCCTTCGTTACCAATGAGCCGCCTCAGGGATGAGCCGCCTTAAGAACGGGCGCCGGCAGGCCGGCCGAAAGGAGTTGTTTTGCAAAAGCACGTCGCACTCGACCGCGCATCGGCGCCGGTCTCCAGGTTCACCCGGTTGCGCGAGCTGTTGCAGCGTCCGGATCTCGCCTTCCTGATGGAGGCGCATAGCGGCCTGTCCGCCAAGATCGTCGAGGAAGCCGGCTTCGAGGGCATCTGGGCCTCGGGCCTGTCCATGTCGGCGGCGCTCGGCGTGCGCGACAACAACGAGCTGTCCTGGACCCAGGTCCTCGACATGCTGGAATACATGTCGGACGCCTCCAGCCTGCCGATCCTCGTCGACGGCGACACCGGCTACGGCAACTTCAACAATTTCCGCCGCTTCGTCGCCAAGCTGTGCGATCGCGGCATCGCCGGCGTGTGCATCGAGGACAAGATCTTCCCCAAGACCAACTCGTTCCTGGGCGAGAACCAGCCGCTCGCCGACATCGACGAGTTCTGCGGCAAGATCAAGGCCGGCAAGGACACCCAGAGCCATCCGGATTTCCAGATCGTCGCGCGGGTCGAGGCGCTGATCGCCGGGCGCGGATTGGAGGAGGCGCTCAAGCGCGCCCATGCCTATGCGGATGCGGGGGCGGATGCCATCGTCATCCACTCCAAGAAGAGCACGGCCGACGAGATCATCGAGTTCTGCCGGGAGTTCGGCGACCGGACGCCGGTGATCCTGATCCCGACCAAGTATTACCGCACGCCGACCGAGAAGCTGCGCGAGGCCGGCGCTTCGATGATCATCTGGGCGAACCACAACCTGCGCGCCTCGATCCGCGCCATGCGCGACACCTGCGCGGTCCTGCGCGAGCACCAGACCCTCCTGGAGGTGGAAAGCGACGTGGCGCCGCTCGGCGACGTGTTCTCGCTCGCCGGCTCGCAGGAACTGGAAGAGGCGGAGAAGCGCTATCTTGCCGCCACCGCGCCGCGCCGCGCCATCGTTCTCGCCGCCACCCGCGGCGAGGAGCTCGGCGACCTGACGCTGGACCGGCCGAAATGCATGCTGCCCGTGCGCGGCACCTCGCTGCTCGGCCGCCAGGTCGAGGCGCTCACGCGCCACGGCGTTGCCGATATCCGCGTCGTCGTCGGCTACAAGGCCGATGCGGTCGAGGCGCCGGGCATCTCGCTGGTCGAGAACGCGGAGTACCAGACCAGCGGCGAGGCGCAGTCCCTGTCGCTGGCGCTCGGCGAGGGCGACACCATCGTCTCCTATGGCGACATTCTCTACCGCCCGTTCTTCCTGGCGATGCTGGAGGACCGGGAGGAGGACATCGTGCTTGCGGTCGATCCGCGCCTTTCGGGGCGCGCGGGCCGCGACGCCGTCGCCTGCACGCTTCCCTTCTCCGACGATCTCGACCCGGACGCCGAGACGCCGCTGCTCAAGGGCTTCGTTGGCGAGGGCGGCGACGGCGAGTGGGTCGGCCTGATGCGGGCGAGTGCCGCGGGCGCTGCCCGCCTGCGCCGCACGCTGGACGAGATGGCGGCCGAGGGCAGCCTTGCCAGCGCCGATCTCGGCGCGGTGCTGACCCGCATGGCGGCGGCCGGCGAGCGCATCGGCGTCGTCTATGTCACCGGCTTCTGGCGCAACGTCAACGACCTCATGGACCTGGCGCAGGCGCGCGATGCGGTCTGACCGGAGAGCCTGGAGGCACGGGCGATGATCGAGGCTGGCGACTTTCTCTCCGCGGCCAAGCGCCAGGGCATCGACTTCTTCACCGGCGTGCCCTGCAGCTTCCTGACGCCCTTGATGAACGCGGTGATCTCCGACCGGACGGCGCGCTATGTCGGGGCGACCAGCGAGGGCGAGGCGGTGGCGATTGCCGCCGGCGCCTGGTGCGCGGGCCGCGAGACCGCGGTGATGTTCCAGAATTCCGGGCTCGGCAACGCGGTCAATCCGCTGACCTCGCTCAACCATCCCTTCGGCATTCCGACGCTGGTGATCGCCACCTGGCGCGGCGAGCCGGGGGTGAAGGACGAGCCGCAGCACGAGCTGATGGGCCAGATCACCTCGCAGCTGCTGGCGCTCGCCGGCGTTCACGGCGAGCCGTTCCCGCTTGCAGCCGCCGACATCGAGCCGGTGCTGGCGCGGGCCGTCGCCCATATGCGGGCGACCGGCCAGCCGGTCGGCTTGGTGCAGCCCAAGGGCGCGATCGCGCCGCGTCCGCTGGATGAGGCGCGGGCCGAGCCGGCACCGCGCGTTGCACCGGCCGAGTTCGGCGGCGGGGCGAGCCTGCCGCGCCGCATGGACGTGCTGGCGCTGCTGCGCGACAAGCTGCCCGAAAGCGCCGGCCTTGTCGCCACCACCGGCCATACCGGGCGCGAGCTCTTCACCCTGCAGGACCATGCCGGTCATCTCTACTGCGTCGGCTCCATGGGCGGGGCCAGCGCCATCGGCCTTGGCGCTGCGCTCAACTGCGAGCGCGAGATCGCGGTGCTCGACGGCGACGGCGCGGCATTGATGAAGCTCGGCAACATGGCGACCATCGGCGCCGAGGCGCCGGTGCGCTTCACCCATGTCCTGCTCGACAACGGCCGGCACCTGTCGACCGGCGGCCAGGCGACGGTCTCCGCGCATGTGGACTTTGCCTCGGTCGCGGCCGCCTGCGGCTACCGGTTCGCCGCCCGCGCCAGCGGTCTTGCGGAGGCGGGAGCTGCGCTCGATGCGGCGCTCGCCGTGCCGGGGCCGCGCTTCGTGCATGTGAAGGTCGCCGCCGAAGAGGTCGCCGGCCTCGGCCGTCCGACCATTGCGCCGCGCGAGGTCGCCCGCCGCTTCCGCGCCCATCTCGCCGGTGCCGCATGAGCGCATCTGCTGGTCCCGTCCTGCTGACGCCCGGCCCGCTGACCACCAGCGACCGGGTCAAGGCCGTGATGCTGCGCGACTGGGGCTCGCGCGATCCCGCCTTCACCCGCCTTGCCGGCGAGGTTCTTGAGCGCGTCCGCGATCTTGCCGGCGGCAGGCCTGAGGATCATGTCTGCGTGCCCGTGCAGGGCAGCGGCACTTTCGCGGTCGAGGCGATGCTCGGCAGCCTGCTCCGCCCGGACGAGCGCCTGCTGCTGCTGGTCAACGGCGCCTATGGCCGGCGCATGGCGGAAATCTGCCGCCGGCTCGGCCGCCCGTTCGAGGTGGTCGAGGTCGCGGAGACGCAGGCGCACGACCCTGCGGCGCTTGCTGGCAGGCTCGCCGCGGACCCCGGCATTGCCGCTGTCGCCATCGTCCATTGCGAGACGACCTCGGGCCTCGTCAATCCGCTTGAGGAGATCGCCGCCGTGGCGAGGGCCGCCGGACGGCGGCTGCTGGTCGATGCGATGAGCAGCTTCGGCGCGCTCGCCGTCGATGTCTCCGGCTGGGGCATTTCGGCGCTGGCGGCCAGTTCCAACAAGTGCCTGCAGGGCGTTCCCGGCCTTGCCTTCGTGGTCTGCCGGTCGGATGAGCTTGCCGCCCGGGCCGGCGTCTCGCCCTCGCTGGCGCTCGATCTGGAGGACCAGGCGCGGGCGCTTGCCGGCGACGGCCAGTGGCGCTTCACGCCGCCGACCCATGTGGTCGCGGCCCTGCACGAGGCCTTGCAGGAGCTTGCCGAGGAGGGCGGCCCGGCCGCCCGGCTCAATCGCTACACGGCGAACCGCGACACGCTGATCGCCGGCATGGCCCGGCTCGGCTTCGTCCCGGCGCTCGACCCCGCGCTGCAGGCGCCGGTGATCGTCTCCTTCCTGGAGCCGCGCGAGGCTTGGTACGAGTTTTCCACCTTCTACGACGCGCTGGAGGCGCGCGGCTTTGCCATCTACGCGGGCAAGATGAAGGCGCTCGGCACCTTCCGGGTCGGCACCATCGGCGCCATCGATTCTCTGGTGATCGAGCGCTTCCTCGCGTCGGTGCAGGCAGTTGTGACAGACCTGAAACAGAAATTGATCCGCTGATCCGGGGGCGGGGCGAAGCGGTTGTGCTGCCGTGGGTTATCGACCTCCGGCGGTGCCGCAGCGCGCGAAGGCGGCGGCCGCCCGCCATGCCTCGCCTGCGGCCGCGGCCGGTGCATTTGCGAGGGAAACCGGTGGAGATGCGCGCCCCTGCGTTCGTTTGCGGCGGTGCCGGGCCGGCGATGTTCCGCTGGGTGAACTCCCGGCCCGCGCGGATGCCTCGGGGAGGGCCTGTCGCGCCCTTTGCGCGGGGCGTGCTGGGCGGGGAGGACCGGCCATGCGTCCGTATCACCCCTCTCTCTTCGTCGGCTTACTCGACAGTTTCCTACCTTTCGGCTATTTAGCGAATTCCGTCTGAGTGGGGGCTCGGCGGCAGACTGTTCCTTGCAAGGGGGCTTGCAGGACAAGCGGGCAGTCGCCGCCCCTGTACCACCCGTGCCGGAACGCCGATGACCTCGATGACTGCCCGGAATTTTGGGAGCCGGGCTTGCCATGTCCTGCAGGTCGCCTGTCCAGGTCGCCTTTCTGGGTGCGCCGACTGTGCTGCAGGTGTCGGCTCCTGATAAATTGAGACAGCTCGAACGGTCTTCGATCCGGGTTCGGGTTTGGGGGTAATCAAGAATGAAGCCTGATCGGCCGAGCTTTTCCGTTGTCGCTGAGCGCCGCTTTCGTCTGGCCGGCAAGGCGATCATCGAGCAGCACAATCCGTATTTTCTCCCCGTCGACCAGCAGCGTGAAACCTGCGAGCGCAACGGCATTCCCTTCGTCAGCTTCGCCCATTACGACTATCTGGGCCTGAGCAACCACCCGGACGTGATCGAGGCGGCGAGCATCGAGCTGCACCGGCTCGGCACCGGCGTCGGCGCCTCGCGCCTCGTCGGCGGCGAGCGTGCCGGCCACCGCGCTTTCGAGCGCGAGCTGGCGGATTTCCTCGGCGTCGGCGACGTGATGTCGCTGGTCAGCGGCTATCTGGTCAACGTCTCGCTCATCAACTTCCTGATGGGGCCGCGCGATCTCGTTCTGATCGACGAGCTGGCCCACAACTCGATCTTCGTCGGCGCCAAGAACGGCCGCTACGATCACCGGGTCTTCAACCACAATGATCTCGACGATCTGGAGCGCCAGCTGGAAGAGGTGCGCGGCCAGTATCGCAACGTGCTCATCGTCGTCGAAGGCCTCTATTCCATGGACGGCGACATTCCCGACCTGCCGCGGCTGGTCGAGATGAAGGAAGCCCATGACGCCTGGCTGCTCGTCGACGAGGCGCATTCCTACGGGGTGCTCGGCGCCACCGGGCGCGGCCTGTGCGAGCATTTCGACATCGATCCGCGGCGCATCGAGCTGACGGTCGGCACCCTGTCCAAGTCCTTCGTCTCCTCCGGCGGCTTCATCTGCGCCGAGCAGGGGGTGATCGACTGGCTGCGCTTCACCCTGCCCGGCTTCGTCTACAGCGTCGGCCTGTCGCCGGCGACGCTCGGCAGCGCCCATGGCGCGCTGACGCAGCTGAAGGCCGAGCCGCAGCGCGTCACCCGCCTGCACGAGAATTCGCTTTATTTCCGCGATCGCGCCCGCTCCATGGGGCTGAACACCGGCCCGGCCATCGGTTGCGGCGTGGTGCCGATCCTGTTCTCCAGCCCGATGCAGACGATGATCGCCTCCCAGGTGCTGCTGGAGCAGGGCGTCTATGCCCCGCCCATCGTCCAGATCGGCGTGCCGAAGGACCAGCCGCGCATCCGCTTCTTCCTGTCGGCCGCGCATACGCACGAGCAGATGGACAAGGCCATCGCCATTGCCGCCGCGGTGGCGCATGGCGAGGGCTCGGCGCAGGCGGAGCTGCTGCAACAGGCCGTCGTCGGCGCCTGACGCCGGCCGGGCCGGAACAATCGGGGCACGGGGCGCGCACCGAGCGGAGTTGGCATCGCCATGACAGCTGACGAAAGGGCCGGCATGAAGCCGGGTCACTCGCGGACGACCCATGCCGGGCGTTCGCTTCGCCTCCTTTGTGCCGTGCTGGCGGCGCTGGTCGTCCTGGCGCCGGCGGCCATGGCCATCGAGGGAACCCGCATCACGCCGGGCAACGCGCAGAAGCCGCGAGGCTCCGTGGTCACCGAGGTCGCGAGCCTGCCGGTGGTGCGCCCGGATTTTCCGGTGCCCAGCGACCCGGGCCAGGTCTTCTATCTCCAGCGGTCCAGCAATTCCAACACGGTGGTCTATGCCGCCCGCTTCACGCAGGACGGCAGGCTCGACCCGCGCGAGCCGATCGTCGCCTATTGGCGGCGCTTCAACACCACCGGCGAGCAGCTGCCGCTGAAGATGATCGAGGACAGTTTCGCCTTCGGCGTCAGGGCGCGCGCGACCGATGATCCGGATGTCTTCCGCATCCACATCGTGTCCTATTCCGAGCGGCCGGCGACCTTGCGCCTGGTCGAGCCGGGCCGGGCCGAGCTTCTGCTTCCCGTCGGCGGGCGGACCATGCGCATGGCCTCTGCCTATGCGGATGTGGACGAGAGCGGGCTGATGCCGAGCGTGCGCGAGGTGCTGGTGATGGGCCATGACGCCGAGACCGGCAAGCCGCTGGTCGAACGGATCGAGATCGAGTAACGCTTGCCGCGTCGGCGAGGCCGGCGGCAGGCATCAGGCGCGCGGGACTGCCGCGCGCGACAACAGCCAGAGAAGCGGACGGTCACCCCGTCCGGGCAGGGTTCGGGGGTAACCAGACAGTATGAGCGCTTCTTCCGCGAAAACGATCCGTACCGCGATTGTCGGTGCCGGCAATTGCGCAAGCTCGCTGATCCAGGGCGTGGCCTATTGCCGGGCGCTGGGCGACGAGGCGGTGGGCGTGCCGTTCCCGGTGCTCGGCGGCTACAGGCCGGAAGACGTCGACATCGTGCTCGCCTTCGAGGTCGATGCACGCAAGGTCGGACGCACGGTGGGCGAGGCGGCGGTCGCCCTGCCGAACTGCACCGAGATCTTCCACAAGGATCTTTCCGGCATGACCGCGCCGGTGCTGCGCGGGCCGGATCTCGACGGCGTTTCCGCCTTCATGCGCAACCAGGCGCCCGACCGCAGCTTCGTCGTCTCCAGCGCGCCGGCGCTCGACAAGGCCGGCATCGTCGCCGCCCTGCGCGAGGCCAAGGCCGACGTGATGATCAACTTCCTTCCCGTCGGCTCGGTCGAGGCGACGCAGTTCTACGCCGAATGCGCGCTGGAAGCCGGCTGCGCCTTCGTCAACGGCATCCCGGTCTTCATCGCCTCCGATCCGGTCTGGGCCGCCCGCTTCCGCGAGGCCGGCGTGCCGATCGTCGGCGACGACTTCAAGGCGCAGTTCGGCGCGACGATCACCCACCGGGCGCTGGCCCGGCTCGCCGACATGCGCGGCGTCAAGGTCGACCGCACCTACCAGCTCAATGTCGGCGGCAACACCGACTTCCTCAACATGATGGACATGGACCGCCTCGCGATGAAGCGGGAGTCCAAGACCGAGGCCGTGCAGACCGCGATGAACGCGCGGCTCTCCGACAGCGAGATCCGCATCGGCCCCTCGGACTACGTGCCGTGGCTCAACGATCGCAAGGTCGCCTATGTCCGCCTCGAGGGCCGGCTGTTCGGCGGCGTGCGCACCCATGTCGAGATGCGGCTGGAAGTCGAGGATTCCCCCAATGCCGCGGCCATGGCGCTGATCGCCATCCGCTGCGCCAAGATCGCCGCCGACCGCGGTCTTGCCGGCCCGATCGAGGATGCGAGCGCGTTCCTGTTCAAGCATCCGCCTCTGCAGATCGAGGATGCGGAAGGCTACGACCGCCTGCTCGCCTTCGCCAACGGCGAGGCGGCCTGACCATGACCGGCGGTGCGACGGGCGCAGGGCTGCTCGGCGCCGCCGGGCGCCCCGTCGCCCTGATCACCGGCGGCAGCAGCGGCATCGGCCGCGCCATGGCGCTGTCGCTGGCGCGCAAGGGCTTCGACCTTGCCCTCGTCTCGCGCGGGGCCGAGCGGCTTGAAAGCGCCCGCGCCGAAATCTCCACCGCCGTGCCGCAAGCACGCATCGCAGTGCGCGCTGCGGATGTCGGCGATGCCGATCAGGCGCGCGAGGCCATTGCCGGCATCACCACCGAACTCGGCGTGCCGCGCTGGGCGGTGATGAATGCCGGCGTTGCCCGTCCGGGCCGTTTTCTGGAGCAGCCGCTCGACGACCACCTGATGCAGATGCGCACCAATTATCTCGGCGCGCTGCATGTCGCCCATGCGCTGGCACCGGAGATGGCGGGCGCGGGCGGCGGGCGGATGGTCTTCGTCTCCTCGGGCGCGGCCTTCTTCGGCATCTACGGCTATGGCGCCTATGCGCCGTCGAAATTCGCCATGCGCGGCCTTGCCGAGGTCCTGCGGGTGGAGCTCGCCGACCGCAACATCTCGGTGACCCTTGCCTATCCGCCGGACACCGACACGCCGCAGCTTGTCGCCGAGAACGCGACCAAGCCGGCGGCCACCCGGGCGATCACCGCCGGCGGCGGCCTCTGGCAGGCGGAGCGGGTGGCGGAAAAGATCATCCTCGCTGCCGAGAAGGGCCGCTTCACCGTGGCGCCCGGCCTGCAGATGCAGCTTCTCGCCCATGGCCACAGCCTGCTGTCGCCCGCACTCCGGCTGTGGCAGGCGCGCGTTGCCCGCTCGCACCGGGACTGAGCGCGGCGCGATGATGCCCCCTGCCATGATGCCGGCCCTCGTTCCCCTCGACATTGCGGCGCTCGCCGTTCTCGTCTGCCTTGCCATCGGCGCCGTGCTGCTGGCGCTGGGCAGCCTCGTGCCCGCAACGGCAGCGCAGGCGCGCCCGCTCTGGCCGGTCTACGGCACGGAACTGGTGATCGTCGGCGGCGGGCTCGGCCCCTTCGTTGCCGGCGGCCTCGTGCTCTCGCTGGCGCTGGCCGCCCTTGCGACGCGCGTCGCCTATGAGGCGGTTGCCGTTGCCTGGCGTCGGCACCTGCGCGCCGGCGGGACGGCCGGAACAGTGCGTCTTGTCGCCGAGGTGCTGCTCTTCCCCGGCCTGCCGCTGGCGCTGTTCGTTGCCGCCGGCGTCGAGCCGGCCAATGCCGGCGTGCTGGTGCTCGCCTTCCTGCTGGTCGAGACCTACGACAGCTACGCCCTGTTCGGCGGCAAGCTGTTCGGCCGGCATCCGGCCTTCCCGCGGCTCAGCCCGCGCAAGACCGTCGAGGGCCTTGCCATCGGCGCGGCCATGCTGGCGCTGACGGCGGCGATTGCCGGGCCCCTGCTGCTCGGCTGGTCGCTCGGCCTGTCGCTGGCGGCTGCCGGCGTCATTGCGGTTGCGGCGGTGGTGGGCGACCTTGCCGGCTCGCGGCTGAAGCGCGCCTCCGGCGTCAAGGACTACCCGCAGGTGCTGCCGCGACAGGGCGGGCTGCTCGACATCGTCGATGCCTGGCTGATCGCAGGTCCCGCGCTGGTTCTGCTGCTGCGCCTTGCCCCGTGAAGCAGCCTCAGCCGGCGAGAACCCAGGCGATGGGCGCAAGGACCAGGATCGCGTAGAGCGCCGCGGCGGCGTCGTCCAGCATGATGCCGGTGCCCCCCTTCACGCGGTCCTGGACCCAGTTGACCGGGAACGGCTTGAGGATGTCGAAGGCGCGGAAGGCGATGAAGCCGGCGATCCACCACAGCGGCTCGGCCGGCAGCGCCAGAACCACGGCGGCGGCGCCGAAGCTCTCGTCGATCACCACGATCTGCGGGTCCTCGGTCCCGGTCGCCGTCGCGACGACGCCGGAGGCCCACACGCCGACGAAGAACAGGGCGGCAAGGCCGGCGATTTGCAGCGGCACCGACAGCATCGCCAGCCCGGCGGCCAGGACGAGGCCGACGATGGCACCCACCGTGCCCGGCCAGACCGGCGACAGGCCGGCGCCGAAGGACAGGGCCAGGACATGACCGAGCCGCTGGCTGGGCTTATGGACAAGACGGGACATTGCGGCCGGCCTATGATGAGGATCGGAATCGGAACCGCCGGGCGGGATGCCGCGCGGCAGGCCGGGCTATAGTGTGGTGAATTTGAAATACGCCTCGTTTTGCGGCAACCGTCGGAGCGTATTTCAAATTCGAAAACCACACTAGAAACATAAACTTACTAGTCACTCTTTTGAATCTGAAGTTCGTACAGAGCTTGCTGCCAAATGTGACGAACTTCAGATTCGGGTGACTAGCATGAAACACGACGGAGAGCGATGCAGGGCGAGATGCGGAACGGGGCGACGTGCCGGACGGAGTGCGGGGTAAGGTGAGACCGCTTGCCTCTCTCGCCGCGCGGTCCCTGTTCGCGCGCGTGCTCGGCCGGGTGGTGCTCGTCGTCGCCATCATCGAGGTCGTGTTCCTCGCCGAGAAGCTGACCGGCATCCTGGAAGAGGTGCTGGGCAATGGCGGCAACCTTCTCTACGCGCTCGCGGTTCTCGGCCTCACCTCGCCGGAGATCTTCGACTTCGCGTTGGCGCTCGCCTGCGTCATCGGCGGCTATTTCGCCTTCGTCGCCGCGCGCGAGGAGCGCGAGCTCGTCGCCCTGTCGGCGGCCGGCGTCTCCTGGGGCCTGCCGGTGCGCGTCGCGCTGTCGCTCGGCGCGCTCGCCTTTGTCGCCAGCCTTGCGGTTTCCGGCGTCATCGATCCGCTGGCCCGCCACGCCACCCGCACGGTGATCTTCCAGCTGAAGAGCGAGCTGCTGTTTTCCCGCATCACCGGGCCGAGCGAGGGCACCCTGGTCGAGACCATTCGCGGGCGGACCTTCGCCGCCCTCTCCGACACGTCCGTCACCCCGCCGCACGACAGCCTTTTCGTCCACCAGCCGGGCGAGGCGGGCCGCTGGCGCGTCACCCAGGCCGCCGACTGGAAGCTGGCCGGGCCGGACGGGGAAGGCAATTACAGTCTCGGGCTCGGCCGGGTGATCGCCTACGACTTCATCCGGGTCGAGGCGCGCGAGGGCGCCGGCATGCTGCGCCAGGGCCGCGGGCCGAACCTTTTCGCCGTCGGCCGGCCGGACGTCGCCAATATTCCCGCGCTCCCCCAGGTCAAGGTCGAGAACGTGTCGCTGCCGGTCAGCCTCGACAACATCCTCAACCATGCCCTGCGCACCGACGTTGCCGGAGAGTGGACCGTGTTCGAGGCCCTGAGCGAGGGCCAAGGTGCCGGCGAGACCGGGCGGGAGGCGCTGAAGATCGCCGGCGAGCGCGTCTCGCGGGCGATTGCCGTCTTCGTCGCGCCGCTGCTGGCGCTGCTCGCCTGCGTCTTTGCCGGACGCGGCGTCTTCGGCTTCCTGTCGCTGCCGCTCGCCTGCGGCGCGCTGCTCGCCTTCGACATCGTGCTGCGCGGCGTTCTCGGCCGGTTGGCAGCGGACCAACCGCAGGCGCTGGCGATGGTCGGCCTTGCCGCCGCCCTGCTGGTTCTGCTGGTCGCGGTCGCCGGCATTCGCGCCCGCGCCGCCGTGCTGCTGCGCCCCGTCAGTTCGCGGGCCTGATCGATGCGCGCGCCCGGCTCCACCCTTCCGCTTTTCACTGCCGGCGGTCTGCCGCTCGCCCGGCGGCGCACGCCCGTCTTCGGCCTGATCGGCCGGCGGATCCTGGCAACGCACCTAAAGGCGGCGGCGCTGGTCATGACGATGTTCCTGATCGTTGCCTTCGCCATCGACCTGGCGCAGAGCCTCGACGGGGTGCTGGCGCGGGCCGACGAGCTGGGGCGCTCCCGCGTCCTTCTGGTCGCGGCCTATCTCGGCTACCGCGCGGTAGACATCGCGACGCGCCTGTTTCCCGTCGCCTGCTTCATCGGCGTCTTCGCGGCCGAGCTGATGCGCCTGTTCAACCGCGAGACCACGGTGATCGCCGCCGCCGGCTGGTCGCCGCGCCAGACGCTCTTGGTGGTCTGCGTCTTCGCGCTGGTCACCGGCGCGCTGCAGTTCTCGCTGGAGCGCTGGTGGCGGCCGGCGGCGGTCTTCGCCCAGGCCGAGCTGCAGCTCGGCGGCTACGGCCGGCGCTTTGCCGACGGCGATCTCGGCGAGCCGAGCTGGTTCGTCGTCAACGGCGCGGTGCTGAAGGCGCGGGTCATCCGCAGCGCCAAGCCCGAGCTCGCCGATGTCGAGCTCTATCGCGGCGTGGTCGCCGGCGACCTGCGCGACGTGATCGTCGCCCGCCACGGCGTGCCGGCCGACCGGCCCGGCTTCTGGCGCTTCACGGATGTCGACCTGTGGGCGCGGCTGCCGGGCGAGGACCAGTCGCGCAGCGACGGTGCGCCGCCCGCCTACGCCCAGACCTCGCTTTACCTCATCAGCCAGTATCCGAGCCTGGAGCTGCGGCTCGATATCGTGCCCGAGGCGCTCTCCTATTACGACATCGCCGCCTTCTACCTGCCGCAGGCCCCGCTCGAGGTGCTGGCGCGCGACAGCAACCCGCTGAAGGGGCCGGATGTCGACGCGGCGCTGTGGCGGCGCTGGGCGGCGTTCTTCCTTCCCGGCGCCTACGCGCTGCTGGGGGCGAGCCTTGCTCCGGTGGCGGGGGCAGGGCGCGTCGTCGCGCCCCTGCGTATCCTCGTCCTGGCGCTTGCGGGATATCTCGCGCTGGTCGCGACCAAGGTCTCCTGGGCGATGGGGGAGATCGGCGTCCTGTCCGGCTTCACCAGCAGCTGGCTGTCGATCTTCCTGGCGCTCATCGGGGTGGTCGTGGCGCAGCGGATGCTGTCGCGGCCGCATTGAGCGGTTTGCGCGGGCCGTCTCGAAGTTTCGCGATTTCGAGACGGAATTTTGCAAAATCCGTCGCAAAATTTCGGGCGGGGATCAGCCCTGCCGGCGCGCCGCCTCGATGCGGGGATAAACCAGCTCCGCGGCACGGGCGAGCATTGCCTCGTTGTCGACCTCGGCCCAGGCGAGATCGTCGATCCGCGGCACGATGACGGGCTGGCTCTGCGCCAGTTCGACCACGCCGCTCTCGTAGTCGGCCATCGGGTCGAGCGCGATCAGCTGCGGGCCGATCTCCTGCATCCGCGCCACCGCTTCGCCGGTCAGATAGGTCAGGCCGACCAACTCGCCATAAGGCGCGTCGTGCCAGCGGTCGACCAGCTTGGACATGTCGCGCAGACAGGGCCGCCCCTCCCGGTCGTCGATCCACACATGCACCTCGTCGCCCGCCCCGGTCTTGCCGGAGGTGAGCAGGGCCGGCGTCTCCGGCTCGCCGATGGCGGCAGCGACCGCACGCGGCTCGAACACCAGATCGGATTCGAGGACAAGGCAGGGCCCGTCCAGCCCCTCGAGCCCTACCATCAGGCTCTGCAGCGAGCCCTTGGTGGCGAAGGTGCCGTTGTGGCGCAGGTCGAGCGAGGGCCGCCGGTTCGCCGCCAATTCGCGGTAATGCTCGGCAAGATGGCCGGTGACCACGCGGATATCCGTGATGCCGTGGAGGGCCAGCGTGTCGACCGCGTCTTCCAGGAAGCTCTGGTGGCCGAGCGAGATCAGCCCCTTGGGCGTCAGCAGGCCGCGCTCGCCCATTCGCACGCCGCGACCGGCGGCCAGGAAAACTGCTTTGATAGTGGGCATGGATCGACCGGAATGTGATAAAGGCGGTCCACTAATAGGGGAGCGCCGGGCCGCGGGCAATAGCCGGCTGGCTGGAGGGCCGAGGGCGCAGGCAGGCAGGGACTATCTCGACATCATGCAGCCGGATCCGACGTTTCGTACCCTCTGGCGGGAGTACCGCCGCGAGAGGTTCCGCAGCGAGCTCGCCAGCGACTGGGCGGTGGCCGTGCTCTACCGCTTGCCGAGCCTGTGGCTGGTGGCGCGGCTGGTGCCGACGGGGATTTCTCCGACCGCGGTGACCCTGGCCGCCCTGCCGGTGGCGCTGGCGATGCCGCTCGCCGCCCTGCTGCTGCCGCCGGGGTTTGCCGTCCTTGGCACGGTGCTGCTCGCCGTCGCCTTCCAGATCCTCGATTGCGCCGATGGCGGGCTGGCGCGGGCGACGGGGCGCAGTTCCTCGAAAGGCGCGGCGCTCGATTTCGTCATCGACATGGCGCAATGGGGCCTGTTCTACACCAGCATCGGCATCCTCGCCGACCGGATGGTCGCGGCGGACGGTACCGGCTTTTTCTGGACGCCTCTGGCGCTCGCTGCGGCGTGGCTGCGCCTCTATGCGAGGGTGGCGCGGGACGCGCGGCCTGCCTCTCCCGCAGCTGACGCGGCGCCGCCCCCGCAGGAGGCGCAGCCGGGGGGATTTGTCGTCCTTGCCGAGCGCGCACTGGCGGGGATGAGCGGTGCCCTGCCGATTTTTCTTGGAATCGCAGCTCTCGCAGGCGCTCTGCCGGCGATGGTGGTCTTCGTTCTGGTCTATGCCCTGCTCGATGTCGGGGATGCGGTGTGGACAAGTTTCCGCAACTGGCCGGGCGAGGGCGCATGAGGATCGTTCAGATCCTTCCCTATGCAATGGCCCGGCCCGGCGGCGTCCAGTCGCATGTGCGCGACCTTTCGCAGTGGCTGCGGGGCGAGGGGCACGAGGTGCGCATCGTCGCGCCGCCAACGCCCGACGGAATTTGCGCTGACGGAACAGAGTGTTGCGGTCGATCCCGGATGGTGTCGATGTTTGGCACCCGCTTCGAGGTGAGCTATGCCCCGCGGGCCGAACGGCGCCGGCTCGTTGCCGATCTGCGCGAGTGGGGCGCCGATCTCGTCCACCTGCACACGCCCTGGACGCCTTTCGTCGCCTGGCAGGTCTGGCGGGAGCTGCGCCTGCCGACGGTGACGACCTTCCATGCGACGCTTCCGGCAGCGGATGCCTCCGGACTTGCCGCGCGGCTGCTGCGTATCACCGCCCGGCACTTCCTCTCGCACTCGCGCATCGTCGTCGTTCCCTCGCCGACGCCGCTGCCGCATCTGGGGGAGGCGGCACGCGATGCGCGGGTGGAGGTGGTGCCGCCCTCGGTCGACCTTGCGCCCTGGCGGCAGGCGCGAAAGACGAAGCCGAATCAAAGTCTTGAGATCGTCTTTCTGGGGCGGTTCGAGGCGCGTAAGGGGCTCGATGTGCTGCTGGCCGCATGGCCGCAGATCGCCTCCGCGCTACCGGATGCGCGCCTCACCATTGCCGGCGGCGGCGAGTTGCGGCCCCTCGTCGAGCAGGCCCTTGTCCTCCCTCATGGCGCGCGCATCCGCCTCGTCGACCGGCCGGACGACATCACCGCCCGTGCCCTGGTCGGGGGTGCGGATATCTTCGCCGCGCCTGCCCCTTACGGCGAAAGCTTCGGCCTGGTGCTGGTCGAGGCGATGGCGGCGGGCGCGCTGCCGGTCGCGGCGGCGAATGCCGGCTATGCCAGCGTCATGAGCGGGGAAGGCGCGGAGCTGCTGGTGCCTCCGGGCGATGCCGGCGCGCTGGCGCTGCGCATCGTCACCCTTGCCGGGGACAGGCCCGCCCGCGAGCGGCTCATCGCATGGGCCGATGCCCGCGCGCAAGATGCCGACATTCGCGGCACGGGTCCCGTCTTTGCAAGGCTTTACCGCGAGGCGCTCGGCCTCCCGTGAGCCCCTATCCCCGCTTCTCGAAGCGCGAGGGAACGGGGAACCAGCGCTCCAGCACGGCGCGCATATGGGCGACGACCCGCGGGTTGGGTGCCTTGCCGAAACTGTCGTTCAGCGTCACCGCCAGCGGTTTCGCCCATTCCAGATAGCGCAGCTGCGCGAAGGTCCAGGGCAGGACATTCTCCAGCGAGGCATAGCCCATCGCGCGCCGGGTCTCCGCGGAAGAGACGGGAACCGCGCGGCCGCTTTCCGCGGCAAAGTGGGGGTAGAGGTATTCCGGCGGCACGTTGTGGCCGGCGCGGAAGCGGCTTGCCCGCGTCGCCTCGATCGCCTCGCGGAAATCCTCGCACATTTCCTCGAAAAGCGCGGCGTCGATCAGCTGCGGCCCATGGGCGAGATAGCGCCGCCGTCCGGGGCCGAAACGCTGTTCCAGCAACCGGTTGGCATTGGCCATGGCCAGGTTCCAGGGGCTTGCGCGCTGCGGGTCGAGGCTTGCTAGCACCGGCGAGGCTTTCCCCGTCAGGAAGACTTTCGCCCGCCCGTCCGATCCGCGGAAATCGGCCAGCTTCAGCGGGGAAAAGGCGAGCATATCGTCTTCAAAATAGAGGAAAGTCCTCGACAGGCCCGGCAGCTTCGCCAGATGGCTGACGATGGCGAAGGAGTTGAAGGTCGGCAGGATCTCCGGCGCCATGATGTCATCGTGATGTACCACCACGAGGTCGGGATGATCCCTGTCCAGCCAGGCGGGGATCTGCGGCCGGCAGCTCAGCAGATAGATCTTTCGGGCGAAGGGGACATGTGCGTCGAGCGAGCGCAGCGAGTAGCGCAAAAGCTCGAGATTGTCGCGGGTGCGGTTGGGATTGCTGTCATGCGCGGTGCCCGCATGGGCGGACAGCAGCTCGCGATAACCGGGGAAACTGTCGTCGACCCAGGTGTAGACGATGTCGACCGCCTCGCCCTTGTCCGCGCCCTGTCCCCGTCCCGTTTCTGCGATCATCCGGTCCTCGAGGCACGCGGTTGCGGGGCGCGCCGCGCGCGTTTCCCGGTTCTCATTTGGTCCCGGACTCTATAAACCCGTTGCCGGCGAAGGGGCAATTCCCCCGCATCAGGCTTGAGGCAGGCAGGTGATCGGCGACAGCGCAGCAGGGGAAAAAGGTCCGGGCTCGGATGAGCGCGGCCTGATCATTTCCGCCGATTTCGGCACCTCGGGCGTCAAGATCGCGGCGCTCGATCGCAGCCTTTCCGCCATTGCGACGGCAACGCGCCGCTATCCCTTGAGCCTGCCGGGGCCCGACCGCGCCGAGCAGGAGCCCGAGGATTGGTGGTCGGCGCTGCGCGAAGGGATCGCCGATCTTGCCGCGCAGATCCCCGATTTATCCGCGCGCGCCTCGGCCCTCGTCTTTTGCGCACAGATGTGCGGCGTCATTCCGGTCGAGCGCTCGGGGCGCCCCTTGCGCCCGGCCATCGTCTGGCTGGACAAGCGGGCAGGCTCCCTGTCGCGCGCGATGAACGGGGGATTTCCCTCGCTCGCCGGCTACCGGCTCGACAAGTTGTACACCTGGACGCGCATCGCCAACGGTGCGCCCTCGCACAACGGCATGGACCCGCCGGCCAAGATGCTCTGGCTGAAGCAGCACGAGCCGGACGTGTGGGAAGCGGCGGCCCGGCTGCTCGACGTCAAGGACTGGCTTTTGCACAGGGCGACGGGGCGTTTCGTCACCACGGCCGACAGCGCCAACCTGACCTGGATGATGGATACGCGGCCCGGCCGGGAAGGGTGGTCGCCCTATCTCGCCGGACGGCTCGGCATCCCGCTCGACCGGCTGCCGGAGATCGTCGACGGGACTTATACCGTCGGCGGCCTGTTGCCGCAGGCGGGGACAGAGCTCGGCCTTGCCGCCGGCCTGCCGGTGATCGCCGGGGCGGGCGACGTGGTGGCGACGGCCATCGGTTCGGGTGCGACGGGCGACGGAGAACTGCACGCCTATGCCGGCACCAGCGCGTGGCTCAGCGGCTTTTTCCCCTCCAGAAGGATCGATATTTTCCACTCTTACGCCACGATATCCTCCAGCGTGAACTATCGGCCGCTGCTGATCGCGACGCAGGAAAGCGCCGGGTCCGCCTTCGCCTGGGCCGCGCGGCTGTTCGGCGGCGGGGAGAGCGGCGCGGCGCGCGACGACGACGCCTCGCTGGAGGCGCTCTATGCCGGCATCGGCCCCTTGCGCGACAGCGATCCGCTCTTCGTGCCCTGGCTTTCCGGCGAGCGCGTGCCGGTTGACGACGACCGCTTGCGCGCTGTTTTTACAGGGCTTTCCGTCGGCCACGACCGCAACGCGCTGCTGCGCTCGGTGCTGGAAGGCGTTGCGCTCAACATGCGCTGGGCGCTCAGCAAGGTGGCCCGGCAGAAGGGGTTGAAGACCGGCCTGCCGCTGCCGCTGGTCGGCGGCGGTGCGGTCAACCCGCATTTCGCGCAGATGCTGGCCGATGCCTTGAAGCTGCAGGTCGTGGTGCGCCAGCCGCGCCTTGCCGGCGTGCGCGGGGCGGGCGCCATCGCCGCGGCCGGTCTCGGCTGGTATCCGAGCGTCGAGGCGGCCGCCGCAAGCCTCACCCAGGGCGAGGCGCTGACTTACGACCCTGAGGGCGAAGGCATGGCGCGGGCCGACCGGCGGGCCGCGCTGCTCGACCGGCACCGGCCGAAGCTGATTTCCCTATATCGCTGATTATCCTGACGAAAATGGAACCGCGCCAATGATCGACGGCTTGTTCAAGCGCCATATCGACCCGCTCTGGGAGAGCATGGCGACCCCGCTGGTGCGCATGGGGATGACGCCGAACCAGGTCACGGCGACGGGTCTCGTCCTGATCTGCCTGACCTCGGCGCTCTATCTGTGGCACGGGAATCCGGCCGTCTTCGGACTGACGCTGGCCTTTGCTTTCGCCTTCGATGCGCTGGACGGGGCGGTGGCGCGGCGCCGGTCGATGTGCACCAAGTCGGGCGGTTATTTCGACGCCATGGTGGACCGCTACCAGGAACTGGCGGTTCTGGCTGCCCTTGCCGCGGTCAACGACCTTTGGGCGTTGGCGCTGCTCGCCTTTTCCGGCGGGGTGCTGACCAGCTATGCCAAGGCGCGCACGGCCATCGAGATCCCGATCCGCAACGAGGCGTGGCCGGATTTCTTCGAGCGGCTGGAGCGGATCATCTTCCTGAGTGCGATGCTCCTGGTTGCCGGGGGGCTGTCGCTTGCCGGGATCGCGCCGGCTTCGACGATTGCCGTTGGGCTCGGCATCTACGCGCTGCTGGCGCATCTGACGTCGGTGCAGCGGATGCGGCGGGCGGTTGCCCTGTTGCGGGCTGCGGATGGCGCGGCAAAAGACTGATTTGAAAAGATAATCCGGAAAAGTCGGACCAGAGGAAGTCGACCGGCATCGCTGCGGATGCCGGTCGTATGTCTTCAGCCGCGGGCGGTCTCGGTGTCGAGCGCGCCGAAATTGGCCTTGGACACGCGCAGCAGTTCCACCTCGAAGCGCAGGGTCGAATTCGGCGGAATGACGCCGCCGGCCCCGCGCGCGCCATAGCCGAGCTCCGGCGGGATGATGAGTTCGCGCTTGCCGCCGACGCGCATGCCTTCGACGCCCTGGTCCCAGCCGCGGATGACGCGGCTCGCGCCGAGCGGGAAGGAGAAGGGCTCGCCGCGGTCGAGGCTGGAATCGAACTTGGTGCCGTCCATCAGCCAGCCGGTGTAGTGCACGGTCACCGTGGCGCCGGGCACGGCTTCCTCGCCGGTGCCGGTGACGATGTCGCGGATCTGGAGTTCTTCCGCATGCGCCGCAAGGGTCAGCGGCAGCAGCAGGAGAAATGCCTGGAGAAGTCGCAGCATGAAGGGGCCTTTCGCTAGCGGATCTGGTTGTCTTTCAGGATAACACGCGTTGATGGCGGCGAGGATAGCGCGGGGACAGCCACGCGGAAAGGCGGGCGCTGTGCGGACCGACGAGGCCACTTGCCACGCCACTTGCCATGGCGGCGGCGCGCGGCCATCGTGTCGGCCGGTCAACGGGGATAACCGGGAGGAACGGCCTTGCAGATTTCGGATGGCGACAGGACCCACGCGGCAGCGCTGTTGAGGATCGCCGGCGAGGTGGGCTCGTGCGCGCCGATCACCGACGGGGATAAAGCTTTCAGCCTTGCGCGCGCCTATCAGGTTTCGGCCGAGATCCGCGCGGCCCGTATCGCCCGCGGCGAGACCCCGCGCGGCTGGAAGATCGGCTTCACCAACCGGACCATCTGGGACGAATACGACGTGCATGCGCCGATCTGGGGGCCGGTCTACGACACGACGCTGGCCGAAGCCCCCGCGCAAGGGGCGGCCGAAACATCCATCGGCCATCTCGTCGAGCCGAGAATCGAGCCGGAAATCGTCTTCCGGATCGCCGCGCCGCTGCAGGCGGGCCTTTCGGAGGCGCAGTTGCTCGAGCGGATCGACGGGGTGGCGCTCGGCTTCGAGATCGTCCAGTCGATCTATCCGGACTGGCGGTTCCAGGCGGCCGATACGGTCGCCGCCTTCGCCCTGCACGGCCTTTTGCGCCACCGCCCCTTCGCGCCGGTCACAGCAGTGAACCGGGCCGAGTGGCTGGAACAGCTCGCCTCCTTCACGCTGGATCTTCATCGCAATGGCGAGCGCATCGACAGCGGCCGCGCGGAGAACGTGCTCGGCGGGCCGCTGAGCGCGCTCAAGGCCATGGTCGACGGGCTGCCTGCTACCGCGCTGGCGAGCACGGTCTCCACTGGGGAAGTGGTGACGACGGGGACGCTGACGCGGGCCTTTCCGGTGGCGCCTGGCGAGACCTGGGAGACACGCGTCGCCGGGCTGCCGCTTGCCGACATGGCGATCGCCTTTACGGGCTGAGGTGCGCGGGCGGAGCCGTTCGCGCGGAGATATTTTAGGATTGAAACAGTTGGGCCGCTCCCTAAACTGCGGCTCAAATCCGGAGCCTGAAAAGAGGCTGCGGACCCTCGCCACATGCCAAGGAGTTGCCCCGTGACCGATCCCGTACGCTATTCCGTTCAGGACGGCATTGCCGTGATCGCGGTCGACAATCCGCCGGTCAATGCCCTGTCGCAAGCGGTGCGTGCGGGCCTTGCGGAGGCCATCGCCCGGCTCGCCGGAGACGATCAGGCGCGCGCGGGCGTGATCTACGGCACCGGTCGCACCTTCATCGCCGGCGCGGACATTCGCGAGTTCGGCAAGCCGATGGCCGAGCCTTTCCTGCCCGACGTGATCGCGGCCATCGAGGCCTGCGGGAAGCCGGTGGTGGCGGCATTGCACGGCACCGCGCTCGGCGGCGGCCTCGAAGTCGCGCTCGGCTGCCACGCCCGCGTGGCGCTGTCCTCGGCCAAGGTCGGCCTGCCGGAAGTGACGCTCGGCATTCTGCCCGGCGCGGGCGGGACGCAGCGCCTGCCGCGCATTGCGGGCGCTGCCGCCGCACTCGACCTGATCACCAGCGGGCGCCATGTGGCCGCGGTGGAGGCCCTGAAGCTCGGCATCGTCGATGCGGTCGTCGACGGGGACGACCCGCTGGCCGCCGGCCTTGCCCATGCTCGTCGTCTTGCCGAGGGCGAGGCGACCGGCCGGCGCTCGGGCGAGATCGATCCGGGAGCCAAGGACGAGGCGCTGTTCGCGGATTGGCGGGCTAAGACGAAAAAGTCGGCGCGCGGGCAGATCTCGCCGCTGGTGGCCATCGACGCCATCGAGGCGGCCTACGACCTGCCGTTCAATGAGGGAATGGCGCGCGAGCGCGAGCTCTTCAAGGAGCTGATGGCCTCCGATCAGCGGGCCGGTCTGATCCATGCCTTCTTCGCCGAGCGGGCGGTTGCCAAGATCCCGGAAGCGGAGGCGGCAAGCCCGCGCGAGGTCGCCTCGATCGGTGTGATCGGCGGCGGCACGATGGGCTCCGGCATTGCGGTTGCTGCGCTGAATGCCGGCCTGCCCGTGACGCTGGTGGAGCGGGACGAGGCGAGCGTGGAGCGCGCCCGCGGCATCGTTTCCAAGCTGCTCGACGACGGCGTGCGGCGCGGCAAGCTGAGCGAGGCGCGGCGCGACCAGATCCTGTCGCGCGACTTCTCTACCGCGACGGATTATTCGGCGCTCGCCGAGACCGACCTCGTGATCGAGGCGGTGTTCGAGGACATGGACGTCAAGAAGGACGTGTTCAAGCGGCTCGACGGCATCGCCAAGGCAGGGGCGATCCTGGCCACCAACACGTCCTATCTCGACGTCAACGAGATCGCGGCGGCGACCGCGCGGCCGCAGGACGTGATCGGTTTCCACTTCTTCTCGCCAGCCCATGTCATGCGCCTGCTCGAGGTGGTGGTGGCCGACAAGACGGGGGCGGATGTGGTCGCCACCGGCTTTGCGCTGGCCAAGAAGCTGCGCAAGGTGGCGGTGCGCGCCGGCGTGTGCGACGGCTTCATCGGCAACCGGCTGCTCAACACCTATCGCAAGGCCGCCGACTACATGGTCGAGGACGGGGCGAGCCCCTACCAGATCGATGCGGCGCTGGTTGCCTTCGGCTTCCCGATGGGCCCCTTCGCCGTCAGCGACCTCGCCGGCCTCGACATTGCCTGGGCCGGGCGCAAGCGGCGGGCGGCGACGCGCGATCCGCGCGAGCGCACGGTGGGGATCGCCGACCGCATCTGCGAGCGCGGCTGGTTCGGCCAGAAGACCGGCCGGGGCTATTATCTCTACGAGGCGGGCGCCCGCCGCGGCAGCCCGGACCCGGAGGTTGAGGCGATCATCGCGGCCGAGCGCGAGGCCAAGGGCATCGTGCCGCGCAGCTTCACCGACGAGGAGATCGTCTCGCGCTACATGGCGGCGATGATCAACGAGGCGGCGAAGATCGTCGAGGAAGGCATCGCGCTGCGCCCGCTCGATGTCGACGTGACGATGCTGGCCGGCTACGGCTTCCCGCGCTGGCGCGGCGGGCCGATGCACTATGCCGACAGGCTGGGCCTCGACACCGTGCTCGCCGAGTTGCGCCGTCTGGGCGCGGAAGATGCGTTCTTCTGGGAGCCGGCACCGCTGCTGGTTCGCCTTGCGGAAGACGGAAAGACCTTCGCGTCGCTCAACGAGCGCGATTGAGGCTTCCCTTCCTGGCGCCAGCTTGCTGCGCTGCCAGATCGATTGCCGACTTTGCCGAAGCCGGGCCTCCACGAGGCCCGGCTTTTTTTCGGGCACAGCGCCCTCGGCGCGGGAAAATGTTTATTATCAGATTGCTGTTTATTTCGGTCAGCGAAGGATTGATCCTGTCGAGTTGATATAGAATTGCGAAACAAGGCGATGTTTTACGCCCCCTTCGCGCGTATTCGGTGCTGCAATGCAAGGAATGCATGTGGCTTTGCAGCAACGAATTGTCTTGCTTTGTTTAGTTATAGTTCTCCTACTAAACACTGCGGTAAACATCCGGACAACGGATGTCGCTCTCGCGGGAGGCGGGTGCGGCCGGCGGCCGTCTGGAGGGGCGGTTCCGACAAAAGTGCCGCGTGAAGTTTGGGAGGATCACGTGAACGGATATCGGAAGACATGGGCTGCCGTCCTGTGCGGGACGATGCTTGGCGGGTTCGCCTCGACATCGGCGCAGGCGGAAGACATCACCCTGTGCTGGGCCGCCTGGGACCCGGCCAATGCGCTGGTCGAGCTGTCCAAGGACTTCACCGCCGAGACGGGGATCGGCATGAAGTTCGAGTTCGTGCCCTGGCCGAATTTCGCCGACCGCATGCTCAACGAGCTGAACTCGGGCGGCAAGCTCTGCGATCTCCTGATCGGCGACAGCCAGTGGATCGGCGGCGGCGCGGAGAACGGCCACTACGTCAAGCTGAACGACTTCTTCGAGGCCGAAGGCATCAGCATGGACGACTTCGCCCCGGCGACCGTCTATGCCTACTCGACCTGGCCGAAGGGCACGCCGAACTATTGGGCGCTGCCGGCGATGGGCGATGCCAATGCCTGGTTCTATCGCAAGGACTGGTTCTCCAAGCCGGAGATCCAGGAAGCGTTCAAGGCGGAGTACGGACGGGATCTCGCCCCGCCGCAGACGCAGCGCGAGCTGATGGAGATCGCCAGGTTCTTCCAGGGCCGCGAGATCGACGGGCAGACGCGCTACGGCATCAACATCTTCACCGAGCGCGGTTCCGAAGGCATCACCATGGGCGCGACCGGCGCGCTCTATGCCTGGGGCTTCAAGTACGAGAACACGCCGGGCAAGTACGATATGGAAGGCGCGGTGAACTCGCCCGAGGCGGTGGAGGCGCTGGAGTTCTACAAGGAGCTCTACAAGTGCTGCACGGCGCCGGGCTACACCGACAGCTACATGCAGGAGAGCCTCGACAGCTTCAAGTCCGGCCAGGTGGCGATGGCGATGAACTGGTTCGCCTTCTTCCCCGGCCTTTACAAGGACGAGCAGGTCGGCGGCGACAAGATCGGCTTCTTCGTCAATCCGAAGCAGAACGTGGAGGCCTCGACGCTGGGCGGGCAGGGCATCTCGGTGATCTCCTACTCGGACAAGAAGGACGAGGCGCTCAAGTATATCAAGTGGTTCGCCCAGCCGGCCGTGCAGGCCAAGTGGTGGTCGCTCGGCGGCTACTCGGCCCATAACTCGGTGCTGAACGATCCCGGCTTCAAGGACAGCCAGCCCTTTGCGGCCGACTTCCTGAAGGCGATGGGCGCGGTACAGGACTTCTGGCAGGAGCCGGCCTATGCCGAATTGCTGCTGGCCATGCAGAAGCGCCTGCACGACTACATCGTTGCCGATCAGGGCACGGCCCAGGAAGCGCTGGACAAGCTGATCGAGGACTGGACCGAGACCTTCGAGGACGAAGGCAAGCTCTAGGCCTTTCCGACGCGTCTTCCCGTCGCGCCCGCGGCGGGAAGGCCGGATGGCGGACGGATCCGCCCGGATCCGCATCCGCCGCCCGGTCCGGCAGGAGGCCTGGGGGCACGCCGCCTTGCGTGCCTGCCGCGCCCGTCACGTCCTGCAAGCCCAAGTCCAGCAAGCCCAGTCCGGCAAGCCCCGTCCTGCAAGCCAAGGCGCCTGCCGCCGACCATGCGGAACCCGACCATGTCTCAAACGCAGATCAGCCAGCGCGCCGCCGACCGGCTCGCCCGCAGCACGCCGCCCGGCGTGGCCCGCAAGGTGCGCGGCCTGTCGGACAAGGCGATTGCCTGGCTCTTCATCGCGCCGACCATCGTGCTGCTGCTGGCGATCAACGTCTTCCCGCTGATCTGGACGGTCTACCTGTCCTTCACCGACTATCGCGCCAACCGGCTCAACCGCGCGGTGGAGTGGGTGGGCCTGCGCAATTACGAGCGGGTGCTGACGGATCCGGACATCTGGCACAACATGCTGGTGACCGCGCATTTCCTGTTCTGGACGATGTTCTTCCAGGTGCTGATCGGCTTCACGCTGGCCTGGCTGATCAACAAGAATTTCCGCGGCCACGGCGTATGGACGACGATCATCCTGCTGCCGATGATGCTGTCGCCGGCCGTTGTCGGCAATTTCTGGACCTTCCTGTACCAGCCGCAGATCGGCCTGTTCAACTACGTCATCAGCTTCTTCACCGGAGTCGATCCCTCGTCCTTCCAGATGATCGGCAGCGTCAACCTGGCGCCCTGGGCCATCGTCATCGTCGATACCTGGATGTGGACGCCCTACACGATGCTGATCTGCCTCGCCGGCCTGCGCTCGATCCCCGACTACATCTACGAGGCGGCAGAGGTCGACAGGGCAGGCCCCTTCCGCACCTTCTGGTCGATCACCCTGCCGATGGTGATGCCGTTCCTGATGCTGGCCGTGCTGTTCCGCTCGATCGAGAACTTCAAGATGTTCGACCTGGTCGTCGAGCTGACTTCCGGCGGTCCCGGTTCGGTCACGGAACTCGCCTCGATCAATCTCAAGCGCGAGGCGTTCGAGAAGTGGCGCACGGGCCTCTCCTCCGCCTTCGCGATCATTCTCTTCGTCACGGTGTTCGGCGCGGCCAACATCTACGTCAAGGCTCTCAACACGGTGAAGAGCAGATGAGCACCTCAACCGCCCATTCGGTCGTGGCGCCGAGCCGCCTGACGCGGACCGTCGCCGGTACGCTGGTGATCGTCTATGCGTTGGTGACGATGGTGCCGCTGGCCTGGATCTTCCTGACCGGCTTCAAGACGCCGCCGGACTCGATCTCCTATCCGCCGAAGGTCGTCTTCGAACCCTCGCTGGAGGGCTACGTCAACCTGTTCACCACCCGCACGCGCCAGACGCCGGAATACATGGAGAGCCTGCCGCCGCCGCAGACCTGGTACGAGGACCTGGTGCGCTCGCGGCAGATGGTGATCGCGGGGCCGTCGAAGTTCGGAGAGCGGTTCCTCAACTCGGTGATCATCGGCTTCGGCTCGACCTTCCTGTCGGTCTTCCTGGGGACGCTGGCCGCCTATGCCTTCTCGCGGTTCCGCGTGCCGCTGGCCGATGATCTCCTTTTCTTCATCCTGTCGACGCGCATGATGCCGCCGATCGCGGTCGCGATCCCGATCTTCCTCATGTACCGGACGCTCGGCCTGTCCGACACGCATCTCGGCATGATCATCCTCTACACGGCCGTCAACGTGTCGCTTTCCGTCTGGCTGCTGAAGGGTTTCGTCGACGAGATCCCGCGCGAATACGAGGAGGCGGCGCTGATCGACGGCTACACGCGCCTGCAGGCCTTCGTGAAGGTGGTGCTGCCGCAGATGGCGACCGGCATCGCCGCGACGGCGATCTTCTGCCTGATCTTCGCCTGGAACGAATATGCCTTCGCGCTGCTGCTGACCTCCGGCACCGCGCAGACGGCGCCGCCCTTCATCCCGACGATCATCGGCGAGGGCGGGCTCGACTGGCCGGCAATCGGCGCGGGCGTCACCCTGTTCCTGCTTCCCGTGCTCGTCTTCACCATCCTCCTGCGCAAGCATCTGCTCAGGGGCATCACCTTCGGAGCGGTGCGCAAATGACCGGGTCACAGCCAACCAAGCCGGCGGCCGAAAGCGGCCGGGACCTTGAGGCGGCGCGCGCACGCATCGCCCACCAGCGGGCACATCCGCCGGGACGCGGAAGGGTGGTAGCTGCGGCGGCCGGCTCCACCGGACCGCGGATCTTCCGCCGGGGTCCGTGGGAGCTGCTGGCGACGGTGCTGATCGGCCTCGGCGTGGTGATGCTGATGCAGCCCTTCGCCCTGGCGCTCTTCACCTATTCCTTCGTCACGATCCTGACCGGCACCGTGATGTTCATCGTCGTCAGCCACTTTCCGGAATAGTCAGCCATGGCGGAGATCAGGGTCGAAGCCCTCAGGAAAAATTTCGGCGACTTCACCGCGGTGAAGAAGTCCGATTTCACCGTGGCGGACGGGGAGTTCTTCGTCATGCTCGGCCCGTCGGGCTGCGGCAAGACGACGACGCTGCGGATGATCGCCGGGCTCGAGCTGCCGACCTCCGGGCGGATCTTCCTCGGCGGCGAGGATGTCACGTTCAACCGCGCAGCGCATCGCGATATCGCCTTCGTGTTCCAGCTTTTCGCGCTCTATCCGCACATGAACGTGCGCCGGAACATGGCATTTCCGCTGATCTGCCAGGGCATGCCGCGACAGGAGATCCGCGCGCGGGTGGAGGAGACGGCGCGGTTGCTGCGCATCGACCACATCCTCGACCGGCCGGTCTCGGGACTTGCCGGCGGCGACCGCCAGCGGGTGGCGCTGGGCCGGGCCATCGTGCGCCGGCCCAAGGCGTTCATGATGGACGAGCCGCTCGGCACACTGGACAGCGAATTTCGCGACCTGATGGTGCGCGAGTTGCGCGAGCTCCACAACTCGATCAAGGCCACCACGGTCTATGTCACCCACGACCAGGTGGAGGCGATGGCCATGGCCGACAAGATCGCGGTGATGAACCACGGCGTCATCGAGCAGTTCGGCCATCCCCAGGAGATCTACGACCGCCCGGCCACCATGTTCGTCGCCGACTTCATCGGCTCGCCGCCGATGAATTTCCTCGATGTGGAGGACGGGCAGGGTACGGGCGCTGCCGAAGTCCGGCTCTGCGGTGCGCAGGTACCGGTCCCCGAACTGCGGGAACAGGTGGCCGCCGGCTCGCTGGTGCTGGGCATGCGGCCGGAGCATGTGTGCTTCGACGATGCGTCCGCGCTGCGGGGCGAGGTGATCGGCGCGGAATATCTCGGCACCACGCAGATCGTCACGGTCACGGTCGGGGCGGCGCGGCTGAAGGCGCGGATCGCCGCCGACGTCGTCGTGCGCGAGGGCGAAAGCGTCGGCCTGACATTCGATACCGCGCGGCTGTCGCTGTTCGACCGGGCAAGCGGAAGGGCGCTGGCGAGCGCGCGCGACGATGCGGGCGCGGTCCTGCGCAACGGGACGGGAGGCTGAGACCATGGCAAGCGTTGCCCTGTCGGGAATTGCCAAGCAGTTCGGCCGCACCCGGGCGGTCGACGATCTCTCCCTCACCATCGCGTCCGGCGAGTTCGTCGTGCTGCTCGGGCCAACGGGCGCGGGCAAGACGACGACGCTGCGGCTGATCGCCGGGCTGGAGGTGCCGGAGAACGGTTCCATCCACATCGACGAGCGGGACGTCACCCACGTACCGCCGGCCGGGCGCGATGTCGCCTTCGTCTTCCAGCAATATTCGCTCTATCCGCATCTCAGCGTCTTCGACAATCTCGCCTTCCCGCTGCGCTCGCCGGCGCGGCGCGTGCCCGAGGACGAGATCCGGCGCACGGTCGAGGCGGTGGCGAACATGCTGCGGATCGGCCACAAGCTCGGCAACCGCTCCACCCAGCTGTCGGGCGGCGAGATGCAGCGCGTCGCCATCGGCCGGGCCTTGGTGCGCCAGCCGTCGATCTTCCTGATGGACGAGCCGCTGTCCTCGCTCGACGCCAAGCTGCGCGCCGACCTGCGGCTGGAGTTGAAGCGCATCCAGCGCGAGCTCGCAGCAACGATCCTCTATGTCACCCATGACCAGATCGAGGCGATGACCATGGCGGACCGGATCGGCATCCTGTCGGAAGGGCGCCTGGTGCAGATCGGCACACCGCGCCAGATCTACGAGGACCCGGACAATGTCTATGTTGCCGCCCGTCTCGGCCAGCCGGCGATCAACGTCCTGCCGATGGGCGTGATCCCGGCGGAGAATGCGCCGGGCGGCGCTTTTTCGCTGGGCGCGCGGACCGAGCACTTGCGGATCGAGGTCGCGGATGGGGCAAGCGCCAACGCCCGGCTCGACTGGGTCGAGCATCTGGGCGACCAGAACCATCTCCATATCAGGATCGGCGACTTCCGGCTGACGACGCTGGCGGATCCCGCAAGCCGGCTTGCCGCCGGCGAGGCGATCCGCGTCGAGGCGGTCTCGCCACTCTACTTCGATGAAGACGGAAACCGGATCAGATAGATGAGCGATACGGACCCCCGTTTGCGGGAGATTTTCGAGGCGGTGGCGCAGGCGATCATTGCCCATGCCGACGAACTGACCGAGCTGGATGCCGCCGTCGGCGACGGCGATCACGGCCACAACATGAAGCGCGGGATGCAGGCCGTGCTGGGCGAGCTGGACGTGCTGAGTGCCAAGCCGTGGAACGAGGCGCTGAAGGCGGCAGGCATGCAGCTGGTGATGAAGGTGGGCGGCGCCTCGGGGCCGCTCTACGGCACGCTGTTCATGACGCTCGGCAAGTCGCTGGACATGCCGCCGACGCGCGAGGGCGTTGCTGCCGCGCTGAAGGCGGCCATCGAGGCGGTGATGGCGCGCGGCAAGGCGAGCGCCGGGCAGAAGACCATGCTCGACGTGCTGGTGCCCGTGTCGGAGGCGCTGGCCGCCGGCCGCTCGACGGCCGAGATCGTGGAGGTCGCGCGCAAGGCCTGCGCGGCGACGAAGGACATGCTCGCCACCAAGGGGCGCGCCTCGTTCCTGGGGGAGCGGTCGATCGGTCATATCGATCCCGGCGCCCGGTCGAGCCTGATCATCATCGAGGCGGTCGCCGCACAGCTTGGAGACGTGAAATGAGCAATGTCGGCATCGTCATCGTGTCGCATTCGCCCCTGGTTGCGGAAGGCACCGCCGACATGGTGCGCCAGATGGTGGGCGACGAGGTGCCGCTCGCCTGGTGCGGCGGCGATCCGGATGGAGGCCTCGGCACCAGCGTCGAGGCGATCCTTGTGGCCATCGACAAAGCGTGGTCGGAAGCAGGCGTCGCGCTTCTCGTCGATCTCGGCGGCGCCGAGACCAATTCGGAAATGGCTGTCGAGATGCTTCCCGAAGAGCGCGGCGGCAAGGTGGTGGTGTGCAACGCGCCGATCGTGGAGGGCGCGGTGATTGCCGCGACCGAGGCTTCGGGCGGCGCGTCGTTGCAGGATGTTCGCCGGACTGCGGAAGAGCTTTCGGCGCTTTGAGGACAATGGACATGAGCGAAGTGGCGCTGACCGCCGAGGTCCTGCTGGAACACGAAGTCGGGCTGCATGCCCGTCCCTCGGTGAAGCTGACCAAGCTGGCCAAGACCTTTCAGTCGCGCATCGAGGTGAGCCCGGGGGCGGACGGCCCCTGGATCGATGCCAAGAGTATCGTCAAGGTGATGGCGGCACGGGCGCCGAAGGGCACCGTCCTGCATTTCCGCGCGGCCGGCGAGGATGCGCGCAGCGCGCTCGACGCATTGGTGGCGCTGGTGCGCAACGACTTCGAAACCGGAGCCGCGGGCGAGGCGGAGTGAGGGGCATGACAGGAGCGCCAGCACCGGGACCAGAGCTTGTCGGCAGGGCGGCCTCGCCCGGCCTCGCGGCCGGTCCTGTCGTGGTGGTCGACAAGGTCGTGGCGGGGACGCGCACGGCAGGCGATCCGGACGCGGAAGCCGCAAACCTCGCGGCGGCGCTGGATGCCGCCTCCGCGCAGATTGCCGCCCTGATGGAGACGGTGGAGCCGGACGCGGCGGAGATGCTGGAGTTCCAGCTGGCGATGCTGGAAGACGAGGAACTGACCGCGCCGGCGCGCGCGGCGATTGCCGGCGGGGCCTCGGCAGCTGCAGCCTTTGCCGGGGCTCTCGATGCCGCGATTGCCGATTATCGCGCCTCGGACGACGAGTATTTCCGCGCCCGCTCCGCCGACCTTGCCGATATCCGCGAGCGGGTGCTGAGGGCGCTGTCGGGCGAGGAGGGCGCGGCTTCCGCCGCAGGAGCCGTGCTCGTCGGCAAAGACCTGACGCCGACGCGTTTCCTGGAGACGGACTGGTCCGCCGGTGGTGGCATCGCGCTGGCGGAAGGCAGCCCCTCCAGCCATGTGGCGATGCTGGCGCGGGCGCGCGGCGTGCCGATGGTGACCGGGCTCGGAGCGTTCGACACAAGCGATCTCCAGGACGCGCTGGTCGACGGCGACAGCGGCCGCGTCTGCTTCAACCCGGACGAGGCGGCGCGCGGGCAGCATGCCGAGCGGGCGGAAGCACTGGCACGCGAGGCGGAGGTGGCGAAGAGCTATCTCAACCGTCCGGCGGCGACCGCCTGCGGTGTGTCGATCTCGGTGATGATCAATGTCGCGGCGCCGGAAGAGGTCGACGCGCTCGATCCGGCCCATTGCGATGGCATCGGCCTGATGCGCACCGAGTTCCTCTTTCACGGCCCCGATGGGCTGCCGGACGAGGACAGCCAGTACCGCGCCTATCGCAAGGTGCTGGAGTGGGCGGGCGGGCGCAGCGTCACCATCCGCACGCTGGACGCCGGCGGCGACAAGCCCGTTCCCGGCCTCACCATCGAGGAGAGAAACCCGTTCCTCGGCTGCCGGGGGATCCGGCTCTCCCTGCGGCGGCCGGACGTGTTCCGCGTACAGTTACGGGCGTTGGCGCGCGCGGGCTGCCACGGCACTCTCCAGGTGATGCTGCCGATGGTCTCCGTACCGGAGGAGATCGCTGAGGCGGCGCGGCTGCTGGACGGGTGCGTCGCAGAGCTTCGTTCCGAGGGGCACGAGGCGGTGCGTCCGCCGCTCGGCATCATGGTCGAGGTGCCGGCCGTTGCGGTGACGCCCGAGCGGTTTACGGCTGCGGCATTCTTCTCCATCGGTTCCAATGATCTGACGCAATACGTGCTGGCGGCGGGCCGGGATTCGCCGGACGTGGCGACGCTCGGACGGGCCGACGATCCGGCGGTGCTGGCGCTCGTCGCCTCCACCTTGCGCGGGGGTGCGGCAGCTGGCCTTCCGGTCAGCCTGTGCGGCGATGCGGGCAGCGACCTTGCCGTTCTGCCGAAGCTGCTCGCCTGCGGGCTGCGGCGGGTTTCAGTGGCACCGGCGGCCCTTGCAAGGGTCAAGGCGGCGATTGCCGGAATGCGGCTTGGCGACGATGGCTAGACCGCCCGAGACCCCGGCGCCCGAGAGCGCGCAACTGGTCGCCGTCTACAAGGCGGTGCTGCAGAAGGTGCTGGACAAGCGCCCCTCCGGGACGCGGCAGCGGATCGCGGCCGTGCTGGGCAAGAACCGGAGCTTCGTCTCGCAGATCACCAACCCGGCCTATTCGACGCCGATCCCGGCGGCCCATATCGAGCCGATCCTGGAAGTCTGCCACTTCTCGCCGCGCGAGCGCGAGGCCTTCCTGGAGGCCTACGCGGTGGCCCATCCGCGGCGCCAGTCGCTGGTCGACCGAGGCCCGAAGCTGAGGGCGCGCACGCTGCTGCTGCCCGATCTCGGCGACCCGGAACGCAACCGGCGGCTGGACGTCCTGCTCGACAATGTCATTCGCGACCTTGCTGACCTGCTGGAGGAGGATGGCGACGAGGCCGCGACCCAATAAGCCTTTCGGGAGGAAGCGATGAAGAAGCTGATCAATTCCGTCGACACCGTGCTTACCGACAGCCTCAACGGGTTCTGCCGGGCGCATGGCGACATTCTCGTTGCCGGCGAAGAGCTGAAATTCGTCCGCCGCAAGGACGTTAAAGCCGGCAAGGTGGCGCTGGTCTCCGGCGGCGGGTCCGGTCACGAGCCGCTGCATGGCGGGCTGGTCGGCCATGGCATGCTGGATGCGGCCTGCCCGGGCCAGGTGTTCACCTCGCCGACGCCCGACCAGATGCTGGCGGCGGTCGAGGCGGTGGATACCGGCGGCGGCGTGCTCTTCATAGTCAAGAACTACGAGGGCGACGTCATGAACTTCGAGATGGCGGCCGAGATGGCTTCCGGCGAGGTGGCGACGGTCCTCACCAACGACGATGTCGCGGTGGAGGACTCGCTCTACACCACGGGCCGGCGCGGGGTCGCCGGCACGCTGGTGGTGGAGAAGATCGTCGGGGCCGCGGCCGAGGAGGGGCGCGATCTCGCAGCGCTGAAGGCCTTGGGCGACAAGGTCAACGCCCGCACTCGGTCCATGGGCGTGGCGCTGACCAGCTGCACGGTCCCGGCCGCCGGCAAGCCGATGTTCGAGATCGGCGAGGACGAGATGGAGATGGGCGTCGGCATCCACGGGGAACCGGGGCGCCGCCGCGTCAAGCTGGCCAGCGCCGACGACATCGCCGCCGAGATGATGGGTGCTATCCTCAAGGATCTCGGCGATGCGGCGGGTGGCGAGGTGCTGCTCTTCGTCAACGGCTTCGGCGCGACGCCGGCGATGGAGCTCTACGTCATGTACGATGCCGCGGCGGACAAGTTGGAGGCCGCAAGCCTGTCCATCGCCCGTTCGCTGGTCGGCAATTACGTGACCTCGCTGGACATGGCGGGATGCTCGCTGACGGTCACGGTGCTGGACGAGGAGCTGAAGGCGCTCTGGGATGCGCCGGTCCACACGGCTGCCTTGCGCTGGGGGATGTGAGGCGCAAGAGCCGCGGGAGCGGGTTTCGGGCGGGCAAGACGACAGGCAGCAAGGCTGCGAAACGGGAGGAGACAAGCCAATGAAAACGATGAAAGGGCCGGGGATTTTCCTGGCGCAGTTCGCCGGTGACACGGCGCCCTTCAACTCCCTGGGCGAGATTGCCGGCTGGGCCGCCTCGCTCGGCTACAAGGGCGTGCAGATACCGACCTGGGACGGACGGCTGTTCGATCTCGACAGGGCGGCGGACAGTCAGGACTATTGCGACGAGGTGGCGGGCATCTGCCGAGAGGCGGGTGTCGAGATCACCGAGCTCTCCACCCATCTGCAGGGCCAGCTGGTCGCGGTGAACCCGGCCTATGACGCGGCCTTCGACGGCTTCGCCGCGCCGCATGTGCGCGGCAATCCGCAGGCGCGGCAGGAATGGGCGACCGACCAGATGCGCAAGGCGGCGAAAGCTTCTCGCCGGCTCGGCCTCGGCGCCAGCGTGTCCTTTCCCGGTGCGCTGGCCTGGCCCTACGTCTATCCGTGGCCGCAGCGCCCGGCGGGGCTGGTCGAGACTGCCTTCGCCGAACTGGCCCGCCGCTGGTGCCCGATCCTGGATGCCTATGACGAGGCCGGTGTCGATCTTTGCTACGAGATCCATCCGGGCGAGGACATTTTCGATGGGGCGACCTTCGAGATGTTCCTGGAGGCGGTCGGCGACCACCCGCGCTGCTGCATCAACTACGACCCTTCTCATTTCGTGCTGCAGCAGCTCGATTATCTCGCCTTCATCGACATCTACCACGAGCGGATCAAGGCGTTTCACGTCAAGGATGCCGAGTTCAATCCGGATGGCCGGCAGGGCGTCTATTCCGGCTACCAGTCCTGGGGGAACCGCGCCGCGCGGTTCCGCTCGCTCGGCGACGGACAGGTCGATTTCGCGGGCATTTTCTCCAAGCTTGCGGCCTACGACTACGATTCCTGGGCTGTGCTGGAGTGGGAATGCTGCCTGAAGCATCCCGAGGACGGCGCCGCGGAAGGCGCGCCTTTCATCTCCGGCCACATCATCCGGGTGACGGAAAAGGCGTTCGACGACTTCGCGGCCGGCGGAGCGGACGAGGCGGCGAACCGGCGCATGCTGGGGATCGACTGACGGCACCACGAGAGCGCCAGCAACGGGAGGAAGGCAGCGATGGCGATCGAAGCAGGACAGGAAACGCGGGGCGGAGGAGCGATCCGCCTTGGCATGGTGGGCGGCGGCGAGGGCGCCTTTATCGGCGGCGTCCACCGCATGGCGGCGCGGCTCGACGGCCAGTTCGCGCTGGTGGCGGGCGCGCTGTCGTCCGACCCGGAACGGGCGAAGGCATCGGCTGCTGCGCTCGGCCTTGCGCCCGACCGCAGCTACGGTTCGTTCGCGGAGATGGCCAAGCGCGAGGCGCGGCTGAAGGACGGTATCGAGGCGGTCGCCATCGTCACGCCGAACCACATGCACTACCCGGCCGCGCGCGAATTCCTGAAGCGCGGCATCCACGTGATCTGTGACAAGCCGCTGACGTCCACGATGGCTGATGCGAAGAAGCTGGCGGCGCTTGCCGAGACCTCCGGTGCCCTATTCGTGCTGACCCACAACTATACCGGCTATCCGATGATCCGGCAGGCGCGCGAGATGATCGCCGCAGGCGAGCTCGGCACGATCCGTGTGGTGCAGGCGGAGTATCCGCAGGACTGGCTGACGGAGCGGCTGGAGGCGAGCGGGCAAAAGCAGGCGGACTGGCGCACCGATCCGCAGCGTTCGGGGGCCGGCGGCTGCGTCGGCGACATCGGTACCCATGCCTACAATCTCGCCTGTTTCGTCTCCGGTCTCGAGCTTGCGGAACTGTCCGCCGAGCTCACCACCTTCGTGGAGGGGCGGCGTCTCGACGACAACGTCCAGGTGATGCTGCGCTTCCGGGGCGGTGCGCGCGGCATGCTGTGGGCAAGCCAGGTGGCGCCCGGCAACGAGAACGGCCTGCGCCTTCGCGTGTATGGCGAGAAGGGCGGGCTGGAGTGGGAGCAGGAGCAGCCCAACCACCTGTGGTTCACGCCCTTCGGGGAGCCCAAGCGGCTGATCACCCGCGGCGGGGCGGGAGCCGGTGCAGCGGCCGGCCGGGTTACCCGCGTGCCGGCCGGTCACCCGGAAGGCTATCTGGAGGGGTTTGCGACGATCTACCAGGAAGCCGCGCACGCGATCCGCGCCGCACGTGCCGGCAAGACGGCGGGGCCGGAGGTGCTCTATCCGGGCATTTCGGACGGCATGGCCGGCATGGCCTTCATCGATGCCTGCGTGCGGTCCTCGCGCGCGAACGGCCGGTGGATTTCGCTGTAAGACTGGCCTCGCCCTGCCGGGCCGTCATTCGCACTGGCAGGCGGTGCGCGCCGGCCCTATGTGAGGGCGCAACGCAACGCTTCCGAATGCCACGCGAGCGGCGCGGTGGAGATCGCCTCCGCCGTGCCGCTCGCGTGCCTGTCTTGGACAAGACCCGCCCATGGATTCTCTCACCCAGTTTGTGCTCGGTGCAGCCGTTTCGACCGCCTGCCTCGGCAAGACCCTCGGTCCGCGCCGGGCGGCCCTGGTCGGCGGGGTGCTCGGCACGTTGCCGGATCTCGATGTCCTGCTGCCCTTTGCCGATCCGGTCGACAGTTTCGTGCTGCATCGCGGAGCGACGCATTCGCTGTTCATCCAGGCGCTGGCGGCGCCGGTCTTCGGCGAGGTGCTGGTGCGGTTGTTCCGCTCGTTGCGCGAGCAGCACCTGCGCGTCTGGCTGACGGTCTATCTCTGCTTTGCCACCCATGCCTTGATCGATGCCATGACGGTCTACGGGACGCGGCTGTTCTGGCCGATCTTTCCCGATCCGGTCGGCGTCGGCTCGGTCTTCATCATCGATCCGCTCTACACGTTGCCGCTGCTTGCCGTCGTGATCTGGGCGCTGGCCCGGCGCGAGTGGTCGCCGCGCCTTGGGCGGGCGAATGCCGCCGCGCTCGCTCTCAGCACGGCCTATATGGCGCTGACGGTCGGGCTGCAGGCGCATATGGAGGCGCGTGCCAGTCGCATCTTCGCGGAAGCCGGGATCGTGCCGGACCGGGTCTTCGCCATCGCCGCCCCCTTCAACACGGTGGTGTGGAAGGTGATAGGCATGGAGGACGAGCGCTACCACAATCTCTACCTGTCGCTGCTCGATGCGGACGGCCCTCCGACGATCTACACCCACGACCGGGGCGGCAGGTTCGCCGAGTGCCTTGCGGCCAATCCCGCCTTTGCCAAGCTCGACTGGTTCAGCCGCGGCTATCTGCGCGTCGAGGAGCTGGGGAACCGGCTTGTGGTCTCCGACCTGCGCATGGGCCTGACGCCGGCCTATGTCTTCCGCTTCGCGGTCGCCGAGCGCGGCGAAGCCGGATACGCGCCCATCGTGCCCGAGCGGGACATGTCGCACCGGCGCTCCAGCGAGGGCGATGGCGACTGGCTGCTGGCGCGGCTTTGGGGCCGCCCCTTCCTGCGCCCGGCCGAGGCGCAGGCGGCCGAGGCGGCGCTCGCGGCGGACACGGCTGCCGGGCCTCGCCAAGCCGGCACCTGCTAAGGGTCTTGCGCCGCTACGTCAGCCTGATGTTGCAGCCGATTGGCGTTGAAAGGCCCGTCATAGGGTAGTAACCGGTTGAAAAAGCCTGCATGCGGGAGACATGCGGGCAACCGGGAGGACGCTCACGCCATGCAGGGAAGCCAGACCCACGACACGGGCGGTGTCGACAGCAGCTATGCCTGGGCCCGGCTGGGACTTTCCATGTTTCTCGCCACCATCGGCGGGGCGGGCATGTGGTCCGTGGTGGTGGTGCTGCCGGCGGTGGAGCGCGAGTTCGGCGTCGACCGGGCGGACGCCTCGCTGCCCTACACGGCGACGATGATCGGCTTCGCGCTCGGCAATCTCTTCATCGGCCGCTTCGTCGACCGCCTCGGCGTGATGGTGCCTCTGGCGCTGGCATCCGTGCTGCTGGGCTCGGGGTTCCTGCTGGCCTCGCAGGCGAGCTCGATCTGGATCTTCACCGTGCTGCAAGGCGCCATGATCGGCTTCGGCTCGGCGGCGACCTTCGGTCCGCTGCTGGCGGATGTCTCTCACTGGTTCGCCAAGCGCCGAGGACTGGCCGTGGCCGCGACCGCTTCGGGCAACTATTTCGCCGGAGCGATATGGCCGCTGGTGCTGCAGGCGGCGATGTCCGACTACGGTTGGCGCGGCGCCTATATTCTCGCAGGTTGCGTCTGCCTCGCCGTGCTGGTGCCGATGGCCTTCCTGCTGCGGCGCCCGGCGCCGCACATGGTAACTGGCGGCCGGCATGTCGAGCCGCCGCCGCCGGTGCGCACGACGCCGCTGTCGCCCGGTGCCCTGCAGTTCCTGCTGATCCTTGCCGGGCTCGGCTGCTGCGTCGCCATGTCGATGCCGCAGGTGCATATCGTCGCCTATTGCGTCGACCTCGGCTACGGGGTGGCGCGCGGGGCGGAGATGCTGTCCCTGATGCTGGCCGGAGGCATTGCAAGCCGGCTGATCTCCGGCGTGCTGGCCGACAAGATCGGCGGCTTGCGGACATTGCTGATCGGCGCCGTGCTGCAGTGCCTCGCGCTGTTCCTCTACATTCCCTATGACGGGCTTGCCTCGCTCTACATGGTGTCTCTGATCTTCGGCCTGTCGCAGGGCGGCATCGTCTCCAGCTATGCCATCGTCGTGCGCGAATACCTGCCCGCTCGCGAGGCCGGGCGCCGGGTGGGCGCGGTGATCACCGCCACCATCGTCGGCATGGCGCTGGGCGGCTGGATGTCGGGCTGGATCTACGACCTGACAGCGTCCTACCAGGCGGCGTTCCTCAACGGCATCGCCTGGAACATGCTCAACATCGCGGTGATCGTGCTGATCCTGCTGAAGAGCGGGCGTCCGCGCCGGCTGGCGGCAACGGCCTGAACCGGTGCTTGCCGGCTCAGTCTACCGTCTCGCCTGCATGCAGGCGCGCGATCAGCGCGAGCGCCTGCCGGCGGCAGTCCTGCTCCGCCAGCCAGGCAAGCAACTGTCCCGCAGGCGCGCCGGCAAGCGTCTGCGGCATCACCGAAAGCTCGAAATCCCGAAGCTCACCGGCAATGGAGACGACCATGCGGCCGTCCTCCATGGCCATGTCATCGGGCAGGGTGAGGCGGTTCTCGCCCTCCTTCCAGACGATGCCGTCGTGACGGCCGGCGGCACTTCTGGCCGAGACGGTCTGACCCTCGTCCGCCTGCTTGCGCCACAGGGTCAGCTCGCCCTTGCGGACGCAGCGGGGACCCGAGCTGTCGGTGCTGAGGTCCCAGACGCCCGGAGGCGGGGGGATGTCGCCGGCGCTGGCGCGCGCCGCGCCGAGCACTGTGGAACTGGCTTCGGCCGAACCGACCAGCCGTTTGAGGGCATCCCATCCGGTGGAGGGGGCTTCGCTTTCGCCGCTCTCGCCCGGCGCGGGAACCGTGCCGGAAAACAGCCCCTCAAGCGTGACCATGCGGCCGCTGCGCTCGATCAGGGTCAGCCTTGCGCCCTGGGGCAGGTCGATCTGCCGGTCGTCGGCGATCTCGGTTCCGGCGGAATAGCTGCCGGATACGCCGCTGGCGGCGATGACGACATAGTCGGCGAGCGCTGCGGCCGGGCCGAGGCTGACGAGCAGGCCAAGTCCGAGGCAAAGGGCGGTCTGGCGCATGGTGGTCCCGGGTCTCGTGTTCATCCAGCCTTCACGCTGGCAGCCTTCGCGCTGGCAGTCTTCTTGCGAGCGCGAAGATGTCCTCGTCTGCCTCACTTGCCCTCGAGAACCAGTGTGGCCCCGCTCTCGCCGGCCTGCAAGCGGCGAAGATGCAGCAGCGCCAGCGGATCGTCGGGCCGTAGCTGCAATGAGGCCTCGAAAAGGCTCGCGGCATTGGCATCGCCGGCGCGCATCGCCGCGAAGGCCTTGCGATAGGCGGAGCGCCATGCCGGGTCCCGCTGGCGGGCCGCAAGAGGCTCGAAACAGGGCAGGGGAGCGCTGCGCCCCTTGAGAACGAGATCGGCCGCCGGTCGGCAGTCGCTTGCCGGGCAGCGGGCGGCCACGGTCTCGCTCATCAGGATGCGGGTGCCGAGGAACCGGTTGGCGCCTTCCAGCCGCGCGGCCGTGTTCACCGTGTCGCCGATGCCGGTGTAATCGAAGAAGCGGCTGCCGCCGAAATTGCCGATCACCGCCTCCCCTGTGTGCAGGCCGATCCGGGTCGCGCCGAGATGGATGCCGCGAGCGGCGACCTTGAGCCGGTAACCTTGCGCGAAATCGTCGAGAGCAAGGGCAAGGGCGACAGCATGAGCCTCCTGCTCCGGATCGTCGTCGGGTGCACCGAAAAAGCCGACGACGGCATCGCCGATGATCTTGTCGATGGTTGCCCCGTGCTCGGTCATCAGCCGGCACATCTCGTCGAGATAGGGGTTGAGGATGTCGGTCAGGGCGGAGGGTTCGAGCTGCTCCGATAGGCTGGTGAAGCCTTCCAGATCCGTAAAGAGGTAGGTGACCTTGCGCTTCTCGCCGCCGAGTTCCAGCGCCAGCCGCCCGCTGGCAATGCGCTCCACCACCGGGGGACTGACATAGCGGGAGAAGGCAAGGCGCAGGAACGCCCGCTCCGAGCGCTCCGTCTGCCATCGCCGCCAGGCGAGCAGGCCGGCGGTGGCAAGCGCGGCAAGGGGCGGGGCGACCAGCGGCGGCAGCCATGTGCCGCTGGCGACAAGCCAGGCGGCCAGGCCCGCATAGGCGGCAAGGCCGAGGGCCAGCAGCAGGACCAGCCGGCGCGGAGGGAAGGGCAGCGAAAGCGCCAGCGCGGCAAGGCCGGCAAGCGCCAGGGTCGCCGCGATCCGCAGCCAGGGCGGCGAGGCGGGCAGCGAGAGCCCGGCAAGGCGCTGGGCAAGGATATGCGCGTGAATGACGACGCCGGGAATGGTACCGGCGGCGCTGCCCCGGCCAGCGACCATCGGCGTTGGGTGCCGGTCGATGGTCGGCAGGTCCGTGCCGACAAGGACGATCTTGCCGGCGAACCACGCGTCCGGGAGCAGCGGTACGAGATGTGCGGGATAGAGCGCGAAGGGACCGGGCGCGCCGTTCTCCGGTGCCTGCGCGCCATTGCCGTAGAGGATGCGGGATCGCGTCCCGTTCGCGCTGTCGCGGTTCGCTGCGGCTGCCTCCGCCAGAGCCTGCGTGAAAGTGCGTGTGGTCTCGCCGTGTTCGGACCGCTCTCGCGGCAGGTGGCGGACGACGCCGTCGATCTCGTCGCGCGGCAGGGCGATCAGCCCGTGCCTGCGGCTGGCGACATTCTTTGCGGCGAACGCGGCCTGCCGATCGGTCAGCCCGTCGGCTGCGGTGGCATAGGCGAGCACGACGGGAAGGGAGGCGTCGTCGATGGCGGAGAACAGCGCCTTGTCCTTGTGCGGCAGGCTTGGCTGGTCGAGCAGGATGTCGATGCCGACAGCGGCAGCTCCCGCCTCGTCAAGGCGTCTGACGAGGCTTGCAAGGAACTCCCGGTCGATGGGCGAGCGATAGGGGAAGGTGGCGAGCGTGTCTTCCGTCACCACGGCGACGACGATCTGGGACAGGGTTTCGCTCGGCGGCGAGGGTGCGAAGGAAACGGCGATGTCTCCGGCAAGCGGGTCGAGCCGCGAGGCCGCGAGCAGGGCGAGCAGCGAGGCAAGGACGACGGCCGCGACCTCCAGCTGCCATCCGCCCCGACGTTCGGGCCGCATCGTCACTTGCGTCTCCCGTGATCTGGCCTGCGGTCGGGCACTTGCATCATTGGCCGGCGTCGAAGCGCTTGACGCCGGACCGAGTGCCGTCGCGATAGAACAGCTCCACCGAGACGAAGGAGGTGGCGGCGGGAATGTCGACATGGACGGTGGAGCCGGGCCCGGACGCCGGGATGGCGTGCGGGTTGTCCGGATCGCAAGGACCGGTATCGAAAACCTGGTTCGGGGTGTCGCTGTCGAGGGCGTAGCGGACTTCCTGGATCGCGCAGCGATAGCTGATCAGGTGGGTGAAATAGAGCAGCTTGCGGCCGTCCCAGTCGCGGAAGGCGAGCCATCCGGTGCTCAGCCGCTCGAGGATGTCCTTCTGGCCCGAGACGAGCGCATCGCCCGGCGTGAAGCTGACGGAGAACGGGCCCTGCATCTCGCCATGGATGTCGAGATAGCTCACCTCGATGGCGGTATCGCCGGCATTTCCGGGAAGCTCGAAGGCCGGATAGGGGATCGGTGCGCCGGTCGAGGGATCGACCGCACCATTGACGAAGCCGGTCGAGCGCGGTTCGCCGCCCGGCAGTTTCACGAAGATCTCCCGTGTCCGGTCGGCGATCGCGAGGGTCAGCATCCAGCCCTGGTTGGAGCGCATGGCGTTGAGGCGTACCGGGTTGGCGAGCGCCGCCGGGTTGATGAAGGAGAGGGCAGCAAGGCGGGTCCTGGCGTCCTCGACCTGCTCGGCGGCCATCTGCTGGTCGAGATAGTAGCCAAGGAAGCGGCCGTCCTCGACGGCGGCCATGAAGCGGTCGAGGAGATCGCGCTCGCGCGCCTTGTCGGTCGCCGACTGCTGGCCGAGCCGCGTCTGGCTGTAGTCCTGGGACAGGGCATAGAGCGCCGGCGAGAAGTCCGGATAGGCGTCCAGGAACGCACCGAGCCGGCGGACGCGCTCGTCGCGCTCCTCCAGCAGGATTTCGGCGAACAGCGTGGTGGGATCGTTCCGTCCCTGCGACAGGGAGCGGTAGATCTCCAGCGCGCCGGCCCGTCCTTCCTGCACCCGCAGCACCGACTGGAAGCGCAGATGCGGGTCGACCTGCGGCATGCCGAAGGCGAAATATTTGAGGTAGTCCTGCCGCGCACCGGGATAGTCGCCGCGGATCTCCTTGAGACGGGCGTTCGAGTAGAATTCGTGCGGCTGGGTCGGGGTGTCGACGATCAGCGAGCGGCTGGCGAGCTGGGCGAAGAGTTGCCCGATCCTGTCGTCTCCGCTGCCGGTCTCGGCCTCCTCCAGGCGGGTTTTCGCGAGCGTGGCAAAGGCGCCGTTCGGGAAACGGTCGAGATAGCTGCGGATCTGGTCGGCCGAGCCGCTGTCCTTCACGTCGTTCCACAGCTGCAGCTCGAGCTGGACGTCGGAGCCAGGTGCCGCGCTCGCGATCGCTGCGGGCCCACCGGCCGCCGCATCGGGCACGAAGACGATCTCCGAGGTCAACGAGGAGTGATCCCAGGGCACCTGGTCGCCGCCGGTCGCTTCCACCACACGCAGGCGGACCGCCTTGAAAACGGCTTCGATGCTGCGGCCGGGCGTCAGCAGTTCGGCGGCGATGGCCGAGGTGTAGGGACTGTTAAGACCGGCGCCATCGGCTGCCGTGCTGCCGGGGGCGGTGGCGAAGGAAATGAAGCTGCCGCGCGGCGTGCTGTTCAGCAGGGCGAGCCCGCCGGCGCCGACGGAGCGGCTGAGCGCGGTGTTCCGGCAGGCGTCGAGAATGACGATGTTGGCGCCCTTGTGCGCGTCCTCGACCGCGGACAGCACCCAGTCCACGGCAAGGGCCTCGAATTCCGCATCCACCTCGTCCTGCAGGTCCGCGCCGATGGGAGCAAGATAGTTGCGCCCTCCGGCCTGGAAGCCGTGACCGGAATAATAGACGGCTGCGATCGAGCCCTCGCCGGCCTCCCCAAGGCGCCTGGTGAAGTCTCGGACCGCCCCTTTCATGGTCCGCAGGTCCGCGTCGAGCACCGTCTCGACCGCAAAGCCGGCCTGGCGCAGCGTATCGGCGATCAGCGCCGCGTCGTTGACCGGGTTCTTCAGCGGCGTCATGGCAGCGCCGGAATAGCCGCCATTGCCGATGACCAGAGCCAGCCGCTCCGCGGCAAGGGCGGACGCAGCGCCGAGCATCTGCGCGATGCCGAGACATGCGATGAGGGCGATGCCCTGCAGGAGGCGCATGAACAGGTTCCTTCTGCGGTCGGACGGTGTGAACTAGCCGCGGGCGCGCTGCCCGTCCAGCCGATAGTGCCTGTCCTTCACCGTTCTGCGATTGCAGCCCAATCCGACATCGAGGTCAATCAGCACGGCAAAAACCGGCTGGCGGGTTGCCCTTGGCGGTGCTTTTTCCCAAGATCCCGGCGCGAGGCGAGACGGGAGTGGAGCGACATGGGCCTGCGGGTCGGCTTTTCTGGGTATGGAGCGGCGGGGCGGTATCTGCACGCACCGCTCGTTGCCGCTGCCGGCATGGAGGTCGCCGCGGTGGCGACTTCGCGAGGTGAGGAGGTCGAGGCAGACTTCCCGCAAGCGGCCGTTGTTCCCGATCTTGGCGCACTGCTGGCGCGGTCCGACATCGACCTCGTCGTCATCGTGACCCCGAACGTGCTGCATGTCCCGCAGGTGCGCGCCGCGCTCGAGGCAGGCCGCCATGTGGTCGTCGACAAGCCGGCGACGCCGACCCGCGCCGAGGCGGAGCAGCTGGCGGCGCTTGCGGGCGAGAAGGGCCTCAAGCTCGCCGTCTATCACAACCGCCGCTGGGACAGCGATTTCCTGACCGCACGGCGCCTGCTGGAGAGCGGCGAGCTGGGCGAGGTGGCGGCGCTGCGTCTCGTGTGGGACCGGTTCCGGCCGCAGGTGGCGGACCGCTGGCGCGACCGGCCGGCGCCGGCCTCCGGAAATCTCTACGATCTCGGCTCCCACCTCGTCGACCAGGCGCTGCAACTGGTCGGCATGCCGGACTGGCTCCAGGCGGATGTCTTCACCCAGCGGCAGGGCGGCGTGACGGATGACGGGTTCGAGCTGCTGATGGGGCTGGGCCGAATGCGGCTGTCGCTCGGCGTTTCGCTGATTGCTGCCGCGCCGCGCGACCGGTTCCGCATCGAAGGGATCCTTGGCACGTTCCGCAAGCAGGGGCTCGACGTGCAGGAAGATCAGCTGAAGGCCGGCGTGACGCCTTTCGATCCGCAGTTCGGCGTCGAGCCGGAGGTGCAGCAGGGCGAGATCGTTGCCCCGGACGGAAGCCGCCGCGCGGTTCCCTGCGAGCGCGGGCGCTGGCTGACCTTCTACGAGCGCATGCGGCAGGCCATCGAGACCGGAGGCGAGGTCCCGGTGACCATGGCCTCGGCGGCGCAGGTGATCGGCCTCATCGAGGCGGCGCATGCCTCTGCCCGGCTGGGACGGCGGATCGCGCTCGATCCCGACGGGCGCTGGGCATGAGCGCGGCGCGGTCGAAGGGGTTCGTGCATCCCTATCTGGCAGAGCCGGGGTTCCACGCGCTCGCCCATCGCGGCGGCGGGCTGGAGAACCCGGAGAACAGCCGGCAGGCGTTTTCCGCCGCGGCCGAACTCGGCTACCGCTATATCGAGATCGATGTGCAGGCCTCGCGCGACGAGCGGGTGGTCGTCTTTCACGACGATACGCTGGAGCGCACGACGGACGGGCAGGGCGTCGTCTCCTCGCTGGTCATGTCGGATCTGGCCGGCGTGCGCATGCAGGGCGGCGAGCCGCTGCTGACCCTTGCCGAAGCGCTGGAAAGCTTTCCGGAGATGCGCTTCAACATCGACATCAAGACCGACCAGGCGCTGCAGCCTACGCTCGACCTGCTGGAGCGCATGGCGTGCCTGGAACGGGTCTGCATCGCCTCGTTTTCCGATACGAGGCTGCGTGCGGTCCGCGCCCGTTTCGGCGACAGGGTCTGCCTCAGCAGCGGGCCGCGCGCGGTGACCGCCCTGCGCTTCGGCGCCTGGGGCATGCCGGTGCCCGCGCCCGACGTCGCCTGCGCGCAGATCCCGCTTTCGCAATACGGCGTCCCGCTCGCCACCTCCGGTTTCGTGCGACACTGCAACGCCAGGGGCATTGCCGTGCATGTGTGGACCATCGACGAGGAAGAGGAGATGCGCCGGCTGATCCGGATGGGCGTCAACGGCATCGTCACCGACCGGCCGTCGCTGCTCAAGCGCGTGGCGCAGGAGGAAGGCGTGTGGCCCGGATCTTCGCCGTCCGGTCCTGCGGCGGGCCCCGCCGGCGGCCAGGGTGCTTGATTTCGCCGCATCGCAAGCCGATATCTCAGCCGCCTTAGCATCTGCCGGTCCGGTCCGGCGCGACGGCGTTTCACCCTCAGACATTTACGAGCGTACGGGGCAGTCAGAACCAATGAGTAGCGAGCCGAACACGACAGGGGCAGGCACCGAGGCGCCGCAGAGCCACGCCTTCCAGGCGGAGGTCGCGCGGTTGCTCCATCTCATGGTGCACTCGGTCTACTCCAACAAGGACATCTTCCTTCGCGAGCTGATTTCCAACGCGGCCGATGCGTGCGAGCGATTGCGGCATGCCGCTCTCACCGATCCTGCGCTTCTGGGCGAGGATCCGGAGTTCGGCATTCGCCTTGAGGCGGACGAAGCGGGCCGCAGGCTGGTGGTGTCCGACAACGGTTCGGGCATGACCCGGCAGGAGCTGATCGACAATCTCGGCACCATTGCCCGCTCCGGCACCAAGGCGTTCATGGACCGGCTGGGCGAGGGCAAGGACGGGACGGCGCTGATCGGCCAGTTCGGCGTCGGCTTCTATTCCGCCTTCATGGTGGCGGAGAAGGTGGACGTGGTGAGCCGGGCCGCGGGCAGCAGCGAGGCCTGGCAGTGGAGCTCGGATGGGCTCGGCGCCTTCACGGTGGAGCCGGCCGGGGACGATGCGGACGTGCCCGCGCGCGGAACCCGCGTGATCCTGCATCTCAAGGACGATGCCGCCTCCTATGCGCGGCCTGCCACCATCGAGCGGATCGTGCGCGCCTACTCCGCGCATGTGCCGGTGCCGATCACGCTGGCCGTGCCGCCAGCGGAGGACGGTGAGGAGAGCGAGCCGCGCCGCCTTGCCGACGGCACCGCGCTGTGGACGCGTTCGAAGTCCGAGATCGGCGAGGAGGAGTATCGCGAGTTCTACGGCCATGTGTCGGGACAGTTCGACGAGCCGGCGATGACCGTCCACTACCGGGCGGAAGGGCGGCACGAATATTCCGTGCTGCTGTTCGTGCCGTCGATGAAGCCGTTCGACCTGTTCGACCCCGACCGCAAGGGACGGGTGAAGCTCTATGTCCGCCGGGTGTTCATCGCCGACGACGTCGACCTCTTGCCGGCGTGGCTGCGCTTCGTGCGCGGCGTCATCGATTCCTCCGACCTGCCGCTAAACTTGTCGCGCGAGATGCTGCAGCACAATCCGGTGCTGGATGCGATCCGCAAGGGCGTGACCAACCGGCTGCTCGGGGACCTGCAGAAACTGTCGGAAAGCGATGCCGCTGCCTATGAGAAGGTCTGGGAGACCTTCGGCCCGGTGCTGAAGGAAGGGATCTACGAGGACTTCGAGCGCAAGGAAAAGCTCCTCGGCCTCGCCCGTTTCCGCAGCAGCCGCGACAACGGGCAGAGCTGGCGTTCGCTGTCCGACTATGTGGCGGACCTGAAGGAAAACCAGACCCAGATCTATTACGCGACCGGCGCGAGCCAGGAGGCGATTGCCGCCAGCCCGCATCTGGAGGGCTTCCGTGCCCGCGGCGTCGAGGTGCTGTACCTCTCCGATCCGGTCGATGCGTTCTGGGTGCAGATGGTGGAAGGCTTCGAGGGCAAGCCGTTCCGCTCGATCACACAAGGGGCAGCGGAGCTCGATAGCATCCCTGTCAGCGAGGCGAAGTCCGATGCCGACAAGAAGGCCGAGGCCGGCGATACCGATATCGGACTGGTCACCGCGTTCCTGAAGGAGACGCTCGGCGAGCGGGTATCGGAGGTGCGCAGTTCCTCGCGGCTCGCCGAAAGCCCGGTCTGCCTCGTCGCCCCCGAGCATGGGCCCGACCGGCAGTTCGAGAAGCTGATGTCGCGGCAGGGCGACGGGCGTGCGCGCCTTGCGCCGGTGCTGGAGTTCAACCCTTCGCACGAACTGCTGTCGCGTCTTTCCTCGGCGCTGGCCGGCAGCGGCGACAAGGGCAAGCTTGCAGATACCGCCTGGCTGCTGCTCGACCAGGCGCTGATCCTTGACGGCGAGGTACCGGCGGATCCGGTCGCCTTCGCGCGCCGGCTGTCCACGGCGATGGGGCGCGGGCTCTGATCCGAGGTGACGGGGAGGCGGTCTCGCCTCCCCGGATCACCCGGCGTCGAGAACGACCGGGATCATCGAGGCGACGAGCAGCACCGCCATCGCGATATTGAAGAGGCGAGCCGCGCGCGGCTGCTTGAGAAGCTCGCCGACGGCCGCGCCGAATGCGAGCCAGGGCAGGCAGCCGAGGGCAGCGGCAAGGATGAAGACGCCGGCGAGAATGCCGGCCTGCTGCAGCACGCTGCCGCTGCCGGGATGCATGTAGGTGCCGATGGCGCCGGCGGCGATCAGCCAGGCCTTGGGGTTGACCCACTGGAACAGGGCGGCGCCGACGAAGCTGCCGCGCCGCTCCACCGGCTTGCCCTCTGTCGCCGTCGTGCCCTCCGACCTGCCGACCGGGGCCGAGCCGATCTTCCAGGCGAGCCACAGGAGCACGACGAGGCCGACGATGCGGATCGCGTCCATCACATGAGGCAGGGTGAAGACCGTGCCGCCGAGGCCGACGGCAAGGGCGAAGATCATCGCGGCGAAGCCGAAGACGATGCCCCACAGGGTCGGCATGCCTTTGCGAAAGCCGGCAGAACCGCCGATGGCCGTCAGCAGCACGTTGTTGGGGCCTGGCGTCACCGAGGCGACGAAGGCGAAGGTGGCGAAGGCGACGAGCTGGTCGGATGTCATGAGTGCCGATCTCGCGGTGGGGCGCCCGGTGTTCGGGTGCGGCGGGCAGGTTGCGGCACGATATTCATTCCGAGCCGGCATTGCCAGCGCAAGGCCGGGAGGTTCGGCCGGCGAGGGCGATCTGCGCGGCGCTTGAATCCGCTCCGGCGTTCCACGAGGATGCGCCGTCCGCGCGTTGGACGCGGCCGAGGGAGGAACTGACGTGTTCGAGCTGAAGGACGTGGAAATCCTCCAGGATATCGTCCGGGCGGGCGGGTTTCGCGCCGCTGCGGCGAAATACGGGCTCTCGCAGTCGGCGATCTCGAACCGGGTCCTGGCGCTGGAAAAGCGCCTCGGCATCCAACTGTTCGACCGTGGCCGCCGCCAGGTCCGCCTGACGCCGGTCGGGCGCCGCTTCCTGGAGGAGGCGCAGCGGCTGAGCGCAGCGCGGGACCGATTGATTCAGGAGATCACGCGGCCCGGCGGGCTGAGCGGCACGATCCGCATCGGCGTTGCCGAGACCATCGTCCATACGATCTTGAGCGAATTGCTCAACCAGCTGAAAAGCGCCCATCAGCGGGTTCGCTTCGAACTGTCGGTCGATACCTCGCGAGAACTCGGCCTGGCGCTGGCCGACGACGGGCTGGATGTCGCCATCATGCTGCGCGAGAGCGTTCCGAGCGGGGCGGCCGTGGTGCCGCTGCAGCGCCAGCCGCTCGGCTGGTACGGGGCTGCCTCCGACAAGGAAGGCGCGGATGCGGAGGCGGGCGAGCCGCTGACGCTGACCGACCTGGCCCGGCAGACCATCGTCTCCTTTCCCAAGGGCACGCCGCCGTTTCGGGAGCTCGAGGGGCTGCTTGCCGCGCCGGACCTGCCGCCGCCCGACCTGCACGGATCGGCCAGCCTGTCGACGGTCCTGCATCTTGTTGCCGACGGGTTCGGCATCGGCGTGCTGCCGGTGCGTATTGCCGAGGCCGATCTTTTTCGCTCGCGGATCCGGCCGTTGAAGGTCGTGGAAGAGGCCCGGCTCAGCGCGTTGCGGTTCGTCGTCGCCTATATGCCGGACCGGAATCGGGAGGTGGGAGAAGAGGTTGCGGCCGTCGCGCGTGCATGTGATCAAAATGATCTTGAAAGAAGATCATAAAAATCTTATATCGATAACTTGACAAGATCATAACGACTGGCAATCCTCACGAGGTAACGTGAGGAGGTTGCCAGCGTGCCTGCATCTGTCGCCCTTGACCGCACCGCATCCGGATCGGATGCCTTCCGTGGTCTGTCTCCCGCCGAACTTCGCGTCAGCATCAGACAGGGTCGGTTCCGCGGCCCGACCGCCGGCTACGGCCAGGGATGCCTGCAAGGGAACCTTGCGATCCTGCCGGCCGCGCTTGCCGGCGACTTCCTGCGCTTCTGCACGCTCAATCCCAAGCCCTGTCCGCTGATCGGCATGTCCGAGCCCGGCAATCCGGGCATTCCCTCGCTGGGGGCCGATCTCGATATCCGCACCGACGTGTCCGGATATCGAGTGTTCCGTGCCGGCGAGGAGGGCTATACCCCGGTGCCGAACCTCTCGGACGTGTGGCGCGACGACCTCGTTTCCTTCGTGCTCGGCTGCTCGTTCTCCTTCGAGGCGGCGATCGTGCGGGCCGGCATTCCGCTGCCGCATTTCGAGGGCGGCAAGAACGTGCCGATGTACATCACCAACCTGCAGGCGGCGCCGAGCGGCCCGTTCGGCGGACCGCTGGTGGTGTCGATGCGCTCCTTCCATCCTTCCGACGCGATCCAGGCGGTACTGCTGTCCGACCGCTACCGGCTGGCGCATGGTGCGCCGGTGCATATCGGCGATCCGGCCGGCATCGGCATCGCCGACCTGATGAAACCTGATTTCGGCGAAGTTCCGGAGCTTGCTCCCGGTGCAATCCCGGTGTTCTGGGCCTGCGGCGTGACCCCGCAGATGGCGATCCGCCAGGCCCGCCCGGAGATCGCCATCACCCATGAGCCCGGCCACATGTTGGTGACCGATCTCTCTGCCGATGCTGCCGAATTCACGCTCGGCGGCGTCTGGCCCGCTTCGAAGTGAACGAAAACCAGAGGAGTCCCACATGAAGCGCATTGCCTCCAGCCTGCTCGCGGCCACGGCCCTGTCGTTTACCGCATTCGCCCCCGCTTCGGCGGAAACGCTGTCCGTTGTCGGCAGCTGGTCCAACCTTCCCCTGCACCAGAAGTTCGAGGCTCCGTTCTGGACGGAGACCCTGCCGGCCGCGTCGAACGGCGGTATCGAGGTGCAGATGACCACCCACAACCAGATGGGCATCCAGGGCGGCGACGTGTTCCGCATGCTGGGCGACGGCGTGTTCGACATCGGCATGACCGTTGCCGACTACGCGGTCGGCGATGCCCCGGAGCTGGAAGGCCTTGATGTGCCGCTGATCGCCACGACCGCCGACGAGGCCCGCGCCATGGTCGCGGCCGCACGGCCGATGGTCGAGGACATCTACGAGCAGCGCTTCAATGCCAAGGTGCTGGCGATCGCGCCGTATCCGCCGCAGGTCGTGTTCTGCAAGGGCGATGTCTCCTCGCTCGCCGATCTGAAGGGCAAGAAGATCCGCGGCTCCGGCCGCATGACGACGAAGTTCCTCGAGGCGCTGGGCGCCGAGGGCGTCAACGTTGCCTTCTCGGAAGTGCCCGGCGCGCTGGAGCGCAGCGTCATCGACTGCGCCGTCACCGGTTCGGGTTCGGGCTACAGCGCCGGCTGGTGGGAAGTCACCGACACCTTGATGAACCTGCCGCTCGGCGGCTGGGACTCGGTGGTTACCGCCGTCAACCTCGACCGCTGGAACGCCCTGCCGGAAGAGACCCGCGCCTTGATCGAGACCCAGATCAAGGAGAAGTTCGAGACGCCGGCCTGGGATTCCGTGGCGGCCTCCGTCGCCACCGACACCGCCTGCCTGACCGGCAACGGCGAGTGCCCGGCCGGCAAGCCGGCCTCCATGAAGCTGGTCGAAGCGAGCGAGGCGGATGTCGCCGCTGCACGCAAGATCCTGACCGAGACCGTTCTGCCGGAGTGGGCAGAGCGCGCCGGCGCGGACTGGGTGAGGCGCTGGAACGACAGCGTCGGCCAGACCACCGGCGTTACCGTCAACTGATAGCGTGATCCAAGAGGGGGCCGCGACATGACGGACAATCTTGCCGCGGCCCTCCGCCGCATGAATTCCTGGCTTGCCCTGCTGGTCGGCATCGTCGTGCTGGCGACGGCGGGCTTCGTGATCGCCGACATCACGCTGAGACAGTTCGGCCGCTCCTTCGGCGGGTCCGACGAGATCTCCGGCTACGTGATGGCGGCGGTTGCAAGCTGGGGCCTGTCCTATGCACTGACCGAGCTTGCGCATGTGCGCATCGATCTCGTCCGCCAGAAGCTGCAGACGCGCGGACGGGCGTGGCTCGACATCTTCGCGATGAGCATTGCCGCGGGCACGGTCTGCATCATCGCCTATCAGGCCTGGCCGGTGCTGGAGAAGACCCTGGTCAGGGGCTCGCGGGCCAACACGGCGCTGGAGACGCCTCTGTGGATCCCGCAGGCGGTCTGGTTCTCCGGCTGGGTGTGGTTCGCCATCTCCTCCTGCCTTCTGGTCCTGCTGGCGCTGGCGACGGTGCTGCGCGGCGATTTCCGGAGCGCCGATGCAATGATCGGCGCGCGCGGCGAAGCGGAGGAGGGCAAATGATCGGAAGCGTCGCCATCGCCCTGCTCGGACTGCTTTCGCTGTCCATTCCGGTCGGCATCGTCCTGTTCCTGCTCGGCTTCGGAATTTCCGAGTTCTTCTCGGTCTTTCCGCTGATCCGCGGCCTTGGCCAGGTGGTGTGGTCGGCCTCCGATTCCGCTACGCTGATCGCCATTCCCTTCTTCGTGCTGCTCGGAGAGATCCTGGTGCGCGGCGGCATCGCCGAGAGAACCTACGGCTCGCTCGACAAATGGGTGTCCTGGCTGCCGGGCGGGCTGGTCCATGCCAATATCGGCACGGCGACCATGTTCTCCGCGACCTCGGGCTCCTCTGTGGCGACCGCGGCGACGGTTGCCACCGTGGCGATGCCCCAGGCGGAGAAGCTCGGCTACGACCCCAAGCTGTTTTCCGGGGCGATCGCCGCCGGCGGCACGCTCGGTATCCTCATTCCTCCGTCGATCAACCTGATCGTCTACGGCTTCCTCACCGAGACCTCGATCCCGCGCCTGTTCCTGGCCGGTCTTCTGCCGGGCCTGCTGATGGCGGTTGCCTTCATGATCGTGACGGCGGTCCTGTGCAAGATCTGGCCCTCGCTCGGCGGGCCGAGCCGCAGCTTCGGCTGGGGCGAGCGGTTCGCGGCACTCGTCCAGCTGGTGCCGATCTTCATCCTGTTCACCGTGGTGATCGGGTCGATCTACGCGGGCTGGGCAACGCCGACGGAGTCGGCGGCCGTCGGCGTCGCGATGGCGCTGCTGATCGCTGCCGTCAATGGCGGCGTCTCCCTGCCCATGATGCGGGAAAGCCTGCTCGGCACCGTGCGCATCACCGCGATGATCATGCTGATCATCGCCGGTGCCTATTTCCTCAACTTCACGCTGGCCTCGGCCGGGCTTGGCCGCGAGTTGCAGGGTCTCTTCGACAGCCTGAACCTGTCGCCCTTCGGCACGCTTCTGGTGGTGATCGTCCTCTATATCGTGCTCGGCTTCTTCATCGAGACGTTGTCGCTGATGGTTGCGACCATTCCCATCGTCGTGCCGATCATGGTCGGGCTCGGCTACGACAAGGTCTGGTTCGGCGTGATGATGATCGTTCTGGTGGAAATGGCGCTGATCACGCCGCCCGTCGGGCTCAATCTCTACGTGGTGCAGGGCGCGCGCAAATCCGGCTCGCTGAGCGAGGTGATGCTCGGCTGCATCCCTTACGTCCTGGTCATGCTCGCCATGGTCGCCGCTCTCATCGCCTTCCCGCAAATCGCCTTGTTCCTGCCCGGATCGCTCTGATCCGGCGCAGGCGCAGGCCCTTTCCCCTTTTCAAGGAGCTTCCCATGGAGTTCACCCTTAACGGTGCGCCGCTTTTCGCCCACGTTGCCGACCTGACCGTCGCCGGCTGGACCGGACGCGATCCCGAGGCGATCCGCCATCACATCGAGGAACTGGCCGAAATCGGCGTCGCGCCCCCGTCCACCGTGCCCCTCTACTATCGCACTGCCGCAGATCTCCTCACCCAGGAAGGCCGCATCCAGGTGGTCGGCGGCGGCACGTCCGGCGAGGTCGAGCCCTTCCTTCTGGCAATGGGCGGCGTGCTTCATATCGGTCTTGCTTCCGACCATACGGACCGCGACCTCGAAGCCCATTCCGTGGCGCTCTCCAAGCAGGCCTGCGCCAAGCCGGTGGCCAGCGAACTCTGGCTGTTCGAAGAGGTCGCCGGCCATCTCGACGCGCTTGAACTGCGCTCCTGGATCAAGGAGGATGCGGCCGGTGACTGGATCCCCTATCAGGATGGCAAGGTCGGCTCGATCCGCCCGCTCGCCGATCTGATCGAGGGCTCTGGGCTGGATGCCGCCTGCGCGCGGGGGGACTGCGCCGCCATGTTGTGCGGAACGCTCGGTGCCATCGGCGGCGTACGGCCGGCGGCAGCGTTCAGGATGGAACTTCGCGACCCGGTGCTCGGCCGCAGCATCGGTCACAGCTACGAGATCACGGTCCTGCCGATCGTCGCCTGAGGCAACGGTCGCGGGAGGATTGCCGCCGGCGGACGGGCCGGCCGGCACAGGAGGAGACAGGTGAATGGGTGAAATCGTCGAGAAGGCCAGGGCCGCGATCAGACGCGTCGAGGCACTGGGAGACGCAGCATCGGCGATCTTCACCGAGTTCTCCCCCGCCCGCATCCTGCAGGCGGCGGCCGAAGCGGAGGCCCTTGTCGCGGCCGCCGACAGGCCGCTGCCGCTCGCCGGCATGCTCGTGTCGGTGAAGGATCTCTATGACGAGGCGGGCCAGCGCACCACGGCGGCCTCGCTCCTCTTGAAAGACCGGGAGCCGGCAACCGAGGACTGCCCGGTAGTGGCGCGGATCAAGGCGGCGGGCGCCGTGCCGTTCGGCCGGACCTCGATGAGCGAGTTCGCCTATTCGGGCGTCGGCATCAATCCGCATTACGGCACGCCCTCGAACGTCTTCGAGGAGGGCGGCATTCCCGGCGGCTCGACCTCGGGCGGCGGCGTAACGGTCGGCCTTGGCCTGTGCGACATCGCGCTCGGCACCGACACCGGCGGCTCGATCCGCATTCCCTCGGCGATCAACGGCCTCTACGGCTACAAGCCGAGCCAAGACAAGGTGCCGCTCGACGGTGTGCATCCGCTGGCCGCCTCCTTCGATACCTGCGGTCCGCTGGCCACCGATTTCGCCACAATGCTGGCGGCCTATCAGGTGGTGAGCGGCGGCGATGCGCCGGGCGTCGAGGCACCGGCCGGCAGCCTCCGTCTGGCGGTGCCGGAGAACGCCTTCACCAACGAGCTGGACGAGTGGTCGCGCGGTCATTTCGAGGCGGCCAAGGCGCGCCTCGTCGAGGCAGGCCACGAACTCGTGCCGCTCGATCTCGGTTTTCTGCACGAGGCGTTGCCGCTCAACAGGATTCTCGTCTCCGCCGAGGCCCATGAGCTCTACAAGGATCATCTCGACACGCTCGTCAGCGTCGGCGATCCGCGGGTCCTGACCCGTATCCGGTTCCGCGAGACGCTGAGCGACGACGAAGTGGCCGAGGCGTGGGCTGCCCGCATCGAGGTCATCGCGCGCACGGCGGAGGCCCTGTCGGGCTTCGATGCGATGGTCGCCCCGACGCTGCAGATCCGCCCGCCCAGCATCGCGGAGGCACTGGCGGATTTCGACCGCATCAACGCGGCCATGCTGCGCAACACCTCGTTGCTCAACCTTGCCGATGCCTGCGCGATGTCGATGCCGACGCACGGTACCGGCAGCGGCCGCCCCGGCGCGCTGATGATCGGCGGCGCCAAGGGCCATGACGAGCACGTGCTGTCCGTCGGTGCAAGGCTCGACCGGGACCTCAACGGCGCCGGCTGATCAGGCTTCGCCGTCCCTTGGAAACCGGCGATCCCGGATGGGGTCGACCGGATGCTGGGTCATGTCCAGATGCAGCGCGCGTCCTGTGTAGGGATGTGCGCGGGCAACCTCCTCGTCGAGTTCGACGCCGAGGCCCGGCGCATCGGGCACGGTGACATAGCCGTTCTCCCAGCGCAGCGGCGCCTTCAGGATGTCGGCATGGAAGCCGTCGAACCGGCGGATCGATTCCAGGATCAGGAAGTTGGGCGAGCAGGCGGCGAGCTGGATGTTCGCCGCGGCGACGATGGGCCCGCAATAAAGGTGCGGCGCTATCTGGGCATGCCAGGCCTCCGCCATTCCGGCGATCTTCTTGGCCTCCAGCAGCCCGCCGACCCGGCCGAGATTCATCTGCAGGATCGAGGCGGCGCCCGTCGACAGCAGCCGGGCGAATTCCCATTTGGTGCAAAGCCGCTCGCCGGTCGCCACCGGGATCGCCGTTCCGCGCGCGACCCTCGCCATCTCCTCCGGCATGTCGGGCGGCACCGGCTCCTCGAACCACAGCGGATCGTAGGGTTCGATCCGGCGTGCAAGACGCAGCGCGCCCGACGCGGTGAACTGGCCATGGGTCCCGAACAGGAGATCCGCCCGGTTGCCGACGGCCTCGCGGATGCGGCGGCAGAACAATTCGCTGCGCTCGAGGTCGTCCAGGTCCGGCTGGCGTCCGCCATGGACGGAATAGGGGCCGGCCGGATCGAACTTCACTGCCGTGAAGCCCTCCTCGACATATTCGGCTGCCCGCTCGGCCGACAAGTCCGGATCGCCATAGAAGGCGGCGTGGTCCTCGTCTGCCTTCGGGTAGAGATAGGTGTAGGAGCGCAGCCGCTCGTGCACGCGTCCGCCGAGCAGGGCATGGACGGGCTTGCCGAGCGCCTTGCCGACGATGTCCCACATAGCCATTTCGAGGCCGCTGACGACGCCGCACATGGTCGGATCCGGGCGCTGGGTGAAGCCGGAGCCGTAGGCCCTGCGGAAGAAGACCTCGATGGCGAAGGGGTCGCTACCCTCCAGATAGCGGGCGAACACGTCCTCGGCGAGGTGCGTCATCGCATCGGGGCCGAAGCTCGCCGCGTAGATCTCGCCATAGCCGACAATGCCGCAGGCCGTGGTGAGCTTGACGAAGACGAAATAGCGGCCGCCAAAGCCGGGCGGCGGATTGCCGACCACGAATGTCTCGAGTTCGGCAAGCTTCATCGCGTGTCCTCCTGATCGCGCGGTCGTCGGCCCTCGCAGGCTAACGGCGATGGGGAGGATGTCCAGATGCGCGAAAGCGACACGCACGGTCGCTTTCGCGCAAATGTATCGTCAGGCCCAGCGGACCTGCGCGCCGAGCTCCGTCAGCTTCTCGACGAAGCGCGGATGCGCGCGGCGGATCGGGTCGGCCTTGCGGATGGTCGACTGGCCCTCGACCTGAATCGCCGCCAGGAACAGGCCAAGGACGACGCGGATGATATAGGGCGCCTCGACTTCCGCCGGCCGCAGGTTGTTGCCGCCGAAGACGATCAGCCGGTGCGGGTCGGACAGGTGCACGCGGGCGCCGAACTTCGCCAGTTCCGAACTCCAGGCCAGGGCGCCCTCGTAGATCTTGTTCCAGAACATGATCTCGCTGTGGCAGCCGACGGCGACGCCGATGGCCTGCGGCAGCAGATCGGCCGGGAAGTAGGGCCAGGGCGCGGCCTCGATCTTCGGCAGCATCTCGCGGGTATAGGGGCGGGAGATCTCGCGGGTCCAGCCGGTGACGGTGATGGAATCGTCGGTCGTCTCGAACTGGAGCCCGAGCTTGGCGAACTGGCGCAGGATCAGCGTCATGTGCGGGGTGACGTCGGTTTTCACCGTGACACGGCCGCCGGTGACGCCGCCGATGGCAAGGAAGGTCGCGACTTCATGATGATCGTCGGGCACCCGCACGCGGGTTCCGGACAGGCGCTCGACACCGCTCACGCTCAGGCGCGAGGTGCCGAGGCCGTCGATCTTCGCACCCATCGAGCGCAGCATCTCGCATAGCGCCTGGACATGCGGTTCGGAGGCCGCGTTCATCAGCACGGAGGAGCCTTCCGCCGTGGCGGCGATCATCGCGAAGGTCTCGGTCGCGGTCACCGACGCATAATCGGCCCAGATCGCCTGGCCCTTGAGCTGGCTCTCACGGCGGATGTCGTAAGGATGCGTCGCGACGATGCGGGCGCCGAACTGCTCGATGATCTCCAGATGGGGATCGATCTCGCGCAGGCCGAGAGCGCAGCCCTTGGCATCGGTGTCGAATGTCAGGGTGCCGGTGCGCACCATCACTGGCGCCAGCAGCAGCACGGCGGAGCGGATGCCGAGCGGCAGGTCCGCTTCGCCGCTGCGGAAGGCCTCGAAGTCGTGGCGGATGGTCAGCGTCGCGCCGTCGTCGGCGCGCGCCACGGTCGAGCCCATGCTTTCGAAATAGGCGAGGATCTTGGCGACGTCGCTGATCTCGGGAACGTTCTCCAGCGTTACCGGCTCGTCGGTGAGCAGGGTGGCGCAGAGCATTGGCAGAACGGCATTCTTGTTGCCCGACGGAATGACGGTGCCCGAGATCGGGTGTCCGCCATCGACGATGAGGTCGGCCATGGAAAAGTGCCTCCGGATGGAAGGGGCAGGATGTTGCCCGTTTCCTAATGGAGAATCCGGGCGACGGCAAACGGCAGTTCCGTGGCAATGGCGTGGCCGTGCCGGGATGCCGTCTTACGCAGCGATTTCCAGCGCGGTGCCGGCGGCCAGCAGGCGCTCGGCGATCTCCGGCGGCGGAGCCGTGTCGGTGACGATCCGGTCGACATCGGGAAAGCCGGCGACCCGCACCAGGGCGCGCCGGTTGAACTTGCTGTGGTCGGTGATGACCGTGCGGGTTTCGCCGCAGCCGAGCACGGTGCGGGCAAAGTCCGCCTCCGCAAGGTGGTAGTCCATCAGTCCGCCCACCGGATCGATGGCCGCGATGGAGATGACCACGTGGCGGACGCGGAAGGCGGAGACGAAGTCGATGGCCGAGCGGCCGAAGGCGGCGCCGTTGTCGCCGTGCAACTCGCCGCCGGCCATGTAGACCTTGTTGCCGTTCACGGTGGCCAGGGTCCTTGCGACGTCGGACGAGTTGGTGACGATGGTCAGGCCGGTCTTGCCGCGCAGTTCGCGCGCCAGCACGCTCGTCGTGGTGCCGGTGTCCATCATGACGCTGTCGCCGTCGGCGATGCCGGCCGCGACATGGCGGGCGATGCGGATCTTGGCCTCGAGGTTTTCCCGCATGCGGCGCTCGAACGGGGCCTCCATGTCCTGCCGCGCCAGGCTGACAAGCCCGTGCGACTTGACGATCTCGCCGGTCTCCACCAGCGAGCGGATGTCGCGGCGGATCGTCTCCAGCGAGACGTCGAGCTCGGCCGCGAGATCGGCGATGCGGGCACTGCCCGAGCGGCGGGTGCTTTCCAGGATCAGGGTCTGGCGCTTGCTGAAGGTCATGGTGCAGGAGACGGCCGGCTGTTTGGTTATCTGTGTGGCTTTTGTGGTAATATCGGTTATTCAATCTCAAAAAGCCACATCTACCGTCGTATTTGCCAATTTTATCCCTCAAATGCATTGACAGGCTTGGCAGCCGAGGTGACGATCCTGTGACGGCGCCGAAGAGATCCGACAAGGGCGGGCGCTGCCTCCAGAGCGCATACAGAGGGAACCAGCCATGACACATGTCCGCCCGGCGGCAGCGATCCTGTCCGCCTTGCTGGCCGCAACCGTCCTTGCGGGGACGCCGGTGCGAGCCGCGGAGAACGCAGACCCCATCCGCCTGACCTTGCACGACTGGACGGGCCAGTTAATCACCACGCAGATCATGGGCGAGGTGCTGAAAAAGGCCGGCTACAACATCGAATACGTCCAGGCCGACTACATCGCCCAGTTTGCCGGCCTGAAGACCGGCGACCTGCATGTGGCGATGGAGATCTGGGAGACCACCGGCCGTGATGCGCTGGATGAGGCGACCGCCACCGGGCAGGTCGAGAATCTCGGCGAAAGCGGCATGCTGGCGATCGAGGAGTGGTGGTATCCCAGCTACATGAAGGAGCTCTGCCCGGGCCTGCCCGACTGGGAAGCGCTGAAGAGCGATGCCTGCGCCGAGGCCTTCTCCACTGCGGAGACGGCGCCGAAGGGCCGGTATCTGGGAGCGCCGGTGACCTGGGGCGGCTATGACGACGAACGTGTCGAAGCGCTCGACCTGCCGTTCGAGGTGGTTCACGCAGGCACGGACGCGGCGCTCTTCGCCGAGCTGGAATCTGCCTATCAGCGCAAGGCGCCGATCCTCCTGTGGGTCTATGCCCCGCACTGGGCGCCGCAGAAATACGAGGGCGAGTGGGTCGAGTTCCCGGCCTACGAGAAGGCTTGCTACGAGGATCCCGCTTGGGGCTCCAATCCGGACATGGCCTATGATTGCGGCAAGCCGCGCGGGCCGATCTGGAAGGTCGCGTGGTCCGGCGTGAAGGACAAGTGGCCCGGCGCGCACAAGGCGATCTCGGCCTTCTCCGTCGACAATGACGAGATGGGCGGGATGATCACCAAGGTCGATCTCGACGGACAGAGCGTCGAGGACGTGGTCGCTGCCTGGATGGACGCGAATGCCGGCCGCTGGTCGGAGTGGATCAAGTAACAATCTTGCCCGACTGGCTGCCGCCGTCTTCCGTCCCCGGGACGGCGGCAGCCTCTTTTCGCCCTGTCGCCGATCTGTCCTGCCATTGTTTGGCGGGCCGGCGGCGGGACCTGCAAGCCGAGGCATGCCACCCGTGACCACTTCCATGCAGCAGGGCGAGAGGCCCGCAGCCGCAGCGCCTGCGACGAAGCTCGAATGCCGCTCGGTCTGGAAGCTGTTCGGCGCCGGCGCCGAACACTACTCCATCGACAGCGCGGAGGCCGCCGACAGCAGCCGCCTTGCGCGGGCCGGACTGGTCGGCGCGGTGCGCGACGTCAATCTCGGCGTGCGCGAGGGCGAGATCTTCGTGATCATGGGGCTGTCCGGTTCCGGCAAGTCGACGCTGGTGCGCTGCCTGTCGCGGCTGGTCGAGCCGACCCATGGCGAGATCCTGTTCAACGGCGAGAACCTGCTTGCCGCGAGCCCGAAGCGGATGATCGAGATCCGCCGCCACCACATGGGCATGGTGTTCCAGCATTTCGCGCTGCTGCCGCATCTCACCGTGCTCGGCAATGTCGCCTTCCCGCTCGAGGTGCAGGGCGTGGGGCGGGCGGAGCGCGAGGCGCGTGCCCGGCAGATGATTTCGCTGGTGGGACTGGAAGGGCGCGAGGGCTTCTTCCCGCGCGAGCTGTCCGGCGGCCAGCAGCAGCGGGTGGGCATTGCCCGCTCGCTCGCAGTGGAGCCGGAGCTGTGGTTCCTCGACGAGCCGTTCTCGGCGCTCGATCCCCTGATCCGCCGCGAGATGCAGGACGAGTTCATCCGACTGCAGTCGGTGCTGCGCAAGACCATCGTCTTCATCACCCATGATTTCGACGAGGCGATCCGCCTGGCCGATCGCATCGCCATCATGAAGGACGGCGCGGTGGTGCAGATCGGCACGCCGGAAGACCTGGTCCTTCGACCGGCGAACGACTACGTCGCCGAGTTCACCCGCGGCGTTGCCCGCGCCAAGGTGATCCGCGCGGGAAGCCTGATGGAGACGGGGAGCGCTCCGGCAGGTGCCCCGGCAGTGGACGAGGGCGCGCCCATTGCCGATGCGGCCTCGTTCTTTGCCGGCCGCCTGCAGGAAATCGGCGTGCGCGCGCGCGACGGGCGGGTGCTCGGGCGCCTCACCCGCGATGCGGTCGTCACCGTGATGATGCAGGGCTGAGCATGAGCGAGGCCGCCAGCATTCCGCGCTCGCCCGCGCCTGTCGCCGCCGCCGGAGCCGAAGGCCGCGAGAACCGCCGCCGCTGGCAGATGATCTGGGGCGCCGGTCTTCTCGCCTTCGTTCTGCTCTGGCAATTCGGCGAGCCCTATGCCGGCTGGGCTTTCGATATTCCGCGCGGCTGGCGCATCCCGATGCAGCGCTGGATCAGCGATGCGATGCGCTGGCTGGTCGAGGACGCGAGCTTTGGCCTCTTCACCTTCACCGATCTCACGCGCTTTCTCGCCGCCATGGTGGAGGCACCCTATCGCCTGGTTCTCGGGCTGCTGTCGACCGGCATTCTCGACGGACGCGGCAGCGCCGCGGTGCAGTTGCTGCCGCCGCTGTCGTGGCTGGCGGTCACCGGCGTTGCGATGCTGATGGGCCACTATGCCGGCGGGCGCCGTCTCGCGCTGCTGGTCGGCGGCTGCTTTGCCTTCCTTGCCGTCTTCGGCCAGTGGGCCAGCGCGATGGTCACGCTCGCCTCGATCCTGATCGCCGTGCCGGTCGGGGTCGTCGGCGGGCTGCTGCTGGGCCTTGCCGCCTTCCGCTGGCGGGTGTTCGAGAAGGCGTTGAGGCCGGTGCTCGACCTGATGCAGACCGTGCCGGTCTTCGCCTATCTGGTGCCGATCCTGTTCCTGTTCGGATTCGGCCCGACTTCGGCGATCGTCGCGACGATCATCTATGCGCTGCCGCCGATGACCCGGATCAGCCTGCTGGCCCTGCGTGCCGTGCCGGAAGAGGTGCATGAGCTCGGCCGGATGACCGGCTGCTCGCGGCGGCAGATGACCTGGCGCATCCTGGTGCCGAGTGCGCGGCCGGGGCTGATGGTCGGCGTCAACCAGGTGATCATGCTGTCGCTCAACATGGTGATCATCGCCTCGATGATCGGTGCGGGCGGGCTCGGCTTCGATGTGCTGGCCGCCTTGAGGCGGCTCGACATCGGCGCCGGCATCGAGGCAGGGCTTGCCATCGTCGCGCTTGCCATTGCGCTCGACAGGCTGAGCCAGGCCTTTGCCGGCCGCCGTCCGGAGCACGGGGCGGAGGGTGCACAGCGCAAGGGGCTGCTCGCGCGTCATCCCTATACGGTTGCCGGCTGCCTGCTCGTCCTGGTCACGGCGCTTGCCGGCCTCGTCGCCGCGCCCGTGCAGGCCTACCCGAAGGCCTTGCAGCTTTCCACCGGATCGGTCGGCAGCGACATCGTCGGCTGGATCAACGTCAATTTCTTCGACCAGATCGAGGCGGTGAAGAACGCCCTGCTGCTTAACGTGCTGGTGCCGGTGAAGCGGTTCCTCGCCGGTCTGCCGTGGCTCGGCGTCACCGGGCTGCTTGGCCTGCTCGGTTGGCGGCTCGGCGGCTGGCGGCTGGCGCTTCTGGTCACCGTGCTCGCCTCGCTGATCGCCCTCACCGGCCAGTGGGAAAAGGCGATGGTGACCGTTTATCTGTGCGGCATCTCGGTCGTCATCGCCTGCATGATCGGCATTCCCGTCGGCATTCTCGCTTCCACGCGCGAGCGGGTGTGGAAGGGCGTCGAACTGGTCATCGACACGCTGCAGACGCTGCCCTCCTTCGTCTACCTGATGCCGGCGGTGATGCTGTTCCGCGTCGGCGACTTCACGGCCATGATCGCCGTCGTCGCCTATGCGGTCGCGCCGGCCATCCGCTACACCGCGCACGGGCTGCGCCAGGTGAACCCGCAGCTGGTCGAGGCGGGGCTCGTCGCGGGGGCGACCCCGTGGCAGCTGATGACCAAGATCCGCCTGCGGCTCGCCCTGCCGGAGATCCTGCTCGGCATCAACCAGACCATCATGCTGGCTCTGTCGATGCTGGTGATCACCGCCCTTGTCGGCACGCGGGACCTGGGCCAGGAGGTCTATATCGCGCTCACCAAGGCCGATACCGGACGCGGCCTCGTCGCCGGTCTTGCCGTCGCCTTCATCGCCATCATCGCCGACAGGCTGATCGCCGCTGCCGCGGAGCGCAGCCGGCAGCGCCTCGGTCTCGACGACACCGCAGGAGGACGCTCATGAGCGATGCGCCCGGGCCCGCCGCAACCCACGACAGGATCGCCGCCCTGCCGGTCTGGTCCGGCCGCCCCGTGATCGAGCCGCTGCATGGCGGCCTCTCCAATGCCAGCTTTCTCGTCCGAGACGCGAGAGACGCCTTCGTCGTGCGCCTCGGCCGGGACTTTCCGTTCCATCACGTGGAGCGGGCGCGCGAGGCGATGGTGACGCGGGCCGCCGTCGATCTCGGCCTTGCGCCGGAACTGGTGCATGTCGAGCCCGGCATCATGGTCTCCCGCTTCATCGACGGGCACACGTTCGGGCCTGAAGACGTCCGCGCCCGGCGGGCCGATGTGGCGGCGCTCATCCGGCGCTTCCATACCGGCATGGGCGAGCGGGTCAGCGGTGCGGGCTTCATCTTCTGGGTCTTCCACGTCATCCGCGACTATGCCCGCACGCTGGTTGCCGGCAACTCGCGCATGGCGGGCCGCCTGCCGGAATTCCTCACTGTAGCGCAGGAGATGGAGCAGGCGCAGGTGGCGCTGCCTATCGTCTTCGGCCACCACGATCTGCTGCCGGCCAACTTCATCGACGACGGCAACCGTCTTTGGCTGATCGACTTCGAATATGCGGGCTTCGGCACGGCGATGTTCGACCTCGCCGGCGTCGCCTCCAATGCGGGTTTCTCGCAGATGGAGACCGAAGATCTTCTGTCGATCTATCTCGATGCGCCGGCGGACGCGGCCTTTCTGCATGCCCATGCGGCGATGCAGGTCGCCTCGCTGCTGCGCGAGACCCTCTGGAGCCTCGTCTCCGAACTGCATCTCGACGCGCCGGGCGTCGACTACGTCGCCTACACCGCAGAAACGCTCGCCGCCTTCGAGGCGGCGCTTGCCTGCTACCGCCTCCGTTTCGGAAAGGGTTAGTTCCATGTCGCTTCCACAGCAGGCCCAGATCGTCGTCATCGGCGGCGGCATCATCGGTTGTTCGACCGCCTATCACCTGGCGCGCGACCACAAGGCCGAGGTGCTGCTGCTGGAGCAGGGCAAGCTCACCAGCGGCTCGACCTGGCATGCGGCCGGGCTGGTCGGTCAGCTGCGCTCCTCCGCCTCGATCACCCAGGTGCTGAAATACTCCGTCGACCTCTACAAGCGGCTGGATGCCGAGACGGGTCTGGAGACCGGCTGGCGGATGACCGGCTGCCTGCGGCTCGCCTGCAACAAGGACCGCTGGACCGAGTATCGCCGCCTTGCCACCACCGCCCGCAGCTTCGGCATGGAGATGCATCTGCTGTCGCCGGACGAAGTCAAGGCGATGTGGCCCCTGATGCGCGTCGACGATCTGGTGGGTGCCACCTTCCTGCCGACCGACGGGCAGGCCAGCCCCTCCGACATCACTCAGTCGCTGGCCAAGGGCGCGCGCATGCACGGCGTGCGGATCGTCGAGGGCATTCGCGTCACCGGCTTCGTCATGGACGGGGCGCGCATCACCCATGTGGAGACGACGCAGGGCCGCATTGCCTGCGACAAGGTGGTGAACTGCGCCGGCCAATGGGCACGGCAGGTCGGCGCCATGGCCGGCGTCAACGTGCCGCTGCAGCCGGTCAAGCACCAGTACATCATCACCGAGCAGATCGAGGGCATCACCTCCAACACCCCGACCGTGCGCGACCCCGACCGCCGCACCTATTTCAAGGAGGAGGTCGGCGGTCTGGCGCTCGGCGGTTACGAGCCGGACCCCATCGCCTGGACGACGGGCGATGTGCCGGACGATTTCCAGTTCCAGCTGTTCGAGGATGACTGGGATCATTTCGAGCAGCATCTGGTCAACTCGATCCATCGCATCCCGGCGCTGGAGAGAACCGGCGTCAAGCAGATGATCAACGGGCCGGAAAGCTTCACGCCGGACGGCAACTTCATCCTCGGCGCAGCCCCAGAGTGCACCAACATGTATGTGGGCGCCGGCTTCAATGCCTTCGGCATCGCCTCGGGCGGCGGCGCCGGCTGGGTGCTCGCCGAATGGGTGATGAAGGGCGAGGCGCCGCTCGACCTGTGGAGCGTCGACATCCGACGCTTCTCCGGCCTTCACACGGACCGAGACTGGGTCTGCGAGCGCACACTGGAAGCCTATGGCAAGCACTACACCATCGTCTTCCCGCACGAGGAATATGCGAGCGGGCGCCCGCGCATCGTCTCGCCGCTCTACGAGCGGCTGAAGACGCGCGGGGCGGTGTTCGGCTCCAAGCTCGGCTGGGAGCGGCCGAACTGGTTTGCCCGTGCCCACGACGAGCCGCGCGACGTCTATTCGATGGGACGGCAGAACTGGTTCGATGCGGTCGGCGAGGAACACCGGGCCGTGCGCGAGGCCGTCGGCCTCTTCGACCAGTCGTCCTTCGCCAAGTTCGAGCTGCGTGGGCCGGATGCGGCGGAACAGCTCGAGTTTATCTGTGCCAACAAGATCGGCAAGCCGGCGGGCCGGCTCACTTACACCCAGCTGCTCAACAGCCGCGGCGGCATCGAGTGCGACCTGACCGTCGCGCGTCTTGCCGAGGACCTGTTCTACATCGTCACCGGCACCGGTTTCCGAACCCATGACGGCAGCTGGATCGCCGAGCATCTGCGTGCAGGCTCCAACGCGACCCTTGTCGATGTGACCGAGGAGTTCGGCACGCTGTCGCTGATGGGGCCGAAGGCGCGTGACGTACTCGCCGCTGTCGCGCCGACGGCGGATGTCTCGGGCGAGGCCTTCCCCTTCGGCCATGTGCGGGTGATCGAGATCGCCGGGCATGCGGTGCGGGCCTTGCGCGTCACCTATGTCGGTGAACTCGGCTGGGAGCTGCATGTGCCCATCGCGGCCACTGGCGCGGTGTTCGATGCCCTGATGGAGGCCGGTGCGCCGCACGGCATCCGGCCGGCGGGTTACCGCGCCATCGAATCCCTGCGGCTGGAAAAGGGCTATCGCGCCTGGGGCGCCGACATCACGCCGAACGACAGTCCGTTCGAGGCGGGCCTCGGCTGGGCGGTGAAGCTGCGCTCCGGCCTGCCGTTCCTCGGCCGCGAGGCCTCGGAGCGGATTGCGGGCGCGCCGCTGCGCAAGCAGCTCGCCTGCTTCACTGTCGAGGACCAGAGCGTGGTTCTGCTCGGCCGCGAGACGATCCTGCGCGACGGCGAGTTTGCCGGCTATCTGTCGAGCGGCGGCTATGGCTACACAGTGGATCGGCCGATCGGCTACGGCTATGTGCGCCGTGCGGAAGGTGTGGACGAGGGGTACTTGCGCGCCGGCAGCTACGAGCTCGTCGTCGCCAACGAGCGGGTTCCGGCGCGGATCGAGCTTGGCCCTCTCTACGATCCGCAGAATGCCCGCGTGAAGGCCTGAGGGTCAGGCTCCTGACGCGGCATCTGCCATCGCGTGTGCCGCCCCCGGCTGGCGGGTGTCGGCAAGGATGCGCCCGGCCTCCATGCGGATCAGCCGGTCGCACTTGTCGAAACAGTGCTCGTCGTGGGTCACCGCGATGACCAGATGGCCGTCGCGCGCCATCTGCGGCACCAGCACGTCGTAGAAGAGCTTGCGGCGGACGGGATCCTGGTCGGCGGCGAATTCGTCCAGCACGATGATCGGCCGTGCCTCGGCAAGCGCTACGGACAGCGCGAGCCGCCGTTTCTGGCCCGTCGACAGCGCCAGGGTCGAGAACGCGCCGTTCTCGATGCGGACGCGGTGGGCAAGGTCGAGCTCGGCAAGATGCGGCGGAACCTTCGCCTGTTCGGCCTCGTCCAGCCCGTAAAGCCGGGAAAAGAGGTGAAACTCGCTGAAGACCGCGCTGAAGAGGTCCCGGTAGTCCTGAAGGGTGGCCGTCGTCACCGGCTGTCCGTCGAGAAGGATTTCACCGCCTTCGGGCCGGCGCAGCCCGGTCAGCAGCGAGATCAGCGTCGACTTGCCGGCGCCATTGCCGCCGCTGATGAACACCACTTCCCCGGGCTCCAGCACCAGATCGATCGGTCCGACGGTGAAGCGTTCGTCGTCGGCAGGGGCGGCAGTGGTAGCCCCTTCGGGCGGTGCCTCCGACAGGGTCGCCGTCACGCCGCGCAGCTCGATCCGCGAGAAGCGGGTAGGAGGAGCGACAGGTCCTGTCGCCGGCGCGTCGGTCTCGGCCTCGGCGATCAGGTCCTTTTCCAGCCCGGCGATCAGGCGCCGCGCGACGGCGGCGCGCGAGAAGGAGGCAAGATTGCCCATCACCGTTTCCACCGGCCCGTAGGTCAACAGCACCACGGTCAGCACCTGCAGCACCGTCTCCGTAGGTGTGCCGGCAAAGAGCGGCAGACCGACGACGATGAGGCACAGGAGCCCCATCATCGCGCCCTGGGCGACCGTCTGGCCGAGGCTGAAGAAGCGCTCTGCGGTGACCTTCAGCTCGCGCTCGCGGCTCGCCGCGTCGACGATGTCGGCCTGCAGTCCGTCGCGCCGCGCGCGCCGCAGCCGCAGTTCCTTGTAACCGCGCAATACGTCGTTGACCCGGTCGAAGAAGGTCCACTCGGTGCGGGAAGCGCGCTCGGCGCTCGCCTGTGCCGGTGTCTGCGCCAGCAGGTAGCCGATGGCGCCGAGGACGACAGCTCCCAGCGTCGCCACACCGCTCGGCCAGGACAGATAGAAGATGTAGGGAATGCAGAAGGCGATCACCAGCACGGCTTCCAGCGACTGGATGAAGTTCACCGACGCATAGGAGATCTGGTTCACCTCGTGGGTGACGATGGAATAGACCTTGCCGTGGTCGCGGCGGGAGAGAAAGTCGGCACGGGCCTCCAGAAGACGCCGGCTCAGTTCGGTGCGCAGCCGCCGCTTCGTGGTCTCGACCAGACGGAAGCTGGCGACCCGGGCAAGATGCGAGAAGGTGAGGGTAGAGGCGATGGCGGCGAACAGCAGCAGGACATCGCCCGTGGCAATGGCAGCCGCGCCCGCCAGCGTGTTGATGGCGTAGATCATGCCCGAGCGGGTGACGCTGGCCAGCACCGCATAGGCGAGCACGGGCGAGCGCATCAGGTTGCCGTCGCGGATCAGAAACGCGAAGAGGGAGCCGAGCCCGCTGCCGCCTTCGGTGCCGCCCGTCTCGCTGTCGTTCTGCCCCGCCATCTTGCTCGTCTTGCCTGCTCGTCGCCGGTTTGTGTTTTCTGCGGGCTGGCGCCTGCCTCGCGCGCCGTCCGACTGTTGTCGCGCACCCTGCTCTAGCCCAATTCTCGGGTGAGGGAAACGCGCTTGCGCCGGGCAGGGGAGATGCGCTGGGCTGTGCCCTGGCTTGTGGCATTCCCCGCTGCAGGGACATCCACCGACGCCCTCAGGAGCTGCACGAAACGGCGGGTGGGGAGAAGCACGCCTAACCTGCGGCTCGTCTCTTGACAGGCAGCCACGGCGCCGACTATATGCGGGCTCACTCGCGCGGGCCTCAGCTGCCCGCTGCCGGTATGGCGGAGTAGCTCAGTTGGTTAGAGCAGCGGAATCATAATCCGCGTGTCGGGGGTTCGAGTCCCTCCTCCGCTACCACCACTTGTCTTTATCAAGAGCAATTTCCGATCATGATGCGCTGGCCTGCATGCTGTACCGGGCAGCCAGGCGAGGGCACGCGTCAATATGGTGCCGGGGTCGCGCTGGTCAGCATCTCGGAATAGGCTGGACGCTTGGCGTCATCGACGCAGACATGCAGGTAGTTCCAGTCCTGCTCGCGGTTGCTGTGAGTGCCGTGTCCCAGTCCGGTCATGCTGTGGCCGGGGCGGGGCAAGCGACCCTACCCCGGGCAACCTTCATAGCTTTTACAGTCAGACGCCTGGCGCGCGCCACATGGCGGAGGTCACGCCTGCGTCGGTCAGGGCCTTTTGCTGGGGGTAGGCGCGTTCCCAGCGGTTCCGTGCCGCGAGATAGGTCTCCGCCACCGTGGGGTTGGGCGTGACAATGCGCTCCACCTCTGACATTTCCGATCCGGCCTCGGCCAGAGACGAGAAATTTCCGATGCCGAAGGCCGCGACCGCAGCGCATCCCAACGCGGTCGCCTCGCGCACCCTTGGGATGGCGACCTCGCGGCCCAGAACGTCGGCCAGGATCTGCGCCCATAGCGCGCCTTTGGACGCGCCACCGGCGAACACCACCGGCTTGTCGATGCGGACCTTGGAGAAGCTCATGACCCGTTCCAGGTTGATGCTGGAGACGATGGCGGCGTTTTCCTCCAGCGCGCGAAACAGGCTCGCCTTGGTGGTGTGGCCCGGCTCGATCGACATGTTCAGGAAGGATGGGGCCGCGTGGTACCAGTGTCCGAAGTCCATCGCATCGGAAAAGATCGGGATGATCCCGTTGCTGCCAGGCGGAACCCTGGCGGCCATTTCCTCCAGAAGGGCATAGACGTCCATGCCGCGCCGGGCGGCCTCTTGCTTCTCCTCGCCGCAGAACGTGTCGCGGAACCAGCGCATGGTCAGGCCGACGAAAAACGAGATGCACTCCGCCTGGTTCAGCCCGGCAACCACATGCGGATTGATGCGCACCCGCCTCGTGTCGTCGGTGCGGCCCGTCGGGATGTTGATCACCTGTTGCCAGAACGTGCCGCCGAGAATTGCGGCATCGCCGTCGCGGGTGACGCCAAGGCCCAGCGTTCCCATCTGCACATCGCCGCCGCCGCAGATCACCGGCGTGCCGGTCTTCAGCCCGGTTTCCTCCGCGGCCTTCGCCGTGACGCCGCCGATCGCCGAACCGGGCTCGACGACGCGCGGAAACAGCTCGCGCGGCAGCCCAGCTTCGGCGATCAGCGTGTTCGACCATTGCCTGGCACCGGGGTCCAGCAATCCCGTGGTGCCCGCGTTGGAGGGCTCGACCACGATCTCGCCGCTCAGGCGGGCGGCGACCCAGTCGTTGATCATCGACAGCCTGGCCGCCTTTTCGAAGATGCCCGGACGGTTCCGGCGCAGCCATTCCAGCCGCGGCCAGACCCCGAGCGCGAAGGTCTGGCCACTGACGCGGTAGAAATGCGCTTCCAGTTCTTCGTCCCGGGCCTTCAGGTCGGCGACTTCGGCCGTCGCCCGGCCGTCGACATTGGCACAGGCCCACAGTTCGTTTCCCGCCGCGTCGTAGACCACAATACCTTCGCGCATCGATGTCGAGCTGATCGCCGCGATCTCATCCGCGCGGATGCCGGCACTGGCGATGGCGCGGCGGATGCAGCGGGCGAGAAGCCGCCAGTTCCCCGCACAGTCGAAACTCATCGAGCCGGGGACGCCGGCCTCGCTGATATGGGTCCACTCTTCCTGGCTGAGACCGCACTGACGGCCAGCGTCATCGAAGACCACCGCCCGGCCGCTGCCGGTGCCGGCATCTATGGCGAGATAGTATTGCGGCATTGAGCCCTCCTCGTCGCGTGCGCCGGCCGGTCTCAGCCGTTGAACTCGGCGATGTGCAGGCCGCCGCCGCTGAAGTCAGTAAAATAGACAAGACCCGCAGAGTCCACGAAGACATCCGTGGTGTTGATAACCAGCGGTCGGCCCGGGCGATGGTCGACATGATGTGTCGGGGCCTGGGGAACGAGCGCGCCGACTTCTCTAGGGGCGTAGGGATTGGAAATGTCGTGGATCCTCAAGCCGGCATTTTGCCAGGTGGAGAAGATCAGCGTCGAGCTGACGAAACTGCCCGGCCGGTTTTCATGGACGTTGTGCGGCCCGAAATGCCCGCCGACGGCCTTGTAGTCGCGGTCGTTGGGCTTGGGGAAGGTGGCGATGGAGATCGGATTGGCAGGGTTGCGAATATCGAAGACCCAGATCGGCTTGTCGCCGTCCTCCTCGTTGTCGAGGACCGTCTCGTCGACCACGATCAGCAGGTCGCGATCCGGCAGGGGGAGGCAGTTGTGGGTGCCGCCACCGAAGGGCGGTGCCCAGTTGCGATGCGCGATCATCCTGGGAGCCGTGCGGTCCTTCACGTCGACGACGACGAGGCAGGCATCGCGCCAGCCGCAATAGGCCGTGTCGCCATGCACGATCGGATGGTGCAGGCTGTAGCGCCCCTCCGCAAGCGGCCAGTCCGGCACCTCGCCGGCGGCAACATTCATTCCCGGCAGCCAGAACCGGCCGGCGATCTCCGGCCTTGTGGGATCGGACATGTCGATGGTCACGAGGATGAAGTCGGTGAACCCTTCGATCTGCGCGGAGGCGTAAGCCCAGCGCCCGCCCGCGTACCAGATCCGATGCAGGCCGACGCCATTGACCGGCATGAAGCCGATCTGTCGCGGGTTCGCGGGATCGCTCAAGTCGTAGACGGCCATGCCGGCGGAATGGTTCCGGTCCGTCGCCTGCATCGCCTTGGAGATGTCGCTGGTGTCGGCCTTGTAGTAGTTACGTTCGTCGTCGCTTTCCGGCTTTGCGAACTGGTCCTGTGCGTGCACCGTCAACAGGAGGTTGTCATGCACCTGAAGATGGAGCGACCAGGTGTTGGGCGGGGAGGGGATATAATTCACCGTGCGAGGGCGGGAGGGATCGCGAACGTCGATCACGCTGAAGCCCTTCGAGAAGATGTGGGCCACATAGGCGTAGCCGTCGCGCACCATGATCTGCGTTCCGTCGGATCGTCCTCCCTGGGTGCAGTGGCCGATCAGCCGCATGTTGAGAGCGTGGGCGGGCGCGCGCAGGGTGGTGGCGGTGGTCATGGTTTCCTCTCCGGGGGGAACGTCTGGCTGTCCACCGCTCCTTCGAGGTATGCGGATGCCGGATCGCTTTACGAATAGATCATTTGTGTTTATACAAAACATATGAACATGCACGATAGGGCTCGTCAAGCGCCGCGTCCCGCTTTTTGCCTTGACCGGATCGTTCGCTCTGGGGCAAACGCGCTGGACCAAGTTTGGCCGGTTTGAGCTTGAAGTTTGGTGGAGCCTGATTCGTAATACCGTTGCGTTTTTACGCGGAAGCCCCTGCGTCAGACGGGGCCGACGTCTTGGCGCGTGCCTGAGAGATCGTCCATGACTGCATTCGAGACGCCGATCATTTCCGAGGAAGACGCGCTGTTGGCCCGTGTGGCCTGGTACTACTACCATGACGGACTGACGCAGCAGGCGATTGGCGAAAAGCTGGGCCTGCCGCGTATCAAGGTCTCCCGAATGCTCGAAAACGGTCGCCGCAGCGGCATGCTGGAGGTGCGTATCAACTCCGCCTTGCAGGGGTGCCTGGAGATCGAGCGCCGCTTGCAGGACCGGTTCAAGCTGGAGGAGGTGCGGGTCATCCCGCATCTCGCGGGGGAGCCACGCAGCGAAAGGCTTGGCCAGGCCGCGGCCCAGTTCCTGATGCAGCGCCTGGATGAGGGCGGGCTTCTGGCGGTCGGCTGGGGGGAAATGGTCGGCGCGGCGATCCGTCGCCTGGGCCATCTGGTGAACGATCGCCGGATCGACCTTGTCGGCATGACCGGCGGCGTTCAGGCCTATGTCGACGGCCTTCGCGTTGTCAGTGCCGATTGCAAGATGTTCCTCGTGCCAGCGCCGCTGGTGGTGGAGGATGCCCAGATTGCCAAGGCTATGCTGCGCGACGCCAGCGTGCGCAACACATTGCAGATGGCGCTAAAGGCCGATTTCGCGCTGGTTGGCATCGGTGCGGTCGACGAGACCGCCAGCGTGATCCGTCGCGGCTATGTCCATCCCGCGGAGGTCGAGGCAATGCGCCGGAGCGGTGCGGTTGGCGATGTTCTCTGCCGGTTCTTCGATGCGCAAGGCAAGGAGATCGACCTGCCATTGCACGAGCGGGTGATCGGCTTGCCGCTGGAGAGCTACCGCGAGGCGCCGCGGATGATTGCCGCCTCCGGCGGCCTCGACAAGGTGCCTGCGATACGCGCGGCCCTGCAGGGCGATTTCATCAATATCTTCATTACTGACGAGCAAACCGCCCACGCTCTGGTGGTTTGATCCGCGCACGTCTTCCCTCCCGTTTTCCGACCTTCCTGCAGCCTGCCTGGCGGGGCGCGCGGCTGCGCGCGGGTGCCGATGACGCGGGAGGAAAACGAGGTGCTTGACACTCCTCCCAAGCTGTGTGTTCAATTGATCCAACAAAAAACAAATGAACACACCTCCGGAGGAAACATTGGCACTCGTACAAGACGATGGCCCGGCTGCGCGGCAGCGCCAGGTGCTTGAAACCTCGAACTGGCGCGGCAACCTGCCCCCGCTCTTCGGCCCGACGAAGGTCCCGCTGGCTGCGCCGGCGGTGATGCTCGGCATCATTGCCCTGATCATGGCCTTCACCACGCCGAGCTTCTTTTCCGCCGGCAACATGCGGGCAATCTCCCTCGACGCCTCGCTCATCATGTTGCTGGGCATCGGCATGACGGCCGTCATCACCGCCCGTGGTATCGATCTGTCGATCGGCGCAATCCTGACGCTGTCCAGCGTTGCCTTTGCCGCCGCCCTCAAGGATTTCGGCCTGCCGCTCTGGGTCGCGGTGCTTGTCGGTTTCACGACGGGCGGGCTTTGCGGCCTGATCAACGGTCTGCTGATCACCAAGCTGCGGATGCCGGACTTCATTGTCACGCTTTCGACGGAGCTCGTGTTCCGCGGATTGGCGCTGGTCTATGCCGGCGGCGGCGTCTTCTTCGGCTTTCCGGAATTCGTCACCTGGCTCGGGCGCGGGCGGCTGCTCGGAATTCCGATGCCGCTGGTCATCGCGCTTACCTTCATCGTCGCGGCACATTGCATCTTCGCCTACCACAAGATCGGCGCCCGGCTGCATGCCGTCGGCGGCAATCCGGTTGCAGCACGGCGGCTCGGCATCAGCGTCCTGAACTACCGGGTTGGCGTCTATGTGTTCATGGGTCTGATCGCGGCTCTTGGCGGCATCATCTTGACCGGTCGCCTCGATGCGGTCGTCGCCTCGGGCGCGGTGACGATCCTGCTGAACACCGTCGCCGCGGTGATCGTCGGCGGCACCAATCTGTTCGGCGGACGCGGCTCGATCATCGGAACGCTGCTCGGGGCCTGGTTGCTCGCCACCATCACCAACGCTGTGGTGATGCTCGGCTTCGAGGCCTTCTGGCAACACGTGGCCGCTGGCGCCGTCATCCTGATCACCATCGGCCTCTACTCCCGCAGCAACAGCCGCAGCGAGGAATAGATTTACCCAAATACCAAAAAAGCAAAGTGGAGGAGACGAAATGACCAAGAAGATCCTTGCAAGAACAATCCTGCTGACCGGAGCCGCAACCCTTGCCCTGTCCTTGCCGCTTGCGGCTCAGGATGTGCCGGCAGGCGCCAAGGAGCGCGGCTACTTCCTGCTCCCCGAGTTGCACGAAATGGTGCCGGCCGAACGGGCAGCCATGGACAAATTCATGAAGGCGGTGGTCGCCGAGCCGGTTGCCAGCGCCAAGACGTTCGACAAGCCGCTGCGCATCGCCTTGATGTTCCCGAGCCTTGAAACCTCGGACGCCTGGGCCCGCCTCAATATCTCGACCCGCAAGCGGCTTGAGGAACTCGGTGTGCCCTTCGAGATTACCGAGTTCATGATCAAGCCGGACGAGCACGACCGGCAGGGCGCGCAGGTCGAGCAGGTTCTGGCCGGCAACTTCGATTATGTCGTGATCGGCCCGTCCGAGTATCAGGTGCAGAAGTCGAACATCTCGCGCCTTGCCGAGGCCCTGCCGACGCTGGTGATGAACGTCGTCAATCCCTTCGTGGACACCTACGGCACCGACAAGCAACCGATTACCCATGTCGGTTTCGACCATACGATCGGGGCTGAGGCCCTGTGCCAGTGGGTGATCGGAGAGACCGGCGGCGAGGGCAAGTTCGCGCTCGTGCGTTATATTCCCGGCCTCATCGACAGCCAGCGGTCGGACCATTTCGCCGACTGCGTGACCAAGAACTCCAACATGGAACTGGTTGGCGAGTTCGAGGCGAACGGCGACCGCGAGCTCGCCTTCAGCGGGGCCAACGCGTTGTTGAGCCGCCACCCCGATATCAGGATGCTGCACGCAGGCAACACCGCCGTGGCGCTTGGCGTGCTGGCGGCCGCGACCGAGCGCGGCGTTCTGGATGACGTCATCATCAACGGCTGGGGCGGCGGCGCCGACGAACTGAAGTCGATCAAGGAAGGCGGCCTGAAGGTGACGGCGTTCCGCGTCAATGACGACTGGGGCGTCGCGGTCGCGGAAGCCATCCGGGCCCACGCGCAGCGCGACCCGGTGCCGGTCGTCCTGGCCGCGACGATCAAGCCGCTGGACTACAAGATGTCGAGCGAGGCGATCGATGCGGAAACCGCGCATGCCTTCCGCTATTCCGGCCAGCTCGACCGCTGAGCCTCCCATGCTGCGGGGGCCGCGACGCGGTCCCTGCCTCCAAGATATCTGCGAAGACTGGATGGCATGACATGAGCGTGGTTCTGCGCGGAATTTCCAAATCCTACGGGCCGGTGAAAGCGATCGAGAACATCGATCTGAAAGTGGAAGCCGGCGAGGTGGTCGGGCTGCTGGGAGATAATGGCGCGGGCAAGTCCACCTTGATGAAGGTGCTGGCCGGTGCGGTGATGCCAGACACGGGCACTATCGAAGTGGACGGCGAGCTCTGTTCCTTTTCAAGTTCGTCGGAGGCGCGCGATACAGGCATTGCGATGCTGTACCAGGATCTTGCGCTTTTCGACGACATGCCGGTCGTGCACAACATCTTCCTGGGACGCGAGATCACCAACCGCTTCGGCTTCCTGAAATACGGCGAGATGCGGAAGCGCGCCCAGGAGATCGTCAATAGCTTCTCCGTGCGCCCCTTCGATGTCCGCACGCCGTCCGGCCACCTGTCGGGTGGACAGCGGCAGGTGTCGGCGCTGGCACGGACCACCGCCTTCGGCAGTCGCTACATCATCCTCGACGAGCCGACATCGGCGCTGAGCCCGAGCGCCAGGGACGAGGTCCTCTCCGTCGTGCGGGAACTCGCCGACAAGGGCATCGGGATCATCATGGTCAGCCACGACCTCGGCCATGTGCGCAAGGTCTGCGACCGGGTGGCCATCCTGCATCTGGGCGGAATGGCCGGCGTGCGCGACATGGCGACGACCTCCCAGGACGAAATCATCTCTCTCATCGTTCAGGGACATGCCTGAACGACCGACTTCCCCAAACGAAAGGACAACGCCATGCGGCGGAATGGAATTCTCAACGTGAAACTGAGCCGGGCCATCTCCGAGATGGGCCATGACGACATTCTGCTCGTCACCGATGCCGGTTACCCCATGGCCTATGACGACCGGGTCATCGATCTGGCCCTGTGCCCGGGCGTGCCGGATCTGGTTACCGTGCTGCGGGCGATCCGCCAGGAAATGTGGGTAGAAGAATACCACATGATCGAGGACGCCAAGGAGAACAACCCGAACGCCTGGAACGGCGTTGCCGAGGTCTTCCCCGATGCCAAGGCCAGCACCCGCCCCAACAGTTGGTTCCACGAGGACGGTTATCGCGGCGCGAAATACATCGTGCGCACCGGCGCCTGGATGCCCTGGGGCAATGTGGCACTCGTCTCCGGCATTCCCGTCCAGGAGTGGTTCAACAACACCGGAGCGCCGGTTCCGGAGAGCTGGACCGAGCGTCACGAGTTGAATGTGAAGTTCGGCAAGACCGGCGTGGAGTGAACCTGCAGATGTTCGTTCAATTGGTTCACATCCAGGTGAAACCGGATCGCATCGAGGATTTCCTCGATGCCTTCCGCATCAACTACGAGGGCACGACCCGGGAGCCGGGCAACCTGCGTTTCGACGTGCTCCAGGATCCGGAGGACGAGACGCGGTTCACCATCGTCGAGATCTTCCGCAGCGCCGAGAGTGTCGACGATCATCGCCGTACCGAGCACTACAAGACGACCGTGGCGCTGCTGGAAGACATCATGACCGGACCGCGCAGCAAGGACATCTTTCGGCTGGTGATGTCGGATCTGGTGGACGAGCAGGTTTGAGGCGATGGATGACGTGCGGATGATCAACAGGTGGAATGACGACGAGGCGGCAGCCTGGTTGCGCGGAGCCGGGGAGGAGGAGGCCGAGCGTGACCTGGCCCTGCGCATCTACACGTCGCGGCTGATCGGCGGCGAGACCGATCTCGTGCTGCATGGCGGAGGCAACACCTCGGTCAAGACGCGGCGCCGCATGGCCGACGGCGAGTTCAGGCCCGTCCTGCATGTGAAGGGCAGTGGCTGGGACCTGGGGACGATCGAGGCTCCCGGTCTTCCCGCGCTCGAACTGGCTCCGCTGTGCGAGGCGCGGTCGGGGCCGGCCCTGTCCGATCCGCAAATGGTGGCGTTGCTGCGGGCTCATCTGCTCGATCCGGGCTCGCCCAATCCATCCATCGAAACCCTGCTTCATGCCTTCCTGCCGGCAAAATTCGTCGACCATTCCCATGCGGCGGCAGTGCTGGCCCTGGTGAACCAGCCGGATGCAGCAGCAATCGGCCGTCGCCTCTATGGCCGGCGCCTTGCCATCGTGCCCTATGTGATGCCTGGTTACGACCTCTCCATCGAGGCAGCGCGGATCTTCGACGAGAATCCCGATTGCGAGGGGCTTTGGCTGGTCAATCACGGTCTTTTCACCTTCGGCGAGACGGCGCGCCAGTCCTATGATCGGATGATCGAGTTCGTGAACATGGCGGAGGAGCACCTGGCTGAGCACGGGGTGCGTCTCGTTCCGCCGCTTGCCCCGCGCGGCGCCACCGCCGAAAGCCGGGCCTTTCGCGATCTTCTGTCGGAGCGCATCCGGGCGGCCGGACCGGCCTTCGCCTCGGGCGTTGCTCTCGATTTTCGCGCGGATGCGGCAATCGACAGCCTCCTGCAAATGCCGGACCTGGTGGAGATCACCGGTCGGGGCACGATCACCCCGGACCATGTCATCAGGGTCAAGCCGTTTCCTTTGGTTCTGGACGGCACGGAAAGCGCGGCCGAACTGGACGCCGCCCTTGCGGATTTCGGCGGGCGCTATGAACGCTACTTCGAGCACCATGCGGCGCAGGCCAGCGAACCGAAGACCATGCTCGATCCGTTGCCGCGGGTGATCCTGGTGCGGGGTATGGGACTGTTCGGTGTCGGAGGCAGTGCCGCCGAGGCTGGGATCGTTGCCGATCTCGCGTCGCAGACGGCACGGGTCATTCAGGCGGCGGAAGCCTATGGTCGGTTTACGCCACTGCCGACGCCGGATCTCTTCGATATGGAATACTGGTCCCTGGAACAGGCGAAGCTGAAGAAATAAGGCTCGGGGTCGCCTTGTGACCTGCCCCCGACCTTGCAAGATGCGCCGGGACGGTGCCTGTCAGCTGGAGTGCCGGTTCGCCTGGCGAGCAAGGTGTGAGAGCCTCGTCAACCGAAGTTTGTTCCTCGACAAGGACGATCTCTTTCGCTCGCCATAACACCATGGTCATCCGCATCACTATCGGAGCGTGCCATGACTTCTACATCGTCCAATGCCGACCAGCCTGTCGCTGTCTTGGACCTGCGGTCGCTGCCAAGGCCGCAGCGTCACTTGATGGTTTTCCGCCAGTACGACGCGCTGCATCCGGGCGAGTGTTTCGAACTGATCAACGATCACGACCCGCAGGGGCTGCTTTACCAGTTCCAGCAGGCTGTTCCCGGTCAGTTTTCCTGGACCTATCGTATCCCGGGTCCCGTCGACTGGCACGTTCTCGTCGGGAAGGAAGGGCAGGTGGAGGCGCCAAGACGCGATGATTGTTGCGGAGGCGGATGCGGCTGAGACAACGTTGGGGCGCCGAACGGCGCCCTTTTCGTTTGCTGCGTCTGGAGCGCATGCCGCGGGACGGGCAGCGGAACCCTGAACCGTCCCGGGTTTGCCGGAGTCCGTTTCGTTTGCGTCACGCCGCCATGGCTGGTTCTTCCAGCATGGCGTAGTAGCGCTTCTCGGCTTCGGCCGGCGGGTGCTCTGCCCCCGGAAGTTCCGGTTCGGGGCGATCCAAAGTCGGGGAGCAGGTCATTCGGGATGCAGGCGGCGACCAACATCTTCTGCAACTGGCCGAGGTTCGTTGCCGGGAGCGGCTTGTCGCAACTGAGCTTCTGAAGCGCGAGGTCTGCCTGATGCTCCTGCAGAAAATGCCGCGCCTTCCCACTTGAATTTCGCGAAACCGACCTCCCCGACCTGCGGCAATGCCACCTCGTCAGCCGTGCCAGTTCATCCTCGACGTTCGAATAGACGGTCGCCTTGCGCTTCTTGTTGATGTGCGGGAAGAGATCGCGCCGGCGCACGAGTTCCAGCAGGGGCATCATCACTCCCTCTCACCAGGGATCGGTCTGTATCTCCTGATTGAATGCTGCCTCGCCCGCGGCCGGGACGACAGCCCGACGACTTCACATATGGAAGGGCAGGGAAGCCTTGCAGATAGACACGCCCGGATTGAGGCCAGTGCGGCGCTAGTCTGGCTGAGCTACCCGTTGAATGGCAGCACGGTCGACGATCCAGATGCTGCCATATTCCGTGCGCACCGCGCCGACAGCGATCAGCATCGTGAAGGCGCGGCGGAAGGCGGCGCGGCTCATCCCGGCCATTCGGCCAAGCTCTTCCTGCGTTGCCCGGACCGATCCGTCGGAACTCGCCAACCGGAGCAACATGCGTGCGAACCGGATCTTGGGTGGCAGCGACAAGACCTCAGCATGGATACGCAGCGCGAGCGACGCATTCATGTGACTGAGTCTGAAGAAGCAAGGCCAGTCTTCTGGATGTGTTGCCAATTGTCGGAGCACTGCATCAACCGGAACCCGAAAGACACGGCATTCCCGAACTGCCACGACCGACATCGAGCGGGTCGTTTCCGCAAGCAGGGCGGAGTCCCCGATCCAGAAGCCGGGTCCAGCCCGGTAGATAGTCACTTCCTCGTCGCCAGCGATCGGTATCGACATGTCGAGCAGACCTTCGCCCAAGCCATAAATCGCGTTGGGAACATCGCCAAAGGTGTAAAGAAACTCACCGCGCCGGAGGGTCGTCCATCGGCCAGACAACGCGAACCGGCACTGAAACTCTAACGGCTGTTCCGACAGCCAGCCTGTGCCGGGCAGGCTTCGCAGTATGTCGGCGAATTTTTTCTTAGATTGCTGCATCCGACGCAATCCTATCGCTGCGGAACATATAGCTTTATCGGAATTAGATAGCGCCAGTTCTTTCGACTGTCGTTGAGGACGATCAATCCAAACGTTGTTTTCGCCGCTGGAGACATCGTGATCAGTGGTCCGGCACGCTGGGTGAAATGCACGCCAGCAAGCTGCGCGTGGAGAGTTCGTCGTCACGCCGTATGCCTTGCAAGTCCGACGCTGCAAGGGCGGAGGAGGCGCGCTTCAGAAGCTCGAAGAGGGACGCGCAGCGGTCGACACACGGTGGCTGACGCCAGTTGCCGGTCGAGACGCAAATGGGTGAATGCAAAGTCGACATGGCTTTGGGTAGCCGTTGTTCGGCCTCGCTGTCTCCTTCTGACCTGGAACGAACCGAAACGCGGAGACCGAAATGACCACCAGACGCGAGTTCATCAGATCAATCCCGGTCGCGGGCGCCGCGTTTGCGGTTGCCGGAAGTCTGTCACTGGAAGGCAGCCCTGTCCGGGCGGAGCAAGCCGGCCTGGTCGGCCACTTCCATCCCAAAGGCAAGGCTCCGTCCGCACACACGATACGCGTGCTCAAGGAGGCAAAGGCAACTCTACCCTTCGAGGACACCCGCGATCTGGAGGAACAGGCGCGCGGGATGATCGCCGAGCCGCGCGCGCGGCAGATCATGGCCGATGCTGGGAACGTCGCTTTCGACAGAGCGGAGTACGATTTTCTGGACGGGACGGGGGAGTTCGACAGTATCCACCCGTCGATGACGCGGATCGCACGGCTCAATAACAACTATGGCCTCTACGAGGTGATCCACGGGATCTACCAGGTGCGGGGCCTCGACCTTGCGGACATGACCTTCGTGCGCGGCGCGTCCGGCTGGATCGTTTTCGACACGCTCACCACGACGGAGACCGCTCGGGCAGCGTGGGATTTGTTCCAGGAGCACGTGGGCGAGGGATTGCCGGTCACTGCCGTGATCTACTCGCATACCCATGCCGACCACTGGGGCGGCGTGCGTGGGATCGTCAGCGACGAGGACATCGCGTCGGGACGCGTCGAGATCATCGCCCCCGGCAGCTTTATGCAGTTCACGATCTCCGAGAACGTTTATGCTGGCAATGCGATGAACCGGCGGCTGTTCTACCAGTATGGTTTGCTTTTGCCCGTCGCTCCCCATGGCTTCGTCACGCAAGGGCTCGGGCACCGGGTCCCGCTGGGTGTCAACGGACTGGTCGCACCCACCCGGTTCGTAACGGAGCCGATCGAGGAAGTCGAGGTCGACGGCGTACGGATGATCTTCCAGAACACGCCCAACACCGAAGCGCCGCGGGAGATGAACACCTACCTTCCCGATCTCAAGGCGCTGTGGATGGCCGAGAATGTCACGGCAACATTGCACAACATCTACACGCTGCGCGGCGCCCCAGTGCGCGATCCGCTCAATTGGTCACGCTACATCAATGAGGCGCTCTATCGGTTTGGCATCGAGGCCGAGGTGATGTTCCAGTCGCATCACTGGCCACGCTGGGGCAATGAGCGCATCCGCGAGGTGCTGCGGGACCAGCGCGACCTCTATGCCAACATGAACAATCAGGTGCTGCACTACGCTAATCAGGGTGTGACCATCAATCAGATCCACAATGTTTATCGAGTGCCCGAAAGCTTGCAGTACAAGTGGCATTGTCGGGGCTACCACGGCTCGCCGGAGCACAACGCGCGAGGTGTGATCCAGCGCTATCTCGGCTTCTGGGACTGCAACCCGGCGACGCTGATCCCGTTGTCGCCTTCGGACACTGCGCCTCTCTATGTCGAGATGATGGGCGGGCCGAACGCGATCCTTGACAAGGCGCGGGACCTGCACGACAGCGGCGACTACCAGCTCGCGACCGAAATCCTCAACAAGCTGGTCCAGGCCGAGCCGGCGAATGGCGCGGCAAAGGACGCGCTCGCGGATGCGTTCGAGCAGATCGGCTATCAACAGGAGAATCCGGGGCTGAGGAACAGCTTCCTCGCGGGCGCCTACGAGCTGCGCTCCGGCATCCCGCAGGGTACGGCGGTGAGCAGCGCTGGCCCTGATGTGATTCGCGCGATGTCGACGGAGCTCTTCCTCAACTTCCTCGCGATCCGGATGGACAGCCGCCGCGCCGGGTCGCTGGCTATGAAGATCAACCTGGTCACGCCCGACACCGCGGAGACCTTTGTCGTGGAGTTGTCGAACGCCACACTCACCAACATCCAGGGCTACCGGGCCGACGACGCCGACCTGACGCTGACCGTGAACCGTGCCGACCTTGAGACCGTGATGACAGGGGAGGCGTCGTTCGAGGCGCTTCTCGCCAATGGCCGGGCGACGGCCGAGGGCGACCCAGGTGTGCTCGGGCAGCTCGCGGGGCTCATGGTCGAGTTCGACCCACGCTTCGAGATTCTCCCTGGCACGCAGCTTCGCACGGAACTCGCTAGCCATGACCCCTTCGAGGGCGATGTCGGTGCCATGATCCCGGAGTGACCGCACGCCCGGACCGGCGCGGCTGAGGAGCGAACTTGCCATGGCGAACTCAATCGTACTCGATTTCGACGACGCCTCCGCCCGCGAGTTCGTTGCAAGGGTCAGGCACGGCACGTTCTCCCCGTTCCTACTCGTCGCAAGGGGCGCCATGGACAAGGTAGAGACGGAGATCCGGGTCGACCGGCCGAGGTTTCCCCAAACCTCGATTTCTTCCGAGCAGGAAGAGGGCCTGCAGGAGGCACTCGGTCCCTCTGCCGCCAGACCGCGACGGAAGGTGCTGCCTGGAAACGGTCGCCCGCACCCCAAGGAAACCGGTCGGTCGTGCAACCTTTCGTCTCCTGCCCGGCGAATGGCGCCTGGACCGACGCCCTGCCGACCGGAGCCATCCATGATTGGAAAGCTGGACTGTCGACGTCTCCGATCGATAGCGCCACCTCCAGCCGGTTTCGACGAGGGGGAGCGAAATCATGGCTGAAGGCGAACGTGTCGTCGACATCGCCCTGCAGGGAGGGGGCGCGCACGGCGCGTTCACGTGGGGTGTGCTGGACCGGTTGCTCGAAGAAGACAGTCTTCAGATTGAGGGCATCTCCGGGACCAGCGCAGGTGCGATGAACGCCGTCGCGCTCGCCCAAGGGCTCTCTGTTGGAGGCAGGCAGGGCGCGCGGGAAACGCTTGAAACCTACTGGACGAGGGTCAGTCGGGCCGCCAGCCTCAGTCCGATCCGCCGCAGCATGTGGGACCGGCTGGTCGGACGTTGGTCGCTCGATCAATCTCCTGGCTATGTGATGGCGCAATATTTCACCCGGGCTTTTTCTCCCTATCAGTTCAATCCCTTCGACATGAATCCGTTGCGCGACCTGGTCGCGGCCTGTTTCGATTTCGACGTTATCAACGCCGCACCCAGACCACGGCTCTTTCTTGGGGCGACCAACGTGCGGACCGGCCGTCCGAAGGTGTTCCGGCAACCAGAAATCACCGTGGACGCGGTAATGGCGTCTGCGTGCCTGCCGTTCCTGTTCAAGGCCGTCGAGATCGACGGCGAGGCGTATTGGGACGGCGGTTACATGGGCAATCCGCCGCTGTTTCCGTTGATCGACGAGACCGAGGCGCGCGACGTGATCCTCATTCAGATCAATCCGTTCTGGCGCGACGAGATACCGACAACTCCTGCGGAGATAGAAAATCGCCTCAACGAGATCACCTTCAACGGCAGCCTGATCAAGGAACTCCGATCCGTTGCCTATCTGTGGGAACTGATCCACCACGAAAAGCTCGACCGGGCAGCCTACCGAGACGCGCGGTTGCATATGATCGCCGCCGAGGACGTGATGCGGCAACTCTCAGCCTCCAGCAAGATGAACGCGGAACCCGCCTTTCTGGCGCACCTGAAGGAAATCGGGCGGCAGACGGCAGACGAATGGCTCGCTGCGAACCTTGACAAGGTCGGTGTGGAGACCACCTGGCGGCCGGGATTTCTGTTCGAGGAAAGCCTGTCGCCCGCACATCTCGAAGATGGAACCAGGAGAACACGGCCATGATGGACGTGCTGCCAGTCCTTCTGGCGCTCGCCGTGCTGATGTACCTGGCCTTTCGCGGGGTCACGCTGCTTGTTCTCGCGCCGACGACGGCACTTCTGGCGGCCGCCGCCTCTGGCACGCTCCCTCTTTTGGGCGCCTACACACAGATATTCATGGCTGCGGCCGGCGGCTTCATCGTCGATTTCTTCCCACTGTTCTTGCTCGGGGCTGTATTCGGCAAACTCATGGACGACAGTGGATGCGCGGAAGCCATCGCCAAGGGGGTGATCGACCTGCTTGGCGCGGAGCGGGCGATCCTCGCCGTGGTTCTGTGTTGTGCTGTTCTCACCTATGGCGGCGTCTCCCTGTTCGTGGTGGCCTTTGCGATACTGCCTATTGCGGCCTCCCTGTTCCGCGGCGCCGGGATCCCCAAGCGTCTGATCCCCGGCACCATCGCGCTCGGGGCGTTCACCTTCACCATGTCCGCGCTGCCCGGCAGCCCCGCGATTCAGAACGCAATTCCGATGCCGTATTTCGGGACGACTTCGTTTGCAGCCCCAGGCCTTGGGATTGCCGCCGCGGCGATCATGCTCGTCCTGGGCACTTGGTGGCTGACCAGTCGCAGTGCGCGGGCGGCAGCGACGGGGGAAGGTTATGGTGCCCACACCAACGCTGTGCCGCTGATCGATACCGGCCTGCGCGAACACGCACAGGGGGAGGGTTTCGACATAGCCGAACTCCAGCGACCGAAGTTGGAACGCGCGCTGCCCTCGCGCAGGCTCGCCATCGCCCCGATCGCCTTCGTTGTCGTGCTCAATCTCGGCTTCCTTGCTCTTGTCGTGCCGCATCTTGACACCGCCTTTCTGGAACTGCCGCTGTTCGGCGAGACGCGGATCGAGGCGGTTCGCGGCCTTTGGGCGGTCATCGTTGCCCTAAGCGTTGCGATCGTGTTTCTGATCGCGACGAATCGCACGCGGCTGACAGACATCAAGGCCAGCCTGAACGCCGGCGCAGACGCCTCGGTTCTGCCGATCTTCAATACCGCAAGCCTGGTCGGCTTCGGAGCAGTCGTCGCCGCACTGCCCGCCTTCGCAACCATCAGCACGGCAATGCTTGATCTCGGCGGCGGCAATCCGCTCGTCTCCGTGGCGGTTTCCGTCACCACTCTGTCGGCACTGACCGGGTCGGCATCGGGCGGCATGAGCATAGCGCTCGACGCACTCGGCGAGACCTTCGTCGCCCTCGCCGGCGCGACCGGCACCTCGCTCGAGGTCATGCACCGGGTGACCGCCGTTGCGGCAGGCGCTCTCGACGCACTCCCTCACAACGGCGCGGTCATCACCGTGCTCGCGATCAGCGGTCTCGGGCACCGGGAAAGCTATCTCGACGTCTTCGTGGTCGCCGTCGCCGTTCCGATGATCGCCCTCCTCGCCCTGATCAGTCTGGCGGGCACGCTCGGCGCCTTCTGAGATTGATGGGCCGTCCATTCTAAAAACTACAGCAGCCTCTGAAATAGAAGAGCGTGCAATGAAAGATGTCTTATTTTATTTTCTTGAGTTCAATCTGCCTAACCCAGGTTATATCTCTGGGTAATGTTAATGTTGGAGGGTTGTTTATACAGCGTTTGTTGACTCATTGACATGGGAAATAGCCATCATGAAGCAGTTATTTGCCTTGATTTTGCTCGCGCTTGCTTTCCAGATAGCCCCATCTATTGCGCAGGACGAGGATCTTGCCAAGAAGCTGTCAAATCCCGTGGCCTCGCTTATCAGCGTTCCGTTCCAATGGAACTACGATCACGGATTTGGCCCTGCCGGCGGCAACAAAATTACGCTGAACATTCAGCCGGTGATTCCGATCTCGCTCAACGAAGATTGGAACCTGATCTCGCGGACCATTCTGCCGGTGGTCTGGCAGGATGACATCGCCGGAAATTCCGGCACGCAATTCGGCCTTAGCGATATGACCCAGAGCTTCTTTTTTTCGCCAAAGCGACCAACCTCCGGCGGGATCATTTGGGGTGCCGGGCCGGTGCTGTTGCTGCCCACCGGAACCGACGATCTTTTGAGCACCCGCAAGTGGGGTGCCGGACCGACGGGTGTTCTCCTGCGCCAGTCCGGCCCTTGGACCTATGGCGGGCTTGCCAATCATGTCTGGTCCTATGCGGGCGACGACAACCGCAGCAATGTCAACGCGACCTTTCTGCAACCGTTCCTGTCTTACACGACCAAGCATGCCTGGACGTTCACGCTGAACTCGCAAACCACCTACGACTGGACGTCGAACGAATGGTCGATCCCGATCAATGTCATGATTGCCAAACTCGTGACGATAGACAAACAGCCGGTCAGCCTTCAGGCCGGAGTGCGCTACTACGCGGCGAGTTCGGACAATGGTCCGGAAGGCTTTGGCGCACGGGCCGCGGTAACTTTTCTCTTCCCGAAATAGGTACCAGACACGGATGGGGGTGAATGATGAAGAAAGGTGCAGTTACACTCATATTTGCCGGCCTTCTGACCTGCGGTGCGCATGCAACTGAACTTGCGGTGGCCCTGCCGTCAGTGGAAACGCCGGACGTCCGCGTCGATCGAACCTGGAAATTCGTTGTCGCGCCCTATCTGCTCGCCCCGACCATTCGGGGCGACAGCCGCGTCGGCAGATTGCCCAACACGTCGCTGGACGTTTCGCCCGGAACGATTCTGGAAAACCTTCAGTTCGGCGCCATGGTGCATGTCGGGGTGCTGTACGACAACCGTTTCGGCGCATCGCTGGACATGGCCTACATGAACCTGGGCAAGGACCGCAGCTTTCCCCGTGTCGGCGGCAGCATCGATGTAGGCGTCAAGCAATTGGTGACGGAAGCCTTCTTCGGATACCGTTTCTGGCATCAGGATCGGAATTGGGCCGAAGCCTATGCCGGCGGCCGCTGGTGGTACAATCAGCTAAAGGTCACTGCCAACACTCCGGCCAATACATTCACCCGGACGATAACCGAACAATGGGTAGACCCCGTGATCGGTGTCCGCGGGCAGATATTCGTGGCGCCGAAATGGTCGCTTTTCGGTAGCGGTAATGTCGGCGGCTTCGGTCTTGCGTCGGACTTCACGTGGGGTCTGCAAGGCGGTGTTGGTTACCACTTCGACGAACGTGTTACACTGCATCTCCAGTACAAAGCGATCGGTGTGAACTACAACAACGGAAATTCAGGTTCTTCAGCTTTTTCCTACAACACTGTTACCCACGGTCCGCTTCTAGGGATCGCGTTTTCTTTTTAGGTCACCATATCGCATGTTCATGCGGCAAAATTTTTGGGTAGTGCACGTCAATAATCGTGAAGGGCTTGCGCGGGGGCGAGAGCCTGTACTTCACTTGGCCGAAGGTGTTCTTCGAAATCGGTAAGAAGCGGTCGGCCGGCGATACGGCACGCCCTGTTACCAACGACGAGCTTCTCATGCGGCGAACGAACCTGTGGTGCCCGCCGCGTCTGGCATGACGTTTCGGCCGAGGGAGCATCCAGGATGCCTCCGATCCTCACGGCAAGAGAGTAGCAACACCGACTGGCGCAAGTGGTCACCTCTGCGCGCGGAAAGGGACCTCACATCGGCGCGTATGGCATTGCGCCGGCCGAAGAGGATCGCCTACAAGCTCATTGTCCTCAAAAATTGCTCCCCTCGACCAATCGTACTATGGTTCGCGCTCTGCGTGCTGCCTCGCGCTTGACTACCTTGAATGATGAAAGTTCGGCTATCTGCCTGAAGATATAGTGATCTGGTGTGACGACATCGCCTGCCCTTGCCAGTTTGGCCCCCTCGATCCCGCTCTTCGGCAGCTATTTTCCGGCGTGGCTGGTGTGTCTGTTCGCAGCCATTGTTCTGACGCTCATGACGCGGGCTCTGCTCGTTGTGACGGGGATTGACGACATTTTGCGCTGGCGGGTGCCCGTCTACATGAGCATGAGCCTCGCGTTCACCTATCTGTCTCTGATAGTATTCTTTGGTCGCTGAACCATGCCTCTACCAATAAGTTCAGGACGTCTCACCGCCCTTGCGGGTGTAGCAATCAGTTTCCTGGTCATCGCGACAGCGGTAGTACTAGCCTATCGCAGTCATTTGGTTTCCCAAGCGAATCCTCTGTCGGACGATGCCTCGGTGTTTGCCAACGTTACAAGGATGGCAACCAGTGCCGGTGGTCGGGTGAAGAGTGTTCCCGTCCAGGAAAACGCCTTTGTCCAGAAGGGAACCCTCCTTCTCGAGCTCGATGATACCGCCTATCGGCTGGCGGTCGAGCAGGCTCGCGCCGACCTTGAATTGGCCGAAGCCGCGGCCAGCGATAAGTCTCGCAATATCCAGGCAGAACTTGCCAATGCGGATATTGCGGGCCAACAGGTCGAACGGGCCCGATCGAACCTGGATTTGGCCTCGCAGTCGCTCGAACGGCTACGGCCCATGGCCGAGAAGGGCTATGTTTCCGCGCAGCAACTGGATGATGCTCGTACTCTGAAGCGCGACGCTGAGGTAAGTCTCAGAGAAGCCCTTCGTCAACAGGATGCGGCACAGGCGCTGGTCGGAGACGAGCTGGGAGCGGGAGCCCTTGTGCGAGCGCGCCGCGCGGCGTTGGCAATTGCGGAACACGAGTTGGCCGGAACGCGGCTGTTTGCGCCGCACGATGGCCATGTCGTTGGATTGACGACTTCAACGGGCGACTACGTGCTGCCGGCGCAGCCTCTCTTCACTCTCATTCAGAGCGATGTTTGGTACGTCAATGCGAATTACACCGAGACTGTTATCCCAGGTATTTCAGCAGGCGACTGCGCTTCCGTCCATGTTCTGGCGAACCGCAAGATAGCGATCAAGGGTGTGGTCGAGAGTGTTGGCTGGGGCATCAGTACAAAGGACCTGATCAATGTTCCGATCTCTCTGCCAATCGTGCCGAAATCGCTCGAATGGGTTCGGGTTCAGCAACGTTTCCCGGTCCGAATTCGCCTTGCCGATCCACCTGCAGAACTGATGCGCGTGGGCGCCTCGGCCGTCGCGACCATTCATCTCGATGATGCCTGCTAGCGGGCCGCTCTCCAGCCTTGTGGTGCAGGCTTGGCACGACCTGCAGCCATTCGACGGGCGGTTTTCCCAGACCTGGCGGGTTGCTTTGCTGTGCGCGCTGGTAACAGGGGTCGCCATGACCTACCGGATCCCCGAGCCGGCGATCAGCTGCTATCTGATCATTTTCCTTATGAAGCGCGACGCAGTGATGAACTGTCTGCTCGGCATCGGTCTGATCGCTCTCGCCTCGCTGGTGGTGTTGGTGATGATCCCGATCATCAACCTGAGTATTGACAGCGCGGCCACCCGACTGGCGATCATGTTCTTCACGTCATACGTGTTTCTGTTTTTCAGTTCGACCACCCCACTGGGCGAGCAAGCGGCAATCGTGGGATTGATTGTCGCTTTCATCATGACGCTCGTCACCGACGTTCCGATTGGGCAGATTGGAGATCAGGGCCTCCTTGCGGCATGGAAGATGGCCTGCATGCCGATGGCGCTCATGATCCTGTTCAATCTTTGTGTGGGAACGCCGTCGCAGGTTCTCGTGCGCAACCGGATCGTCGAGCGCCTGCGGGCGTCGGCGGAGGCGGTGGAACGCGGTGGGGAAAGCGCAAAGCTTGCCGAGCTTCTGGCCGAGGGCAACGACGAGTCGCTGAAGCAGATGCTGCTTGTGCGGTTTCTCCACCTTGTCCCGCGTGCCGACTCCCTCTGGCTTAACGGCGCCGTCGCGACCAGCTATCGTATCGCGCTGGCGGCTCAGGCCCCTGGCGATACTATCCTTCCGGACCGGCGTGCGATGTTCGCCGCCCAGTTACGGCATGTCGCAGACCTGGTCTCGGCGAGGGAAGTTCCGATTTTCGCCTTCCCGCAGGAAACGGAACCGCAGACTTCAACACCTGCTGATGATGCCCTGCGCGCGGCGCTGAAAAACCTTGCCCGCCCCGATGCCGGCGCCAGTCCCAAGCCGGAGCCCGTGCCGCTGCTTGCTGCGGATGCCTTTTCAGCGCCGAGGCATCAGCTCTACGCGCTCAAGACCTCGATCGCTGCTGTCGTCTGTTACCTGATCTATACCGGCATCGATTGGAACGGCATCCATACGGCCATGATTACCTGCTACGTCGCCGCGCTTGGCACGACCGGGGAAACCGTCCGCAAGCTGACGCTTCGGATTGCGGGGTGCCTCGTGGGAGCGGCCATGGGAGCAGCGGCTTTGCTGTTTGTGATGCCACACCTCACAGATGTAGGCGGGCTGATGATCCTCGTCTTCATCGCCGTTCTCATTGCAGGATGGGTCTCATCCGGTAACGAGCGCATTTCCTACGCCGGAGTTCAGATCGCACTGGCTTTCCTGCTGACAACGCTGAACGGTTTCGGTCCCAGTTTCGAGTTCTCCCAGGCCAGCGACCGCATCCTTGGCATTCTTCTGGGGATCTTCGTGATCTTCGTCATTTTCACTCAGTTCTGGCCCGTGAGCATCGTGAACGGCCTACGCTTGCGGCTCCTGGTGAGCGCGAACGCCCTTGTGGACCTCACCAGGCAGGCCCCGGATGCCCGTATGGTCGACGTTGCGACCTCGTCAAAGATCCTCTCCAGCCTTGAGGAGACTAGCAACCTTCTGAGCATGGCCTATTTCGAGCCGCGCCGGCAGCGGGCCAGCGACGGGCAACTCCTCCAGCTCGCGTCGATCCGTGGGGAACTGGAAGGGCTCCATCGTCATATACGCTCCCAAAAGCAAATTCCTGAAGACGTTACTGCAAGAATTGATGAGATTCGTCGCGAACTTGAAGAACAGTTCGTGATTACGCTCAGACCTGCTCTGGTCACCCGGTGAACGTAGTCTACAAGAGGAACTCCGAGCATGTGCACGTCACTCGTCTACCGCGATGCCACCGGCAAGGCATATTTCGGGAGGACCCTGGAGTTGACCTCCGACTTGCCCTATCAGCTCGCCTACTGCCCGGTCGGACAGTTCTTCTCCTCGCATCTTGAGGGCCATGCGACGCTGGACTATGAGAGCCGGCATGCGTTTCTGGCTGTGACGATGCCGGGGCGGATGCCAACACGCGAGGCGCCGCTCGGGCTGTCCGATTTCAAGGTCCTGGAGGGGTTGAACGACCAGGGCCTGACCTTCAGCCTGCTGTCCTATCCGGCCGCTGGTGGACCGCAGCAGGCGGTCGCCGCGACACAGGCCGTGCTCTCGGCCTCCGATCTCGGCTCATGGGCACTTGGCCGCTTCGCAAGCGTGGGGGAGGTGAAAGCCGCGCTTCAGGCACAACCTGTTCTGCTCGAGGCGCTCACCCTGCTTGGCGGGGTCGAGTCCCCGTTTCACTACGTGGTTCATGATGCCGGGGGCGCATCGCTTGTAATCGAGTTCAACAAGGGCGCGATGTCGCTGTACGACAACCCGGTCGGAGTGATGACGAACGGGCCGGAGTTTCCCTGGCATCTCACCAACCTCGACAACTACACGTTCCTGACCAACGTGGATGCCTCCAGCGCCACCTTCGGCAGCTACAGGGCGGTTCAGCCGGATTCGGGGATCGCGACGGCCGGTTTGCCTTCCTCCAGCACCTCGGTCGGCCGCTTCGTGCGCGCGGCTTATTACGCACAGTTTACGGAAAAGGCGGCGACGCCCGACATGGCGGTGCTGACGCTCGCGCATGTGATGAACGCCTTCGATAGGCCGCGAGGGGTGTCCGTCGCCCCTGCAGACGCTGATGGCGGTCATCTGGAAGTCGCCGGCCTGCCTGGGCCGGGAAGCAAGGGGCCTGCCACCGAATACACCTGCTGGACCAACCTGTCGGACCTTGAGCGCAGGCGCTTCCATCTTCGCACCTACCGGAGTCTGAACTACGCAAGCTTCGATCTCGACGACCTTGCGAGTGTCGGTACACCTCTGATTTTGCCCCTCGATCGGCTTGACAGCCTCTCTGGCGATGCAACCGGCCTCCTGAAACAGGCAAAACCGACCTGACGTTCACTCACCCGACCTGGACCTCTATGCACGCGAACCGGGAGAAAACCGATGAGCCGCAAGGCCGACAATCCAAACGACGCGATCTACGGCGCCACGGCGCTGTCTTCGTCGCTGCCGAAGTCGCATTTTCCGGACCACGAGGAAAACCCGCGTCGGATCTATATGGCGGTGCGCGACGAACTTATGCTCGACGGCAATTCCCGCCAGAACCTGGCTACCTTCTGCCAGACCTGGGAAGAGCCGGAAATCCACGACCTGATGGATGCCTGCATCGACAAGAACATGATCGACAAGGACGAGTATCCGCAGACCGCCGAAATCGAGGCGCGCTGCGTACGGATGCTCGCTGATCTCTGGAACGCTCCGAAAGGCCCTGCGACAGGCTGCTCAACCACCGGTTCGAGCGAAGCTGCCATGTTGGGCGGGCTGGCCATGAAACGGCGTTGGGAGGCACGGCGCAAGGCGGAAGGCAAGACAATCGACCGCCCCAACCTTGTTACCGGCCCCGTTCAGGTGTGCTGGCACAAATTCACCCGCTACTGGGACGTGGAGCACCGCGAGATTCCCATGGAGAATGGACGCCTGCTCATGACGCCGGAAGAGGTGCTGAAGCTGTGCGACGAAAACACCATCGGTGTCGTGCCAACGCTTGGCGTCACTTTCACTGGCGAATTCGAACCGGTAAAGGCGGTTAGCGACGCGCTGGATCAGCTGCAGCAAGAGACCGGGCTCGACATTCCCATCCACGTGGATGGCGCCAGCGGTGGATTTCTTGCACCTTTTTGTGCGCCGGATCTGGAATGGGACTTCCGCCTGCCGCGCGTGCGATCCATCAACGCGTCGGGCCATAAGTTCGGCCTCGCCCCGCTCGGCGTGGGCTGGATCATGTGGCGCGAGGAGGCCGACCTGCCGGAGGAAATGGTCTTCTGGGTCAATTATCTGGGGGGGGATATGAAGGATATCGCCCTCAACTTCTCCCGCCCGGGCGGGCAGATCGTCTGCCAATATTACAACTTTCTGCGTCTCGGACGAGAGGGCTACGCCAAGGTGCACGGAGCCTGCTACGACAGTGCTGCCTATCTTGCGCGTGAACTCGGAGGCTTGGGGCCGTTCGAAATCGTCTTTGACGGGAACCGCGGCAAGGGCATTCCGGCCGTATCGTGGACGCTGAAAGAAGGACTGGAGGCGGGGTTTACCCTGTTCGATCTTGCCGACCGGCTGCGGGTGCGTGGATGGCAGGTTCCCGCCTACACCCTTCCGGCGCATTGCGAGGACAAGTCGATCCAGCGCGTTCTCGTGCGCAACGGTGTCAGCCGTGATCTTTGCGCGTTGCTGATCGAGGACATTCGCTCGGCACTGGCGCATCTCGATGCCCATCCGCGCAAGATCCCGCTCGGCGAAGACGACGCCTCCGGCTTCCATCACTGACAGCCTGCCGCCCTGTAAAAAGAGACACTGGAGGCAGCCGACCGCTGCCTCCAGCACGAACATGGATGCGAGAATGGACGCCAGAGGACCCTGGCCTTTCATTACCATGCGCTGCGTCCTGCGCGACGGGCGCGAGGTTGTTTTGCGTGCACGCCAGCACCGCAAAGGATTGCTGCGACACGCAGGCCGGGATGGAATCCCCTTCTGGCACCGCCCAGCATATAATTGGTGGAATGGCTTGTTCTTTGCCGTGGGGTCGCTGCATTTCATCTTCGCAAGCCTTCTGTCGATCACACCCGGACCGTTCACGGCACGGGAACTCGCTCTCGTCTTCTTCGCAGGGTCGATTTTCTTTACGATCGCCGGCTTCATGCAGAACCTGCAGGCTGCCAATGCTGGCCAGATGGGAGGGGAGCTGCCTGATATGTCGGTGCGTCCTCGCCTGATCGGCTGGAAGCCCTCGGATATCGGATGGCTTAGTGCCATCACGCAGTTCGTCGGGACGGTGATGTTCAACTTCAATACGCTGGATGCGATCGATCCGCCGTCACAATGGTATCTCGCCGATCTGACGATCTGGCTGCCGGGCCTGATTGGCTCAGTGCTGTTCCTGATCTCGGGCTATCTCGCGTTCATGGAAACCAGTCACGGCTACTGGTCGTGGAAACCAGCCGATCTCGATTGGCAGATCGTCACCTCGAATCTGCTCGGCTGTATTCTCTTCATGGGTGCCGGCATATTCGCCTACGTGCCGCGCGGGCCAGAGCCTGGCTGGATTGCCTTCTCGGCAAACCTGCTTTTGTGCCTGGGAGCATCGGGCTTTCTTCTTGGCGCGCTTTTGATGATGAAGGAAAGCAGGCAGACGGGCACGGTCACGCCCTGTCCTCTCGGACCTTCCTAGCGCAGCGCTTCCTCCGGGGCTGAACTGGATGTCATGTTGCCCAACATGAACGCCAGAGATGAAGCGGCAAGAAGGGATGCTGCATGCGCATCTGCCTGTGCCTCCCGGGCATCAAGAAGAGAACTGTCGGCGGCGGTGACATCCGTGAGCGTTCCAAGACCGTTCTGATACGCTTCGAATGCCGCATTGTATGTGACGATCGAAGCCCTGCGGAGTTCTGATGCCGCCTCATAGGAGGCAAGCGCGGACCTGACTGAATTGGACGCGAGAAGGATCTCCCGTATGGCGGCATCCTTGGTTTGCCGATGAACCGCGGCGGCGGCCCTAGTGGCAGATGCAGCCTGACGCTGGCGGTTCTTGCGGATCTGACCGTCGAAGAGGGGAACGGTGACGCCGAGCATCACGCCGCTCGCCGTACTCTGCAGGCCGGCGCCCGGCAAGCTGCCTGCCTGGACGCGCCCTCGATTGGCAACCGCAACAGCACCGAGATAGACTTTTGGCAAAAACGCCGCGGCAGCAGCGCGTTCATTCGCTTCGCTCGCCTTCAGGGCAGCATAGCTCGCCAAAACGTCAGGGCGTCGCGACAAGGCCTGTTGGACAACCTTGTCCGTGGGTTCCCCTCGGGTGCCTGGCAATCGACGGCTTGTGGACGAGGCCACCTTGATTTGCACATTTGGTGCCAAGCCAACGGCGCCGGTCAGGCCTTGATACGCATCGTCGAGACCGTCGCGCGCCTGTACCAGCCTGAAGCGGGATTGCGCAACCAGTTGTTTCGCCTGGGCAACTTCGATGCTGGTGCCTATGCCGCTGGAATACCGTCCTTCTGCAGCAGCCAGTATCTTACGGCTGTTGGCAAGCGAGTGTTCGGCAATTTCACTTTTTTGTCTGGCAACACCATACAGATAGTAGGCTCTCGTGATGTCGTGAATGAGAGCTTGATGGGTTCCGTTGAAAGAAATATTCGCTGCGAAGGCGGTTTGTTGAGCAGCGTTCAACAATGCTTGCCGCTCACCGAAATCGAAGAGTAGCCACTGCAATGCAATATTCGGCGTCACGCCACTTGCTTTGGTCGACACGTAGTCGGTACCCCCGAAGAGGGTTGGCAGGGGCGTAACGACGTCCTGGTATCCTGCGATCACGTTGGCCGAGATCATCGGAAGAAATGTTCCTTCCGCAATGCCAACCGCGGCGGCAGCTTGTCGGGCCTGCTCCCAAGCAACCCGAGTCGAGGGGTGAGACCGCTGACCGAGATCGATCAACTCGGAAAGCGTGTAGACCTTGCCGCTTTGGACTTGGATCCGAGGACCGGTTGAGGTTGTCGCCGGTGTGTCATTGATTGAACCGTGAACAGCAAAGCTTCCGTTGTCACCGCTTGGTCCCCACGGCTTGTCGGGCGCGGAAGAGGTCAGCTTGGACGGGTCGCTCAGACACCCGCTCAACAACACGCAGCCGAACAGAAGCGTCGCACGCCTTGCATGTGTCGATGTCATGAAACTCACGCTAAATTCATGTTTCTGTCGGCCAGCTTGCAATGAACCACAGGATCAATCTGGTGCACAACCCATTGAGACTTTTCAGTTGGCGTGGGTCGTGGACTCATAATTGTGTCGAAGACGGCGTCCCTGAACCGCTCCCGGTTTGCCGGAGGCCGTTTGGTTCGAGGCACACTGCGATTGCGGCTCCTCCAGCGTCGCAAAACAGCTTTCCTCGGCTTTGGTCGACGGAATGTTGTTGATGGGCTCCAGCAGCCGATCTCACCCACCAAGAGCGTCAATTTTCCGGGGACGGTCGTTTCCGTCTCTTCAGTGCCAAGTGTTCTTGCGCGCTACAGCGGGGGCCAGGAAGTCGTCTGAGCCTTGTGATTGTCGATCCACCCTTTTGTTCCCTTTCTGCCTGAAGCCGGAATGCTGTCCCGACTGCAGGATGGTAGAGGACGCGAAGAGGCTTTCGGACGAGCAGCACGTCGTGCGGGCCCGTCGGCGGCTACAAGCCTCGCAAGCTCGACTGTCGCGAGGCCGTTCCTAGGACGCGGTCTGGTGCCGGGACAAGCTCCGCCTTGTCTCCGACGGCCTGACAAGGCGCGTGAGGATGGCGCCGAGAACCTGCTCGTTCCCAAGGTCCTGCATCGGCAGATGCGAGTGCCCGGCAAGGCCGACGTCAGACAGCAGCAGCTCCTCAAGATGCAGTCCGGATGCGGCGCAGGCGGTTCGGCTCGTCTCGCGAAGCGCCTGCCACAGATGGCTGGACCCGATGAAGTCGCCCCAAACCGCAAGAAGCGGCACGTCGGGGAAGTCCGGCACCTGCGGCAGGCCAGCTGGCTCGACGAGGCAGAGCGACAGGACCTCTCCCGTCGCCAGTCCCGAAAGAACCTGAAACGCCGTTGCCGAGCCGCTGCTGTGGGCGATGATGTGGCAGGGGCCGATGCGCCGGATCGCCTTTTCAAGAGCCGCTGCCGCGGCGGCATCCGTGTCGGGCCAGCGCGGCGACCAGGCATAGGCCCCCTTGATGAAGTGATCCGCCGGAAATCGCTGCCCCGGATGCGCCGCCAGGCCGTCCGGCTGGCGGTGACCGATGCGGAAGGTTTCCCAGGCGTCCTCGATGGAGCGCATGATCGGGCGCGACGTCCAGACGCTTTCCAGAGCGCAGAACCCTGCTCTCCCCCGCTCGACCATGTCGACGACATAGACCGGGTGCCCGGCCTCCAGCAGAAGGCGCATCCAGCCCTTTCGCCCGTCGGGAGTGGTTTCCCAGACGGCGCCGTTCATGCCTCCGCCATGGATCAGGAGCACGGGTTTGCCTGTCGCAGCTTCGGGGATCATGTACTGCACATACGCCCCCTCGATCGCGTAGCGCCCGTTGGGGTCGTGCACGAACTCGGTGATCGTCTCGGTCAGGCGGATTGTCGTGCAGTCTTCGCCGGTTATCTCGGCGAGCCGGCCTTCCACATGGAAGCTGCCGAAATCGGCCAGGGCAACCGCGCGGCCTTTCGTCATCACAGCCACCAGAGCACCAGGCCGGGGCAGAAGATGAGGATCCCGGTCAGGATCAGTTCGATCACGACAAACGGGACACAGCCCTTGAAGGCCTCGGAGATCCTGAGGTCCGGATAGGCGCCCTTCACCACGAAGACATTGAGGCCGACCGGCGGTGTGATGACGCCGATTTCGGTCATCTTGGTGACGAGGATGCCGAAGAGGACCGGATCGATACCGGCATCGGTGATGATCGGGAAGACGATCGGCATCATCAGCAGGATCATCGAGAGACCGTCGACCACGGCCCCGAGCAACAGAAACGGCAACAGCACGAGGATGAGGAGAACGGTCGGCGACACGTCCTGCATGGCGACCCAGGCGGCAAGATCCTGAGGAACCTGCGTGGCCGACAGGCCGAGGCTGAACAGCCCGGCGCCGATGATCAGCGCGAAGATCGCGGCCGTGGAGACGGCCGTCTCGATGAAGCCGGATACCAGTTGCCGGACGTTCCCGCGCAGGCGGAACAGGGCGATGGCCAGCGCCATGGTTGCGCCGACGCCGGCAGCTTCGGTCGGGGTGGCGACACCGGCATAGATCGACCCGATCACGACGGCAAACAGCAGCCAGAGATCCCACGCCTTCAGCAGCGTCGTCCCGCGCCGCGTCCAGCCCTCCCGCGGCAACACTTGCGTGCTCTGGAAGCCGGGATGAAACCGGGCGAGGAGATGCACCCCGACCATGTAGGCCGCGGCGGTCATGATCCCGGGCAGGATCGCGGCCAGCAGCAGATCGCTCAACCGCGTGCCGGTCGCAATGGAGTAGATGACGAGGACCCCGGAGGGCGGGATCAGGACCCCGAGCGTCCCGCCGGCCGCTACGGCCCCGGCGGCGAGCCTCTCGCTGTAGCCGAACCGGAGCATCTCGGGGATCGCGATCCGCCCGATGGTTGCGGCGGTCGCAACGCTTGTCCCGGACACGGTCGCGAACAGCGCGGAGGCCAGGATGGTGGTCATCGCAAGGCCGCCCCGGATATGGCCGACCCAGGCCCGAGCCGCCTCGAACGCCCGGCGCGAAATGCCGGCCGAAAAGGCCAGATGCCCCATCAGCAGGAAAAGCGGCACGATGATCAGGGTCAGCTCCGCCGTGAAGGCGAAGGGTTTGGAGCCGACCAGGAACAGGACCGATTGCCAGCTTCGTGCCAGGGCCAGGCCTGCCACTCCGGCCGCTCCGAGCGCGAAGGAAATCGGCGTTCCGACCAGAAGCAGCACGATGAGCATCCCGCCCATCAGGAGGGATATCTCGATCCCGGTCATTGGACGGTTCCTTCGCGATCCTGGACGTGTGCCGGATGGCCGCCCAGAAGCCGGATCAGTTCGACGAAAAGCTGCAGCGTGAGCAGGGACAATCCCACGGCGACCGCAATGCGGCTGGGCCAGACGGGAAAGGAGACGACCCCGAACGTCGTTTCGCCCGAGAGGAAGGACTTGCTGGCGGCGAGAGTGGTCAGCCATGCCAGGAAGCCGACATATCCGAGGCTGACGAGGGTGCTGAGTATCGCCGCGATACGGCGATATCGCGGGGTCAGGGAATCGGTGAGCAGCGTCACGACGAAGTGGGCGCGTTTCGCTTCGGCTGCGGCCAGGCCGAGATAGATCAGCGTGACCAGAAGCAGCGTGTTCAGTTCGGCTGCACCGGGAATGGTGTAGCTGACCGTCTTTCGTGCGATCACGTCGGGCGTGACGATGGCCATGATGGCAAGGATGCACAGGCCGCTGACCGAGCCGAGCGCGATATGCGCCCGGTCGATCCATCTCAAGGACGATCCCGTCATGTCAGGGATCAGTTCGGCTCGGCTTGCAGGCGGTCGAAGCCGGGGGCGTAGTCGGAGCCAGGCTCCTTCTCGGCGACAAGACGCCGAAACTCGTCGAACGTCGCCCGTGCCGGAATGCCTTTCGCCTCCAGCTCGTCGATCCAGGCGTTCCAGACCGTCTCTCGGGTCTTCTCGCGCCATTCGGCGTCGACATCGGCGCTCGTCCGTACGATCTTCAGCTGCGGAGCCGCCTTGATCTTGTCGATTGCCGCTGCAATCGAAATGTCGGCAATCTCGAGGTATTTCGCCGGCGCACCTGCCGCGACCTCGCTGATCACCGCGCGGTCTTCCTCGGACAGGCTGTCCCAGGTGTTCAGGTTGAATGCCAGCGTCACCGCCGCATAGACGCCCAGTCGGCCGGCGTCGCCCGCATGGGTCGCAATGTCCTGCAGGCCGACAAGCGTGCTGACGTCGAAGGGGGCCGCCGAGAAACCGTCGATGGCACCGGACTTGAACGCCTGCACGCCGTCGCCCATTCCCATGGCGACCGGAGTTGCTCCCAGCATCTGCAGCACCTGGGCGACGCCTCCCGAAGCCCGGATGCGCATGCCCTTCAGGTCCTCGGTCGTCTCGATCGGCTTGTTGGTCCAGAAGGCGTTTTCGGTCGCCACGAGCGAATAGGCGGGGGCCAGGTTGGCCGCCTTCCACTCCTGCGCCAGCGCGCCGCTCGACAGGCTGAGATCGGTGAAGGCGCGTGCCGCAGCATCGGCATTCTCGGTCACGAAGGGCAGCAGCAGTCCGCCGGCCAGCGGCAGCATGTCGGTATTGTAGACGGCGCCGCCCGTCCCCAGGTCCGCCGCGCCCGAACTCACGCCCGGAAAGACCTCAACAGGACCCAGAAGCGAGCCGCCGTAGTTTCGTTCGAACTTGATCCGGCCCTCGGTCCTCGCCTCGATCTCGTCCATGAACCAGTCGTCCACCTGGACCCAGGTGAAGCTCTGGGGGAGGTAGGTCGCGTAGGTCAAAGTGCGCGTTTCAGCCTGCGCCGCCCCGCTGGACAGGATCGCCACAAGGCCGGCCGCGATGGCTCGAGCCATCCTGGAAGTGACGTGTTTCATCGGGTTCCTCCTCCCTGTCTCCCGGATTGTCCGGAGAATTATTCCCATATGGGAGCATAATTCGTCCCATATGGCAATAGTTGCGTCTTGACTTGCGGCGGGAAAGCAGGATGCGATGGCAGGCATGAACGTGAATGATTTCGTCAGCACCGCCAGCTTCCCCTGGGCATTCCGCCTCGCTTATGTGGGCAACATGTTCCGCGAGCCGCTCCTAAAGGTGGTCGAGGAACGGTGGCGCCTCTCGCGTCCGGAGTGGACGGTTCTGCTGTGCGTGATGATCCGGGAAGGCATCATTTCGAAGGACATCTGGGAGCTGACGGGACAGCCGCGCAACTCAATCAGCCGGGGCGTCATCAGCCTGGAGAAACGCGGCCTCGTCCGGCGGACTCCCAGTACCCAGGACAAGCGGCAGGTAACGCTGCACCCGACCGCGGAAGGGGCGCGTGTCTTCGCGGAAATCGAGCCGCTCTTCGTGGAAAGGGAGGGCGCGTATCTGTCCTGCCTGAGCGGCGAGGAATTGCAGCAATTCCAGGCGATCCTGACCAAGCTCTCGGATCATATTTCTTCCGTCGCGGAGCCTGCCGCTTGAGGCGTGCGCACGAGCGTCCTGCAAGCCCGACTGGCTTGCGCGATTGCCGGGGGGGCATCGCAGGGGAGGGGGCAGCCGGCAGGATGGCGCATCGCGGCTCTCGCCTCAGCCGCCGTGACCGTCATCCGTCTGGGGCGGTGAATTCCGCTTCAGGATCGCCCAGAGCAGGATTGCCAGCGTGAGCAGCATCAGCACCGCGGTGGCCGGACGCGAGAACATCTCGATGTAGCTGCCGCGATGGATCAGAAGCGCCCGGCGCAGGTTCTCTTCAAGCATGGGTCCGAGAATGAAGCCGATGAGCAGCGGCGCCGGCGAATAGTCGAAGAGCCGCAACAGGAAGCCCACGAAGCCGAAGCCCAGGACCAGCCACACGGCGAAGGCGCTGTTGGTGAGCGTGTAGACGCCGGCGCAGATGAGCGCCACGATCACCGGGTACATCATCGAATAAGGGATGCGCAGGAGCCAGAGCCAGATGCCGACCAGCGGCAGGTTCAGGCCCAGCAGGATGATGTTGCCGAGCCAGAAGCTCGCGATCAGCCCCCAGAACATCTCGGGCTGCTCGAAGATGAACTTGGGTCCGGGCGAGATGCCGTGGATCATCAGCGCGCCAAGCATGATCGCCATCGTGGGGCTGCCGGGAATGCCGAGCGACAGGGTCGGAATGAAGGCCGTCTGCACGGCCGCGTTGTTGGCGGCCTCTGGCGAGGAGATGCCTTCGATCGCGCCCTTGCCGAACCGGTGGGGCGTTCGGCTTATGCGTTTTTCGATCGCATAGCCGATCAGCGAGGCGATCGTCGGCCCGGCACCGGGCAGCGGGCCGACCACGCTGCCGACGCCCGTGCCGCGCACCATCGGGAACAGGGTTTTCAGGAACTCCGACCGGCTCGGGATCATCGAGCGGAAGGTGACCTTGGGCATCGGGCCGCGGGCCTTCTGGGCGCGGATCGCGAAGATGACCTCGCCGACGCCGAACGTGCCCAGAGCCAGCGCGACCAGGCTGACGCCGTCGAAGAGCTCGGGAACGCCGAAGGTGAAGCGATAGTCGCCGCTGTTCACGTCGATGCCGACGGTGCCGAGCAAGGTGCCGAGAAGCACCATCGCAATGCCCTTCATCGGCGGGCCGTCGGAGATCGTGGCCGCCATGATGATGCTCAGGAGTAGGATCGCGGCATATTCGGAAGGGCCGACGGCCACGGCCAGCCGGCTGATGATCGGCGAGAGGAAGGTCAGCAGTAGGATGCCGACGGTTCCTCCGAAGAAGGACACATAGGTGGTGACGGTGAGCGCCACGCCGGCCTTTCCGTTCTGGGCCATCGGATAGCCGTCGAGGCAGGTGATGGCGTTCGACGAGGTGCCCGGCAGGTTGAGCATGATGGAGGCGGTCGAGCCGCCATATTCCGCGCCGTAGTAGATCCCCGACAGGAACACCAGCGCCGTCGTCGGGTCGAGATAGAAGGAGACCGGCATCAGCAGCGAGATCGCCGACAGCGCCCCGACGCCTGGCAGCACGCCGATCAGCGTTCCAAGGAAGACACCCGCGAAGCAATAGACCACCGAGGTCAGCGTCAGCGATGCGAAGCCGAGCGTGAACAACTCCATCGGATCACACCTTGATCAGAGCCGCAGGGGAATTCAGCCCGATCACGAAGACGAGCCAGACGAGCAGGCAGGAGAAGAGGACAATGCCGATGGTTCGCCGCAACCCGACGTCGCGGTCGGCGAGGCACGCGAGCAGGACCGAGACGCCGAGGGCCGGAAACAGGCCGAACCGGCCGATGGTCAGCGCGAAGCTCGCAACGCTCAGTGCGACCAGAAGCAACTCGCGCCAGGGAATGTGCACCTGCGTCGCCGACGCGCGCAGGCCGCCGATGCCGATCACCGCGCCGAGCAACACCAGTGCTCCGCCGATCAGCAGCGGAAAATAGCCGGAGCCCATCCGCGCCGCGCTGCCGATGCCGTAGTCGAGGGCGCGGTAGGCGGCGGCGGCTCCGACCAGGGCGAGCAGGAAACCGCTCACGGCGTCACGATTGAGCTTCGGCTGCATGGGGCTCGGTGTCCTTGCGGGATTAAGGGGCAGAACGGGCCGGCATTGCGGCCTTGGCCTGGACGCGGGCGTTGCGAATGTGCGTGATCGCGGCCTGCTGGGCGCCCGGGACGTCCCCGTCACGGATGCATGACAGGATGTCGCGCATCTCCTTCAGGCTCTCCTTCGGGCGGCCGGGCCGGGACATGGAGCGCGAGCGCAGCAGGTTCACCCGCGCAAGAAGGCCGCGCAGGATGTCGGCGAGAATGTCGTTGGTGCAGCCCTGGAACATCACCTCGTAGAAGGTGGTGGTGGCCAGGATCAGCTGCGCCGGATTGAGTCCCTCGGACGAGGCCCGCTCGAACTCTGCGAGCGCCTCGTCCATCTGTTCCAGCTGGTCGCGGGTTGCGGCCAGAGCGAAGAGGCGGACGACCTCCGGTTCGATCAGCTCCCGTACGTCGTAGATCCGTTCGGCCTCCTCCCAGCCGAGCTTCACCACGATCGGCCCCCGGTTGGGACGGACCTCGACCAGACGTTCTGCCTCCAGCTGGCGCAGCGCTTCTCGAACCGGCGTGCGCGAAGCGTCGAGGTGGGAGCACAGGTCGGCCTCGGACAGCCGCTGGCCGGGCACGAACACGCCCGTGATGATGTCGGCGCGAAGGGCATTGGTGACGCGCTCGCGCACACTGGCCCCGCGGACGCGCGCAGGATTGCTGACCTTGGTATCCATCTTATCCCCGTCCTGCTCCTCTCTCCCCGATGACGCGATCGAGAAACGCGCCGACCGTATGGTTGAAGCTTACCGGATTGTCGTCGTGCACGTAGTGTCCGGCGCTTTCTATCTCCCGGGCCACCACACGCGGGTTCGTCTCGCACATCCGCTGTACCCGTGCCGGGTCGAGATAGTCGGAATTCGCGCCGCGCAGCACGAGAACGGGGCAGGCGAGGCTGGACAGGGCAGGCCAGAGGTCCGGATTGGGCCGGATGCTTGCCTGCTTGATCCGGCACTCCCCGATCCCGCGCTGGTCGTGGCGCCAGACGATCTTGTCGTCGACGCTTTTCATCGAGTGGGCGACACGCGATTCGATCGCCTCGTCGGTGACGTTGGGCCGGATCGAGCGCCAGAAGGCGCGGGCTTCGTCCAAGGTGTCGAAAGTGAGCGGCGTCGTTTGCAGTTCTTTCAGGATCCGCTCGATCCCGGCACTGCCATCGGCCTCCGGCCCGCTGTCTTCCAGGATCAGCGAGGCAAAACGCTCGGCATGGGTCCGTGCATAGGTCAGCGCGTTGATGCCGCCCATCGAGTGGCCGAGAACATGGATCGTCTCGGCCCCCAGATGGTCGATGAGGGCGCCAAGGTCAGCTGCGTACTGATCGGCAAAGTAGTTCTTCGCCGGATCCCAGTCCGTTTCTCCCCGGCCGCGCTGGTCGGGCGCCACCACGTAGAAGCGATCCGCGAGGGTTTCCGCGAGCCCGGCAAAGGTTCGGCCATAGCTGCGCAGGCCGTGCAGGCAGATCAGCATCGGACGGCCGGGATCACCCCAGGTGAGATAGTGAAATCGCAGCCCGTTGAGCTGAACGAAATTGGAGTGCTCCCGGTCCATCGTATCGGCTCCGTGCGTTATTCGGCCGCGAGCGGTGCGGCCTGAGGTCCGCCGAGGCGGGCGTGGATACGTCCGCGTGTCGCGACGGCGAAAACCACCACCACCTCGTCGGCATTGGGCGCATCGTCGAAATAGGCGCTCACCGTGTCGTAGTAGTCGCGGGCATAGAGTTCTCCGACATGGGCGAGCGGGACGTCGATCAGGGCACCCGGGCCGCTGCGCTTGCCGGTCGAGGGGATCCATTCCTTCGCGCCCGGCAGCACCGCCCGGATCGGGGTCGCGAACCGGGCGGTGATGAAGGCGTTGCCGTGCTCGTATTCGCCGGCGCTGCCGACGACGCAGGCCTTGCCGTAGCTTTCGGCCTGCGCCCCGTCCAGGGCGGCGAGGATGCGCCGGGCAAACTCCTCTCCCAGCTTGTCGCTGCCATCGACGATCTCACTCAGATCTTCGCTGAACCGCGCCGCATAGGGGTTCCTGATTGCGGCAGCGATCAGGATCTTGCGCAAGGGGGAGCCTTCGTCCGACTGATAGGTCTCGTTGGTCAGGACTTCCTGTTCCTGGATGTACCAACGGCGGATCTGGTAGTCGGCGATGTTGTCTCGGCGCATCGTGTCGTTGACCTTTCAGTTTACTTCGAGATGTCGATATCTGTGGTGGCGAGGATATGCCTCACCAGCGCCACGGAGGCGTCGCGCTTCTTCTCCAGCTCTTCCGGCGAGCTGCCCTGCGCCGTGACGCCGAGCTTGGCGAATTCGTCCTGGGCTTCCGGCTGGTCGAGTACCGAACGGACCGCCTTGGACACCTGGGCGCGGATCTCGGCCGGCACTCCCGCCGGGGCGAAGATCCCGAACCAGCCGGCGTCGTCGAGGCTGTCATAGCCCTCTTCGGCGAAGGTCGGGATGTTGGGGAACTGCGGCAGGCGTCCGGCCGCGGCGACTGCCAGACCGCGCATCGCATCGTCCTGAAGCGAGGCGGTGAGCGCGGTCACCGTCAGGAAGGAGCTGTCGGTATGGCCGCCGGTCACATCGGCGACGGCCGGGGCGGACCCCTTGTAGGGCACGTGGATCATGTCGGCGCCGGCCTTGGAGGCGAAGAGCGTTCCCAGAAGGTGCGGCGTCGAGCCGACGCCGAAGGTGCCATAGGTGAGCGGGCGCTCTTTCGAGGCTTCCACATAGCCCTTGAGATCGGTGATCGGCGAAGAGGCGGGAACGACGAGAATGAGCGCGCTGTTGGCGATGAGGCTTACCGGATCGAGGCCGGTGAGCATGTCGCCCATCTTGTCCTCGTGCAGGACCGGCGAGATCGCGTTGGTCGAGGATGTTCCGAACAGCAGCGTGTAGCCGTCGGCCGGCTGCGTCTTCACGTAAGCGCCGGCGACGGCGCCGCTGGCGCCGGGGCGATTGTCGACAACCACCGGCGCGCCGAGCGCGGTCTCCAGCTTGCTGGAGACCAGCCGCGCCAGAAGGTCCGTTCCGCCACCGGGAGAAAAAGGCACGACAAGCGTGACCGGGCGGTCGGGATATCCTTGCGCCAGGCCCGGTGCTGTCAGCCCGATGGTTGCGGCGATGCAGCTTGCGGCCAGCACGAAATGTCGACGGTTCATGATCCCCTCCTCTTAATACAAGATTGTATGATAATCACATCATACGTTTTGGGTTTCAAGACCTGATTTGCATGGCCGCACGCGCCGCGTTTGCATGGAGGACGCGCGCAGCGTAGGTGAGCCGGGCGCGCGCCGCGCCCGCCGTGATTTCGATATGGGGATGTCTTCGAAAGGGGGGCGGGTGCCGCAGCGCTACGCTAACGGCTTGAATGTCCTTGTCGTCTGGGGATCGGCTGCTCGGGCAGGCGTGCAACATCGAACCTTCCCGTGGACTTGGTCACGGGAAGGCAGCCGCGCCGGATCAGCCCGGTTCGCAGGTGTTGAAATGGGAGGGGCGATCCGTCAGCCCGCGCCTACAGGGCGCCGCAGTATTTTTCCTCGTAGAAGGCGCGGGCGGGCTGCATGTGGCTGGTGCAGAGCCTTGCGAGTTCCTCGAGGTCGCCGGTCCTGACGGCCTCGACCATCGCGAAATGTTCGGCTCTGGCCTTCTCCAGCAGGGACGGCATGCCGAGGCCGTGGGAGCGAATGCCGTGCGTCTTGGCGTTGGAGGTCTCGATCGCTTCGGAGAGATAGGCATTGCCCGTTCCCTCGAAGAGCTTGCGATGGAAAATCGTATTGGTCTGGAAGACAAGCCCGAGGTCGCGCGAGGCGACCGCCTCGGCGTGGGCGTCGCGTGCGGCCTCCAGCTGGGCAAACCACTCCGGGTCGGCAGCCAGCTGGATCCGGCGTGCCGCTGCCTCGTGCAGGATGACGCGCAGCTCGTAGAGCGCGGCGACCTCCGCGCGCGAGAAATAGCGCACCGCCGCGCCGCGATTGGGCTGGCGCTCGACGATGCCCTTTCTCTCCAGCTCGTGCAGGGCGGCGCGCACGATATGGCGTTTGGTGGAGAAGCGGACGATGAACTCGTCCTCGTAGAGCCGTTGTTTCGGCAGGAACCTGCCGAAGATGATGTCCTGCTCCAGAACCGAGACGATCTCCGAAACCGCCGTCTCCGTCATCGTTCCGTGTCTGACCATACTGCAGCGCCTGATTATTGATAATTTCGTCGATGTTTATATCGCCGGATCCGGCGGCGCAAATGCCGCCCCTAATTCACTTGCCGGCCGTCCGCCCGGACGTATGGTCTGCCGGCACTTTTCAACGGGACCGCACAAGACCGGCCCGCAACGATCCGGGAGGATTATCGTGCTCAGGAAACTCATGACGGCCGCTGCGGCCATTGCCATCTTCACTGGCCCGGCTCTCGCCGAATGGCCCGAGAAGTCGCTCGAACTCATCGTCGCCTATGGCGCAGGCGGCGGCACCGATGTTACCGCACGTACCCTCCAGCCGCTGCTGGAAAAGCAACTCGGCCAGTCCGTGGTCATTGTGAATCGCCCGGGTGCGGCCGGCGAAGTGGGCCATGCGGCCCTCGCCAACGCCACGCCGGACGGCTACACGATCGGCATCGTGAACCTGCCGCCGATGCTCACCATCCCGATCACCAAGGATGCGGCGTTCAAGGCTGACCAGATCATCCCGGTGGCGGGCCTGGTGCGCGACCCGTCCGCGATCTCGGTTCCCGGCAACAGCCCGTTCAACACGCTCGACGAGTTGATCGCCTATGCCAAGGAGAACCCGGGTGCGGTGACCATCGGCACGACCGGCGTCGGCACCGACGACCACCTTGCCATGCGCTACCTCGCCAAGGCGACCGGCGCGGAGTTCACCCACGTTCCCTTCGCCTCCGCCGGTGCGGCCCGGACAGCCCTGATGGGCGGTCACGTGTCCGCAGCTGCCCTGAACCTCGGCGAGGCCATGCCCAACGCCCAGGAAGGCAAGGTGAAGATCCTCGCCCATTTCGGCTCCGAGCCGTCCGCGCTGGCGCCTGACGTTCCGACCGCCAAGTCGCTCGGCGTCGATGTCGAGATGCTCTCCGAGCGCGGCGTCGGCGTTCCTGCCGGCACGGATCCGGCCATCGTCGAGAAGCTTGCCGCCGCCATTGCGGCCGTGGCCAACGACCCGGCGTTCATCGAGCGCAACAAGGAGCTCTTCACCGAGGTGGCCTACAAGTCGTCGGCTGATTTCCAGCAGCATGTGCAGAAGCTGGGTGAGGACTACCAGGCCATGTGGGACGAGTCCCCGTGGCAGTAACGCCTGAACAGGCACAGGGAAACACCGTCCGGCCGCTCGAGCGGCTGGCGGTGGCTCTCCTCGTTGCGCTTGTCGGGGCCGTCGTCACCTGGGACGGCACCCGGCAGGCCGGGGCGAGCGCCTATTTCCCCATCGCGGTCGGCAGCGCGATGATCGTGCTGTCGGTGATGTCCATCATCCGTCTCGGCCGCGACACGCGTCTCACGGACGAGGCCCCCCTGTTCAAGGGCTTTGCCGGCCTTGCCCTGCTTGCCGTCTTCATCGCGCTGGCCGGCCAGATCGGCTTTCTCACCGCCTCCCTGGCATTCATCCCCGCGATGGCGGTGCTCGGCGGAGACCGCAATGCCGTGCGCGTCGTCTTGGGAACGGCCGCCTTTGTCGTCATGGCCTATGTCGTGTTCCATCTCGCCTTCGCTCAGCCGTTCCCGGCGGAACTGATCCTGGGAGGCTGACATGATCGAAGTTCTCTCCGGTCTTCCCCATGCCCTGCTCATCGACAGCATCCTGGCGATGATCGTTGGCACCGCTGCCGGCATTCTCGTCGGCGCGATTCCCGGTCTCACGGCGACCCTCGCCATGGCCCTGCTGCTGCCGTTCACCTACACCATGTCGCCGCTCGTGGCGCTCGGCATGATGGCCGGCATCTACAACGGCTCCATGTATGGGGGTGCCATTCCGGCGATCCTGATGCGGATCCCCGGCACGCCTTCCGCCGTTGCCACCACGTTCGACGGCTACCCGCTGGCCCAGGCGGGACGGGCCAAATATGCCCTTCACATTGCGCTGATCTCCTCCACGGCCGGCTCGATCATCAGCGCGCTCGCGCTCATGATCATTGCGCCGCCGCTGGTCACGCTCGCCCTCAAGTTCGGTCCGACCGAGTATTTCTGGGTCGCGATCTTCGGCCTCACCAGCGTGTCGCTGCTGCTTGCCGGCGCCCCGGCCAAGGGGCTTGCCTCCGCGATGATCGGCGTTGCGGTCGGTCTCGTCGGCATGGACATGATGACCGGTGCGGAGCGGCTGGTGTTCGGCGTGCGCCACATCGCCGGCGGCGTCGACCTTGCTGTCATGCTGACGGGCCTCTTCGCCATTCCTCCCGCGCTGGCCATGCTTGCGTCCCCCTCAGGCGGGAGCAGCCGTGCCGACCTGACCGGCGCCGGCCTCAAGCTGCGCGAGGCGCTCACCTTCACGCGCACCTGGATCCGGTCTGGCGTCATCGGCGTCATCATCGGCATCATGCCGGGTGCGGGCGGCAATCTCGCCGGTATCCTCAGCTATGCGGAGGAGAAGCGTGCGGCACGGGACTCCTCGCGCTTCGGCAAGGGCGATCCGCGCGGCATCGCCGCCTCGGAATGCGCCAACAATGCCGACAACGCCTCGTCGCTGATCCCCACGCTCGCGCTCGGCGTGCCGGGGAACTCGGTCGCCGCGCTGATGATGGGCGCCATGCTGATCCAGGGCCTGAACCCGGGACCGGCGCTGTTCAGCCAGCATGCGGACGTCGTCTACGGCTTCATGTGGCAGATGCTGCTCACCGCCTTCATGATGCTCGCCCTCGGCCTTGTCGGCGCGAAGCTGTTCGTCAACATGCTCCGCATTCCCGCCGCGCTGCTCGCGCCGATGATCCTGATCATCTGCTCGCTCGGCACCTACGCCTCGACGAACGCCATGGCCGACGTCTGGCTGATGCTCGGCTTCGGCGTGACCGGCTACGTGCTGTCGCGCTCGGGCTATCCCATCGCCCCGATCGTCCTGGGCGCGATCCTGGGGCCCATGGCGGAATCCTCCTTCCGCCAGGCGCTGCTGATCTCGCGCGGAGATCCGCTCTCCTTCGTCTCCTCGCCGATCTCGATCGTGCTCGTCGTCGCGATCCTGGCGATCCTCGCACTCCCGCTGCTGCGCCGCCGCAAGCCTCACACGCCTGCCGGCTGAGCGCAGCCCCGACCACACAACAGGACAAGCACAGGCATGGACACCCGCACGAAAGCCGGAGAACTCGTCAGCATCAATCCCGCCGACGGCACCGAGGTCGCGCGCGTTGCGATCACCACCCCGCAGGAGCTGGACGCCGTCGTCGCCCGCGCGCAGAAAGCTTACCGGGACTCCGGCTGGAAAGAGCTGATGCCGCACAAGCGGGCCGAGGTTCTGCACGCTATCGCCAACGGCCTGCTGGCCGAGAAGGAGACGCTCGCGGCGCTGCAGATGCGCGACAACGGCAAGCCGATCGCGGAGTGCCGCGGCATGGTCGACTATGCGGTCGGCACGTTCCGCTACTACGCCTCCGTCTGCGAGACGCTGGAGACGGACGTCACCCCGCGGCGCGGCGACTACGTGTCCTTCACCGTGCTCGAGCCCTATGGCGTTGTGGCTGCCATCACGCCGTGGAACTCGCCGATCATGAACGATGCGGCGAAGGTTGCGCCGGCGCTCGCCGCCGGCAATGCGGTCATCCTGAAGCCGTCCGAGGACGCGCCGCTGCTCGCTCCGGAACTGGAGCGCATTGCCGCGGCCGCGGGGCTTCCGGGCGGGCTGCTGCAGGTGGTGCAGGGATACGGCGCGGATATCGGTGCGGCTCTCGTGGTGCATCAGGGCGTCGGCATGATCTCCTTCACCGGCGGCACGGCCACGGGGCGGGCCATCGGCCGCGTTGCCGGCGAGCGCATCGTCCCGGTGGCGCTGGAGCTCGGCGGCAAGTCGCCGCACGTGGTCTTCGCCGATGCCAATCTGGAGCATGCGGTGGCGGCGGTCGCGGCCGGCATCTTCGGGTCGTCCGGCCAGTCCTGCGTTGCCGGCTCCCGGCTGCTGGTCGAGGAGAGCGTCTACGACGAGGTCGTGACGCGGCTGGTGGAGCGCGCCAAGCGTATCGTGGTGGCGGCGCCCGACGCCAAGGGCGTCGAGGTGGGACCGCTCGCCTCGTTCCATCACCGCGACCGGGTGCATGCCTTCGTCGAGCGGGCCCGTGCGGAAGGCGGACGCATCCTGTGCGGCGGCTCGGCTCCCGAGGGCGCCGCGTACGAGGCGGGCGCCTATTACCTGCCGACCGTGATCGACGGACTGCCGCACGACGCGCTCTCCTGTCAGGAGGAGGCTTTCGGCCCGGTCCTGGTGGTACTGCCGTTCAAGGACGAGGCGGACCTTGTCGCAAAGGCCAATGGCACGGATTTCGGCCTGGCCTGCGGCATCTGGACCGAGAACTTCAAGAAGGCCTGGCGCACGGGCCGCGCCCTCGAGGCCGGGTCCGTGTGGATCAACACCTACAAGCAGTCCGTGACGAGCACGCCGTTCGGCGGGTTCAAGGACAGCGGCATCGGCCGGGAGAAGGGCATCGACGGCCTGCGCCTCTATGCGCAGGTGAAGAGCATGTATTTCGGCCTGCACGAAAACCCGCTGCCCATCGCCAAGTGATCCGTCCCGACAACGAATTGAGAGTTTCTGGAGTCTCCATGACCGATATTTCGAAGGTTGCCATCTACGGTCTCGGCAATATGGGCTTTCCGCTCGCCAAGCGGATCGCCGCCCGCTTTCCGGTGCAGGTGTTCGACCTGAACGAGGAGATGCTGGCCAGGGCGCAGGGCGAGCTCGGCGCCGAGACCATCGCAAGCCCCGAGGCGTTGTCGCAGACGCGGATCGTGGTGCTGTGCCTGCCGAGCCCCAAGGCCTCGCTCGCGGTGCTGCGCCAGATCGCGCCGCACCTGCCCAAGGACGCGGTGGTGGTCGAGACCTCGACGGTCAATCCGCAGGACATCTTCGCCTGCCGCGATGCGCTCGCACCGCACGGCCTGCGGGTTATCGATGCCTCGCTGATGGCCGGCGTCAGCCAGATGGAAGCGGGTACCGCCTCGCTGCTGATCGGCGGCGAGAGCGATGCCATCGCCGCCTGCCAGCCGGTGCTCGACGCGATTGCCGACAAGCAGACGGTGTTCGGCCCGCTGGGTACCGGCGCGGCCGCCAAGGTCATCAACAACGCGGTTGCCCACGCCGTCATGGTCGTGGTTGCCGAGGCCGGCTCGATGGCGACGGCGACGGGCGTGTCCATCGACAAGCTGATCGGCCTGCTGTCGGATCCGCAGATGGGCCTGCACCGGCCGCTGACCTACCGCTTCGCCAAGCGGGTGGTGGAAGGCGACTATGCCGGCGGCATGCCGCTGGACGCAGCACGCAAGGATTCCCGCCTGGCGCTCGACCTTGCCCAGACGGAGGGCGTTCCCCTCTTTGCGATCCAGGCCGCGCATTCGGTCTACGAGATGGCGTCCCGCGCAGGCTATGCGCGCGAGGACTACGCCGCGATCGCCAAGCTGTGGGACGACTGGCACGTGCCGGCCGTCCCGAAGTAAGCGAAAAAAGCTCGATCTGCCGGGGCGCGGTCCTGCGAACCGCCTCCGGCAGATCTCCTGCCTGCGGGAACAGCATCAGCTGGGAGACCCTGCCCGACGGGGCTTATAAATGGCTCAAGGCGCGGGCTTCCTCCATCAGCCATCAGCATCAGCGAGCGATGATGGCGCTCTAACAATTTCAGCTCCAGAGAATTTTCCGCAGCGAGGACAACTATCGCGAGCTTGTCGCGCGGGGCGTTTTGGCGCAAGCACCGACCTGAGCGTGTGACCACATCTGGGGAATGGATATGAAGAAGCTGATCAACGATCCCGCGAACGCCGTCGCAGAAATGGTTGCTGGCCTGGTTGCCTCGCAGCCGGGACTGACCAGGATCGTCGGCCGGAACGTGGTGCTGCGCGCCGACCTGCCGGCGCCGGAGCATCGCAAGGTCGCCATCATCTCCGGCGGCGGCAGCGGCCATGAGCCGGCCCATGCCGGCTATGTCGGCGCCGGCATGCTGACGGCCGCGGTGCTGGGCGACGTGTTCACCTCGCCGAGCGTCGATGCGGTGCTTGAGGCGATCCAGGCGACGGCGGGCCCGGCCGGCGCGCTTCTCATCGTCAAGAACTACACGGGCGACCGGCTCAATTTCGGCCTGGCAGCGGAGATTGCCCGCGCCGGCGGCATTCCGGCCGAGATCGTTGTCGTCGGCGACGACGCGGCGCTGGAGGGCATCGTCGCCCGGGAGAGGCGACGCGGCATCGCCGGCACGGTCCTGGTGCACAAGGTCGCGGGCGCTGCGGCCGAGCAGGGCAGGGAGCTTGCCGTCGTCGCGCAGCTGGCCGCCCGTGCCGCCGATGCGGTTCGCTCCATGGGCGTCGCGCTCGGGTCCTGCACGCTGCCCTCGGCCAAGGCTCCGAGCTTCACGCTCGGCGACGAGGAGATCGAGTTCGGCCTCGGCATTCACGGCGAAATGGGCGCGCGTCGCTCCGCCATGCTGCCGGCAAACCGGATCGTGTCGGACATGCTCGACCGTCTCGTCGAGGATCTGGGCGAGCGTGCCCGCGAGCCGATCGGGCTCGTGGTCAACGGGCTCGGCGCGACGACCCAGCTCGAGCTGATGATCGTGGCCGGCAACGCGCTCGACGATCTCTCCCGCCGCGGCGTGAACGTTGCCCGCGTGTGGGTCGGCAATTTCATGACGGCGCTGGAAATGCCGGGTTGCTCCCTCTCGCTGATGCCGCTGGATGACGAGCTTTCCGCGCTGATCGACCAGGAGACGGCGGCTCCGGCCTGGCCGGGACCGGGCGTGATCACGCAGAAGACGGCGGTGGATGCGCCGGCTGCGGCCGACGACATCCTTGCCGGCGAGGTCGACGGTCCGGTTTCGGGCGCCGTGCGCAACGCCATGCTGGCGATTGCCGAGGCGCTCGATGCGGCCGAGCAGAAGCTGACGGAGCTCGACAGCGTCGCAGGCGACGGCGATCTGGGCGCCAGCATGGTGCGCGGGGCCGTGGCGCTGCGCTCTGTCGCCGCCCGGCAGTTCTCGACGCCCTCCAAGGCGTTCGACGCGCTGGCTCTGGCGCTGCGCCGGGAGATCGCCGGCAGCTCCGGTCCCTTCTATGCGATTGCGCTGATGCGGGTCGCAAGGCTGCTCGAGGGCGAGGCCGCGCCGTCCGCCGATCTGTGGGGCAAGGCCCTGGCCGAGGCGGCCGAGGCCGTGTCCGCGACCGGCGGCGCAAAGCCCGGCGACCGGACGATGCTCGACGCGCTTTCGGGTGCGATCGAGGGATGGCGCGCGGCGCGCGGCGAAGATCGCAATGGTCTCGAAGCGTTCGATGCCGCCGCTGCCGGCGCTGCACAGGGCGCCCGGAAGACCGCCGAGATGACGCCGAAGCTCGGACGGGCAAGCTATCTGGGCGAGCGTGTGCTCGGACATGCCGATGCGGGTGCAACGGCGGTTGCGATCTGGATGGACGCGATCGCCCGGTCGCTGCGCGCCTGAGGCGGCGCTCGTGCTCGCCCGGTCGCGCAAACGCGGCCGGGCCCTTTTGCGTGGATAAGGCACGTCGGTCCATCGCCGTTGTGGATGGTTTTGCCCGGACCATCGCCGGCGATGCGGTCCGGGCGGCAGGGCTTTGACATTGTCGGCGCAGGGTTGTTTCATCGTGTCTTTCGAATTTCGCGATATTGAAAGAACCCGATGTTTTTCGCTCATTCATTGCCCGGCGAGTCGGAGGAGCGCTGGCAACCTCTTGCCGAGCATCTTCTGCAGGTGTCACGGCTCGCGGCGGAGTTCGCGCGACCCTTCGGCGCCTCCCGGGCTGCGGCGCTGGCCGGGCTGCTGCACGACCTTGGCAAGTACAACCCGCAGTTCCTTGCCTATATCCGGGGGGAACGGACGGGGCAGGGCAAGGGTCCCGACCATTCGACCGCCGGCGCGCGCGAGACCCTCGCCGCCTTCCCCGGCGGGAGCGACCGCCTCATTGCCCAGCTCGTCGCCCATGCCATTGCCGGCCACCACGCCGGGCTGGCCGACGGGGAGGGAGTGGGCGGTCTCACTGAGCGGCTGAAGAAGGAGCTGGACCCGCTCGACCCGGCCTGGCGGGAGGAACTGGGCACCGAATGGATGGTCGCCCTGGAGCAGGCGTTTTGCCCGCATCGGGAGCGGGCGCGATTGCCCTTCCAGCTCTCGGTGCTGGGGCGAATGATCTTTTCTTGCCTCGTCGATGCCGACTTTCTCGATACGGAGGCCTTCTTCAAGACCGCGGCCGACCTGACGCCGGATCGCGACTGGCCGCGCCTGCCGGATATCAACCCTCATCTGACGGCACGGTTCGACGCCCATATGGCGCGGAAGCAGGCCGATGCGCGCCCCAACGAGCTGAATGGCCTGCGCGCCGATATCCTGACGCATGTCAGGGCGAAAGCCTCCCTGCCGCCCGGTCTGTTCACGCTGAACGTGCCGACGGGCGGCGGCAAGACGCTGGCGTCCCTGGGCTTTGCGCTCGACCATGCCCGCATTCACGGTCTGTCGCGTATCGTCTATGCGATCCCTTTCACCTCCGTCATCGAGCAGACCGCGTCGATCTTCCGCGAGGTGCTCGGCGAGGACGTGGTGCTGGAGCATCACAGCGCCATCGACGCAGAGGACGGAAAGGAGCGGTCCAGCCGGGACAAGATGCGGCTGGCGATGGAGAACTGGGCAGCGCCGGTGGTCGTGACCACCAACGTGCAACTGTTCGAGAGCCTGTTCGCGGCCCGCCCGTCGCGATGCCGCAAACTGCATAACCTCGCCGGGGCGGTCATCGTGCTCGACGAGGCGCAGACGATCCCGCTGCATGTGCTGCGTCCCTGCGTTGCAATGCTCGACGAGCTGGCGCGCAACTATGGCGCCACCATCGTGCTTTGCACCGCGACCCAGCCCGCTCTCGGTGCCCCCTCTCGCCCCGGCGTACGGGGCTTCGATGGCGGGCTCGAGCTGTCTCCGGAGCGCGAACTGGCGCCGGACCCTGAGGGCCTTCATCGCCGGCTGGCGCGCGTCACCTTGCGGCGTGCGAGCGATGCGATGAGCGATGCGGATCTGATCGGCGAACTGGCGGGCCACGAGCAGGGGCTCGTCATCGTCAACAGCCGCAGCCACGCGCTGTCGCTCTACCGCGAGGCGATGGCGGCGGGGCTTGCCGGGCTCGTCCATCTCAGCACCCGCCAGACGGCGAGCGACCGGCAGGCGCTCCTTGCCGAGGTGCGGCTCCGGCTCGCCCCGCAGGATCCGCGGCCCTGCCGTCTCATCGCGACATCGCTGGTGGAGGCCGGCGTCGATATCGACTTTCCGCGGGTCTGGCGCGCGGAGGCCGGGCTCGACCAGATCGTCCAGGCGGCCGGCCGTTGCAACCGGGAGGGGCGCAGGCCCGTCGCCGACAGCATCGTCACGGTCTTCCGGCCGGCGGATGCCTCGACCCCGCGCGAGATCGCCGGGTTCGCCAGTGCCCTTGCCGCGATGGCCGGCGGGCATGACGACCTGTTCTCGCCTGCCGCGATCGCTGCGTATTTCGAGGAAGTCTACTGGCGCAAGGGCGAGGCGCTCGACCGCGACAAGGTCCTGTCCCGCTTTCGGGAAAGCGCCGGGACGCTCGATCTCGCCTATCGCAGCGTTGCGGAGAGTTTCCGCCTGATCGAGGAGCGCATGGCGCCGGTGATCGTGCCCCGGGAGGAAGAGGCGAAAGCGGCGCTGGCAGCGCTGGCAGCGGAACGCATGCCGCCGGGCGCGGCCGCCCGCGCGCTGCAGCGCCATCTCGTGCAGGTGCCGCGCCCCGACTGCGACAGGCTGAGGACAAATGGCCATCTGTCCTTCGTCGAGGGCTTCGGCGACCAGTTCGCGGTGCTCGCCACCCCGCAGTTCTACACGCGCGAGACGGGTCTGGAATGGGAACGAAGCGACGAGTTGTCGCTTGACGGGTACATCCTGTGATCGCAAGATCGACACATCTGTAGTTTCAGTTTTTTGATAGTGCGTTGCCGAAAAAGATATTTTTGACCGCTCGCATGTCCGTTGACGGTCGCGTTGGGGAATCGGCACGCCCGTTTTCAAGCGGAGGGGGCCGTGCCGTTCGGGATCCAACTTTTCGTTTCAGGCGACTACGCCTGCTTCACCAGGCCGGAAATGAAGGTCGAGCGCGTCTCCTATGACGTGATCACGCCGTCCGCCGCCCGCGGCATCCTGGAGGCCATCCACTGGAAGCCGGCGATCCGCTGGGTGATCGACGAGATCCGGGTGCTCAGGCCGATCCGCTTCCAGTCGATCCGGCGCAACGAGGTCGGGGCCAAGGCGCCGGTCGGCAAGATCCGCTCGGCGATGAAATCCGGCGAGATCGGCAGCCTGATGCTGGTGGCGGACGAAAACCGCCAGCAGCGCGCCGCCACCGTGCTGCACGATGTCGCCTATGTCATCTCGGCGCATTTCGAGCTGACGCCCAAGGCCGATGCGGGCGAGAGCGAGGGCAAGCATCTCGACATCTTCAACCGGCGGGCGCGCAAGGGGCAGTGCTTCCATCAGCCGTGCCTTGGCACGCGCGAATTCGTCGCCGACTTCCGCCTGGTCGAGCCGGGCGAGCCCCTGCCGCAGCCGATCGCGGAAACGCGCGATCTCGGCTTCATGCTGTGGGACATCGACCATGCGGGCGGCGGCGGGAGCCTGTTCTTCCGGGCAAGGCTGGACAACGGCGTCGTGCGCGTGCCGCAGCCCGGCTCGGCGGAGATCCTGCGATGAGCATGCTGACGGCGCTGGTCGGTGCCTATGATCGCATGCTGGAGCGCGGCGAGGTGCCGCCCTTCGGCTACAGCCAGGAAAAGATCTCGTTTCTCGTTTCGCTGACCCGCGACGGCCGGCCGGCCATCGCGCCTGTCGATCTGCGCGAGGGGACGGGCCGCAAGCGCCTGCCGCGGATGATGGCGGTGCCGAGGCCGGAAAAGCGGACCTCCGGCATCGCGCCCAACTATCTCTGGGACAAGACCTCCTATGTGCTTGGGCTGACCGCCGGTGCTGGCAAGCGCACCGGCCAGGAACATTCGGCGTTCGTCGCCAGCCACCGGGAATGGCTCGCCGGGACGCAGGATCCGGGGCTGACGGCGCTGCTCGCTTTCCTCGACTGGTGGCGGCCGGAGATGTTTGCCGATCTCGACTGGCCGGAGGAGATGAAGGACCAGAACATCGTCTTCGCGCTGGAGGAGGAGCGGCTGCGCGGCCTTTGCCTGCATGACCGGCCGGCCGCGCGGCGGATCTGGGAGCGGTTGCAGGCGGGAGGCACGGCGTCGCAGGCCGTGTGCCTTGCCACCGGAACCGTCGGCCCGGTGGCGCGGCTGCATCCGGCGATCAAGGGCGTTTGGGGCGCGCAGTCGTCCGGCGCCTCCATCGTCTCGTTCAACCTCGATGCCTTCACCTCCTATGGACACGAGCAGGGCGACAATGCCCCGGTGTCGGAGGCGGCCGCGTTTGCCTATGTCGCCGCGCTCAACCGCTTCCTGGAGCGCGACAGCGGCCATCGCATCCAGGTCGGCGACGCCTCCACCGTCTTCTGGGCCGATGGGAGCGGTGCCGCTGTCGCCGAAGCCGTCTTCTCCGGCATCTTTGCAGAAGCGCCCGGCGGCGCGGCGATGGACAGCGCCGTCGACGAGAACGTCGAAGCGGCCAAGGTCGGCACGATCCTGGACAAGATCCGCCAGGGCCTGCCGGTCGACGAGTTCCGCCCAGATCTGCCGCAGGGCGTGCGGTTCCACGTGCTCGGCCTTGCGCCCAATGCCGCGCGGCTGTCGGTGCGCTTCTATGTCGAGGACGAGTTCGCGGTGCTCGCCGAGCGCTATGCCCGCCATATCGCGCGGCTGCGGGTGGAGCCGCCGGCCAGGGACGCCGCGCCCTCCATGTGGCGGCTGCTGATCGAGACCGCCACCTTGCGCAAGTCGGAGAACATCCGTCCCAATCTCGCCGGCGAATGGATGCGGGCGATCCTGACGGACGCGCCCTATCCGCTGACGCTGATGTCCAGCGTGCTGGAGCGGCTGCGCGCCGATGGCGACGTCAACGCCCTGCGGGTCGGCATCCTGAAGTCCGTTCTCATCAGGAATTTCGCGAAAACGCTAAAGGGGGAGGTGCCCGTGTCACTGGACTTGGATTGCCGCGAGCCCGGCTATCTGCTTGGTCGGCTCTTCGCGGTCTACGAACAGGTGCAGACGGCGGCGCTCGGGCGCAACGTCAACGCCACCATCAAGGACAAGTATTACGGTGCCGCCTCGTCGCAGCCGCGCAAGGTCTTCGCCCATCTCGCCTCGGGGTCGATGCCGCATCTGTCGCGGATCGGCAAGCAGCGCCCCGGACACCGCGTTGTGCTGGAGAGGGCGATTGCCGACATCATGGAGGTGATGAGCCCCGGCGACGATCCGTTCCCGGCGCATCTGCCCGATCGTCAGCAGTCGCTGTTCGCGCTCGGCTACTACCACCAGCGCAACGCGTTTTTCCCGAGCAAGAGCGACAAGACAGACAAGACCGGCGCGGCCGAGCCCGCCGGGGAGGATGCAGCATGACGGCCCTTTCCAATCGCCACGACATTGTTTTTCTGTTCGACGTGATCAACGGCAATCCGAACGGCGATCCCGATGCGGGCAACCTGCCGCGCATGGACCCGGAGACCAGCATGGGCCTGGTGTCGGATGTCAGCCTGAAGCGCAAGGTCCGCAACTACACCGAACTGGCGCGCGGCGAGGAGCCCGGTTACCGGATCTACGTGCAGGAGGGCTCGATCCTCAACGAGCAGCACCGCGAGGCCTATCGCGCGGTGCGCGGCGACAGCGAAAAGCTGACCAAGGAAGCCAAGCTCAATCCGCAGACGGACGATGAGGCGCGCGCCATCACCGGCTTCATGTGTGACAATTTCTTCGACGTGCGCGCCTTCGGTGCGGTGATGAGCACCGGCATCAATGCCGGCCAGGTGCGCGGGCCGGTGCAGATCGCCTTCGCCCGCTCGGTCGAGCCGATCCTGCCGCTGGAGATCTCCATCACCCGCATGGCGGCGACCACGGCTCGGGAGAAGGAGGACCGCGACAAGACGGGCGAGGGCGAGGAGCGGACGGAAAACCGCACCATGGGGCGCAAGCATATCGTGCCCTACGGCCTCTACCGCGCGCATGTCTTCGTCAACGCCGCGCTGGCCCGCAAGACCGGCTTTTCTGAAGGCGACCTGGAGCACTTGTTTGCCGCGTTGAAGACCATGTTCGAGCACGACCGCTCCGCCGCGCGCGGCGAGATGTCGGCGCGCCGCATCATTGCCTTTCGCCACGACAATGTTCTGGGCAATGCGCCGGCCCATGCCCTGTTCGACCGGGTCAGGATCGAGCGCGTGGTCGACGGCGAGGCCTATCCGCTCGGTGACCGGCGGCTCGACAACATGCCGCCGGCCCGCGCCTTCTCCGACTATTCGGTCGCCGTCGACCGGGACGGGCTGCCGGACGGGGTGGAGATCCTCGACCTGCTGTAACGGGACGCGAGGGAGGGAACACGGGGGGAGGGAGCACGATGGAACCGCCGGATCCGATCCCGATGTCGGCGCTGCAGCATGCGGTCTATTGCCTGCGGCAGGCGGCGCTGATCCATCTGGAGCGGCTGTGGGCCGACAACCGGTTCACGGCCGAGGGGCATGTCCTGCATGCGGTGACGGATCGTCCCGGCGGGCGCCGGGCGCGGGGGATCCGCCGGGCGAGCGGGCTTGCCCTTGCGAGCCGCCGCCTCGGCATCGCGGGCATTGCCGATCTGGTCGAGTTCCATCTCTCGCAAGATGGCGAGACGCCCTATCCGGTCGAGTACAAGCGCGGAAAGGCGAAGCTGCACCGGGCCGACGAGGTGCAGCTTTGCGCCCAGGGCCTGTGCCTGGAGGAGATGACGGGCCGCCCGGTGCCGGCCGGCGCGCTGTTCTATGCACAGACGAAGCGGCGGGTGGAGGTGCCCTTCGACGCGGACCTGCGCGCCCTGACGGAGCAGACGGTGGCGGATCTGCGCGCCGTGTTCGACGCCCGCGCGACGCCGCCGGCGATCTACCGGGCCGACCGTTGTCGCGCCTGTTCCCTGAGCGAGCTTTGCCGGCCGAAGCAGCTCGCAAGGCCGGTGCTGGCCTGGCGGGCACGGCAGATCGAGCAACTCCTCCTGCCGGAGCCGCCGTCGTGAGAAAGCTGCTCAACACGCTGTACGTCACCACCGAGGGAGCGGCCCTGCGCAAGGATGGCGAAAACCTCGTTGCCGAGGTGGAGGGCGCGGAACGGGCGCGGGTGCCGTTCCACATGCTCGGCTCGGTCGTCGCGTTCGGGCCGGTTCTCGTGTCTCCCGCGCTGATGGGGGCCTGCGCGGCAAACGGCATTTCCCTCGTCCTGCTCGACAGGGTCGACCGGTTCCAGGCGCGCGTCGAAGGACCCGTTGCCGGAAATGTGCTCCTGCGGCGGGCGCAATATGCCGCCAGCGAGGCGCCCGACGACATCGTCCGCAGCCTGGTGATGGGCAAGGTCGCCAACCAGCGCAGCGTGCTCCTGCGGCATTTGCGCGATCATGGCGAGGGGGACGGGCAGGAGCCCGCGGAGGCGATCTCCGCGGTGTGCGAGCGGCTGGCGCGGATCCTGCAACGGCTTGCCGCCGGTCTCACCGGGCTGGACCATCTGCGCGGGGCGGAAGGGGAGGCCGCCCAGCTGTACTTTTCCGTCTTCGGCCATCTGGTGCGGTCTCCGGATCCGGAGATCCGATTTCTCGGCCGTTCCCGGCGTCCGCCGCTCGATCCGGTGAATGCGGTTCTGTCGTTCCTCTACACCCTGCTCACCCACGATTGCCGGAGCGCAGCCGAGAGCGTCGGGCTCGACCCGGCCGTCGGTTTCCTGCACCGCGACCGGCCGGGCCGCCCCAGCCTTGCCCTCGATCTGATGGAGGAGTTGCGCCCCGTCCTGGCGGACAGGCTGGCGCTCTCGTTGCTCAATCGCCGGCAGTTGCGGGCCCGCGATTTCGAAACGCGCGACGGCGGCGGCGTGCTGTTGACGGAGGAGGGGCGGCGCACTGTCCTGACCGCCTGGCAGGAGCGCAAGCGCGAGGAGCGTCTCCATCCCTTCCTGGACGAGAAAGCGCCGCTGGGGCTGGTGCCCTATCTCCAGGCGCAGTTCCTGTCCCGTCATCTGCGCGGGGACCTCGATGCCTATCCGCCCTGGTTCTGGAAATAGGAGCGCGCCATGCTGGTTCTCGTGACATACGATGTCAGCACCGTCAGCGAGGGCGGGACCGGGCGGCTGCGGCGGGTGGCGCGCGCCTGCCAGGACTATGGCCAGCGGGTGCAGAACTCCGTCTTCGAGGTCGAGGTCGATCCGGCCCTGTGGACCAAGCTCAAGGCGCGGCTGGAGAGCATCATCGACCCGCGCAGCGACAGCCTGCGCTACTATCATCTGGGCTCCAACTGGCAGCGGCGGGTGGAGCATGTGGGGGCAAAGCCGGCAGCGGATCTCAACGGGCCGCTGATCGTCTAGTCGCCTGTGCGAACCTGAAGCGTGCCGAAAAAACCCGGCAGGTTCGCGCGGGAAACAGCTCATTGAAATTGTTAATCTTTTTTGAGGAGCAGCGAGCTGCTGGCGCGGCTGCGGGATGCGGCGCCTTGCAGTTCGCGCCGGAGCTCGGGTTTCTTCTGTAAAAACCGCATGATACGAGCAGCCAGTCGCCCCCCTCGCGGGGGCGCGGATCGAAACCTTGACGCCCCAATCCATCCCCGATGGCGTCCCGGTCGCCCCCCTCGCGGGGGCGCGGATCGAAACCGCCTTCGTGACATCCGCAGACGAGGGCCGGAACGTCGCCCCCCTCGCGGGGGCGCGGATCGAAACTTTGCGGCCTTCACCAAGCACCGCCGCCCGAATTGTCGCCCCCCTCGCGGGGGCGCGGATCGAAACGGGATGCGGTCGAAGCGGAGCGGGAGGCCTGTGGTCGCCCCCCTCGCGGGGGCGCGGATCGAAACTTTCGAAGGCGCGCTTCCAGCCACGGCAACAAGCTGTCGCCCCCCTCGCGGGGGCGTGGATCGAAACATGCGTCACTTCGGAGAGTTGGTGCTGGAGGCCTGTAACCGCCATCGTCTTTCCGTGCTGCCCGGTCACGTCCCGGTTGCGTTCTTGGGCGTTATGCTGCCTGTCCTGCTTGTGCTATCTGTTGAGGATAAATAGACACAAAACGACATAAAACTCCGGGGGAGGGAGATCATGGGCACGGGATCGCTCAGACGCTTGACAGATGCGTCCGTCGATGCGGAGTTCGGGCCATGGCTGTCGCAGGCTGCGATCCTCGTCGTCGACGACGAGCCCGGCATGCGCAATTTCCTGGTGCGGACGCTGGCGCCGCATTGCAAGCATATCGCGGAGGCGGAGGATGCCGCCGCCGCTTCGGTGCTGCTCGACCGGCATCACTTCGATGTGGTGATCCTCGACAATATCATGCCCGGCAAGACGGGCGTGGAATGGCTCGCCGAACAGCGAGAGATCGGTTTCTTCGCCCATGCGATCCTGATGACCGCCTATGCGGACCTGGAAACGGCGATCCAGGCGCTGCGGGCGGGCGCGGTCGATTTCGTGCTGAAGCCCTTCCGCTCCAACCAGTTGCTCAATGCGGTGGCGCGCTGCCTCGACCGGGTGACCCTGCTGCGGGAAAACCAGCTGCTGCGCCATCAGCTGCAGGCAACCTCCGACCACCTGCTGCTGCGCGACAAGCTGATCGGCCACTCTCCCCAGATCGGCGAGATCCGCGAGACCATCGCCCGTGTTGCATCGCTGCCGACATCCGTCCTGATCACCGGCGAATCCGGCACCGGCAAGGAAGTGGCGGCGCGCTCCCTGCACGAGCTCTCGGACCGCGCCGCCAAGCCCTTCGTGCCGGTCAATTGCGCGGCGATCCCGGCCGATGTCATCGAGGCGGAGCTGTTCGGCCACCTGAAGGGCGCCTTCACCGGGGCCGCGTCCAATCGCGAGGGCCTGTTCATGCATGCCCAGGGCGGCACGCTGTTCCTCGACGAGATTGGCGACCTGCCGATGCCGCTTCAGGGCAAGCTGCTGCGGGCGATCGAGGACCGGCGGGTGAGGCCCATCGGCTCGGAGCGCGAGGTGCCGGTCGACCTGCGCTTCGTCTTTGCCACCAACGCGGACCTGGAACGCGAGGTGGAGGCCGGGCGCTTCCGGGCCGACCTGTTCTACCGGATCAACGTCTTGCAGATCGAGATGCCGCCGCTGCGCGAGCGCGGGGACGACATTCGCGAACTGGCGGAACTCTTCATGAGCAAGCTGGCGGTCCAGCTGGGCATGCCGCCGGTGCCGATCGGGCCGGATGTGGCTGCCGGTCTCCTCGCCTACGAGTGGCCGGGCAATGTCCGGGAGTTGCGTAACATGATCGAGCGGTCGCTGATCCTCGGCCGGTTCCCGGCAGAGATGACGCGCAGGGCGGACAAGCCGCAGACCGTGCCGGCGCCGAGCCGGACGGATCTGCTGGAGGATGTGGAGCGCCGGCACATCCTGGCGGTTCTGGGCGAGTGCGAGGGCAATCGCGCGCAAGCCGCGCGCCGGCTCGGCATCTCGCGCAAGACCATCGACCGCAAGCTTGCGGACTGGAATGGCTGAGCCCAAGCCGGAGCACGAGCCCGAGCCCGAGCCCGAGCCTGCGACGGGGCAGGGGGGGCGGGCGGCGCGCCGCAGCCGCCTGTCGGTTCGCGTCCGCCTGCTCGCCATCGCGCTGTTGCCGACGCTCGTGGTGCTGCCGCTGTTCCTCGGCGGGGCGATGGTGCGCTGGAACTCGAAGTTCGACGCCCTGCTGAAGACCAAGGTGAATGCGGACCTGACGGTTGCGCACCAGTATTTCACCCGGATCCTGGACAATACCGGCGAGCGGCTCGACGCGCTCGGCAAGTCGGCCGAGTTCCGCGACATCGCCGATGCGCGCGACGGGGCGGCGCTGGCCGCGCTGCTGGAGCGCAGCCGCGCGGAGATGGGGCTCGACTTTCTCTATCTCGTCGGCGACGACGGCCGGGTCCGCGCGGCCTCGCCCGCTGGCGCGCGTCCGCCGCTCGGCCGCGAGTGGCCGGTGGTCGACCGGGCGATGGCCGGTGCCCCCGCCAGCAGCGTCGACATTTTCGAGGGCGAGGAGCTCGCCGGCATCTCGCCCGACCTTGCGGAGCGTGCGAGCCTCGAGCTGATCCCGACACCCAACGCGGTGCCGACGGAGCGGACCACCGAGACGCGGGGCATGGTCGTGCACTCGGCCAGCCCGGCACGCCTTGCCGGCGCGGTGCCGGCCGCGCTGGTCGGCGGCATCCTGCTCAACCAGAATCTCGTCTTCATCGACACGATCAACGACCTCGTCTACCGCGAGGCCAGCCTGCCGGAGGGGAGCCAGGGCACCGCCACCCTGTTCCTGGAGGATGTGCGGATCAGCACCAATGTCCGCCTGTTCGAGAACCGCCGGGCGCTCGGCACCCGGGTCTCGGCGGCGGTGCGCGAGCGCGTGCTGGGCCGGGGCGAGGTCTGGCTCGACAGCGCCTTCGTCGTGAACGACTGGTACATCTCCGCCTATGAGCCGATCACCGACAGCCGGGGAATGCGGGTCGGCATGCTCTATGTCGGCTTTCTGGAGGCGCCGTTCCAGAAGGAGAAGGTGGCGACGCTTGCCGCCGTTCTCATCGGCTTCCTTCTGGTCACGGCCGTCAGCGTGCCGCTGTTCCTGCGCTGGGCGCGCGGCGTGTTCAAGCCGCTGGAGCGGATGACGGACACGATCGCGCGGGTGGAGCATGGCGACCTCGGCGCACGCACCCGGCCCGGCAGCGGCAACGACGAGATCGCCCGGGTCGCGCAGCATCTCGATCACCTGCTCGATCTGGTGCAGGAGCGCGACCGGCAGCTGCGGTCCTGGAACGAGGAGTTGAATGCCCGGGTCGAGGAGCGCACGCGCGATCTGATGCTGGCCAACCGGCAGCTGGAGGAGACCACGAAGCAGCTGATCATGTCGGAAAAGCTCGCCGCCATCGGCGAGATCACGGCCGGCGTCGCGCATGAGATCAACAATCCCATCGCCGTCATCCAGGGCAATCTGGAGGTCTTGCGCATGTTGCTCGGCGAGCACGCGAAGGTCGCCGGGACGGAGATCCGGCTGATCGACGAGCAGGTCCACCGGATCAACCAGATCGTCATGAAGCTGCTGCAGTTCGCCAAGCCCGACGAATATGCCGGCTATGCCGACCGGCATGCGCCCGACGAGGTGATTTCCGACTGCCTGCCGCTGGTGCGCCATCTCCTGCGCCGCACCGAGATCGAGGTGGTGCGCGAGATGCGGGCGACCCGCGCCATCCTGATGAACCGGACCGAATTGCAGCAGGTGCTGATCAACCTGATCGTCAACGCCATCCATGCGATGCCGCTGGGCGGGCGGCTGTCTCTGGCCACCGCCGACACGCAGCGCGGCGACGTACCGGGCGTGACGGTCGAGGTCGCCGACACGGGCGTGGGCATGAGCGCGGAGGTGCTCTCCCGCGTCTTCGATCCGTTCTACACGACCAAGAGCCGGCAGGGGACGGGCCTCGGCCTGTCGATCACCCAGACGCTGGTCAGCCGCCAGGGCGGCGAGATCCGGGTGCGCAGCGCACCGGGCGCGGGCACCGTCTTCACCATCTGGCTGCCCGAGGAGCCGAGCGCCGGCGACGCCTGACGCTTCGGACAAAATGTCCAGTCCCCGGTGGCGGGACAGGCGGGCGGACCTGGACAAAATGTCCGCACTGCGCCGGCTATTTCTGTCAAGTTATTGAAAAATATCGATCATTCAAACTGGCGCCGAACTTGCATGGGGGAGTGTGCTGTCTGGACGCAGGCCGTCCGTGTGGGCCGGTCTGCCGCGGTGCTGCAGGGCGGGAGGCCTTGCAGGGCGCGGGGGAGCAGGCAGCAGGCATCCGGTCCCGGACAGGGGCCGGCCGGGGGCTGCCGACGATCCGGTCAACGGCGCGGCATGCGATCCGGAACTGCCTCGACAACCGTGCACGGGAGGAGAACAGGTGCATGTTTGACTGGCTGAAAAAGGAACACATCGTCGCAGAGGACGGCTTCAACCGCTGGAAGGTTCCGCCGGCGTCCATTGCCATCCACCTGTGTATCGGCTCCGTCTATGCATGGAGCATCTTCAATCCGCCGCTGATCAAGCAGTTCGGCGTCGTGGCCGCAGCGCCCGGCGACTGGAGCCTGTCGTCGGTCGTGTGGATCTTCTCCGTCGCCATCGTCTTTCTCGGCCTGTCGGCGGCCTTTGCGGGCAAGTGGCTGGAAGAGGTCGGCCCGCGCATGGTCGGCGTGGTGGCGGCGCTGTGTTGGGGCGGCGGCTTCCTGATCGGCGGCTTCGGCATCATGACGCACCAGCTGTGGCTGCTCTATCTGGGCTACGGCGTGCTCGGCGGCTGCGGCCTCGGCCTTGGCTATGTCTCGCCGGTGTCGACCCTCATCCGCTGGTTCCCGGACCGCCGCGGCATGGCGACGGGCATGGCGATCATGGGTTTCGGCGGCGGTGCGATGATCGCGACGCCGATCAAGGAGTGGTTGCTCGGCGTGTTCTACAAGGCGCCGGACTATCTCGGTCCGCTCGGTTCCATCGATCTCGTCACCGAGGGCGGTCGCCGGCTTGCCGAGGTCAACGGCCAGATGGTCGAGGTGGTGCTCGCCGGTGCCAAGCAGGTGGCGGCCGCACCCGTCGCCCTGCAGGAAGGCATCTATGTGGTGGGCACCGGCAACACGGGCGCTGCCGGCACCTTCTTCACATTGGGCATCGCCTATTTCGTCGTGATGATCATCGCGGCCTTCTCGTACCGCGTGCCGCGCGAGGGCTGGCGCCCGGCCGGCTGGACGCCGCCGACGGCGGATGCGGCCTCGCGTAAGATGATCACCCAGAACAACGTCCATATCGACCAGGCGCTGAAGACGCCGCAGTTCTACCTGTTGTGGATCGTGCTGTGCTTCAACGTGACCGCCGGCATCGGCGTGATCGGCGTCGCCAAGACGATGATGTCGGAGATCTTCGGCACCACCTTGCCGCTGATCGTGAACTCCGCCTTCGCGGCGACTTACGTGTTCATGATCTCGGTGTTCAACATGGTCGGCCGGTTCTTCTGGGCCTCCACGTCTGACTATATCGGGCGCAAGAACACCTATCACTGCTTCTTCGTGCTCGGCACCTTGCTGTACCTGTCGATCCCCTTCGCGGCGGCACAGGTGAGCGTCGATCCGGCGGTGACCTGGCTGGTGATGTTCTACGGCGCCACCATGATCATCTTCACGATGTATGGCGGCGGTTTCGCGACGATCCCGGCGTATCTCGCCGATATCTTCGGCACCAAGTATGTCGGCGGCATCCACGGACGCCTGCTGACCGCCTGGAGCACCGCCGGTGTCCTGGGGCCGCTCGCCATCACCGAGCTGCGCAACATGTCGCTCAACAGCGCCATCCGGGACCTTGCGTCCAAGGTGGACCCGCAGGCCTTCGTCCAGAAGTTCGGCGCGGGCGTCGAGCAGCTCGACCAGTTGGTGGCGGCGAAGACGGTGACGGTGGCCCAGCTGATGGAGATCGCGCCAGCCGGCACGGTCGATCCGACGCCGAGCCTCTACAACACCACCATGTATGCCATGGCGGCCCTGCTGGTGATCGCGCTGGTGGCCAATGCCCTGGTGCGGCCGGTCGATGCCAGGCATCACATGGAGAGTGCCGCGGGAGCAGGCGCGAAGGGTGCAAGCCCCGAGGGCGCGCAGCCGGCCAAGGCCTGAGGCGATCCCCCAGGGCCCGATCCCAGGCACAGACCCAGGCCCGGGACGCTTCGGCGTCCCGGGTTCCGACCCACCGTTTCCGTGGTCCGCCCCGCGCGCCGCTCATCCGGCGCGGCTGAGCCCTTGCGTCCCGACGCAGCCGGCCGAGGGGGGGCGTAAAGTGGAGTCGATTGCTCATCTATAGGGATGTGCAATCGCACAACGGAACAGTGATGTTGATGTTTCTCCGTGCATTTCGGACTTTCCGGAAAGCGGGCGAGGCGAGGGAGAAAACGCATGTCATTGCAATTGTCGTCACGACAGGTCGCGGAACGGACGCAGGCCGTCGTGGAGGACCTTGCGCAGCTCGAGGGGCCGCTGCTGCCGATCCTGCACGAGGTGCAGAAGGAGTTCGGCTGCGTGCCGGAAGAGGCGCTGCGCACCATCGCCGAGGCGCTCAATCTGAGCCGGGCCGAGGTCCACGGCGTCGCGAGCTTCTATCACGACTTCCGCAAGGAGCCGGCGGGCCGCCATGTGCTGAAGATCTGCCGGGCCGAGGCCTGCCAGTCGATGGGCGGCGATGCGCTCGCCGACGGGGTGCGCGCCGCGCTCGGCATCGACTGGCACGAGACGACGCCGGACGGGCGGGTCACGCTGGAGCCGGTCTACTGCCTCGGCCTGTGTTCCTGCGCCCCGGCGGCGATGCTCGACGGCGAGCTGCACGGACGGCTGGACGAGACCGCGATGAGCGAGCTGGTGAAGGAGACAGGCCGATGACCCCGGTGATCTTCGTTCCCAGGGACTCCGCGGCGCTTGCCGTCGGTGCCGACCGCGTTGCCAGGGCGATCGCGCGCGAACTCTCCGCCCGCGGCCTTGAGGCCAGGATCGTTCGCAACGGCTCGCGCGGCATGCACTGGCTGGAGCCGCTCGTCGAGGTGCGCACCGCCCATGGCCGGTTCGCCTATGGCCCGGTCGCGGAAAAGGACGTGCCCGGCCTGTTCGAGGCGGGGTTCCTGGACGCCGGTTTGGGGGATGGCGGCGCCCATCCGCTGTTCCACGGCGAGACGAAGGAAATCCCCTTCCTCAAGGGCCAGACCCGGCTGACCTTCGCCCGCGTTGGCGTCACCGACCCGCTCTCGCTTGAGGACTATCGCCACTACAAGGGCCTGCGCGGGCTGCAGAACGCGGTTGCCATGGAGCCGGCGGAGATCGTGGCTCAAGTGACCGAGAGCGGTTTGCGCGGCCGCGGCGGCGCCGGCTTTCCCACCGGCATCAAGTGGAACACGGTCCTCAGGGCAGAGGCCGACCGCAAGTATATCGTCTGCAACGCGGACGAGGGCGACAGCGGCACCTTCGCCGACCGGATGATCATGGAGGGCGACCCCTTCGTGCTCATCGAGGGCATGGCGATTGCCGGCATCGCGACCGGAGCGACCAAGGGCTACATCTACACCCGCTCCGAATATCCGCATGCCATCGCCATCATGAGCGAGGCGATCGAGATCGCCCGCCGGGAGGGCATTCTCGGCGCCTCGGTGCTGGGCTCGCGCCACGCCTTCGACATGGAGGTGCGCGTCGGCGCCGGCGCCTATGTCTGCGGCGAGGAGACCTCGCTGCTCAACAGTTTGGAGGGCAAGCGCGGGGTCGTGCGGGCCAAGCCGCCGCTGCCGGCGCTGCAGGGCCTGTTCGGCCGGCCGACGGTGGTCAACAACGTGCTCTCGCTGGCCTCCGTGCCGGTGATCATGGACCGGGGCGCCGCCTTCTACCGCGATTTCGGCGTCGGCCGCTCGCGTGGTACAATGCCGATCCAGCTTGCCGGCAACATCCGCCACGGCGGGCTCTACGAGACCGCCTTCGGCGTGACGCTCGGTATCCTGGTCAACGAGATCGGCGGCGGCACGGCGAACGGCCGTCCGGTGCGCGCGGTGCAGGTCGGCGGCCCGCTCGGGGCCTATTTCCCGCCCGCGCTGTTCGACACGCCGTTCGACTACGAGGCCTTCGCGGCACAGGACGGGTTGATCGGCCATGCCGGTGTCGTCGTTTTCGACGACACGGTCGACATGCTGAAGCAGGCGCGCTTCGCCATGGAGTTCTGCGCGATCGAGAGTTGCGGCAAGTGCACGCCCTGCCGGATCGGCGCCGTGCGCGGCGTCGAGACGTTGGACAAGATCGCCGGTGGCGAGCGCTCCGGCGAGCAGGTGGACCTGCTGAAGGACCTTTGCGACACGATGAAGGCCGGCTCGCTCTGCGCGCTCGGCGGCTTCACGCCCTATCCGGTCCTCAGCGCGCTCACCCATTTCCCTCAGGATTTCACCCCCCGGCCGATGGCCGAAGCGGCGGAGTAGACCGATGACCCTGATCAAGGAAACCGACTACGGCACACCGGCCTCGACGTCGGAAAAGACGGTCACGCTGACCATCGACGGCTTCGAGGTCACCGTGCCGGAAGGCACCTCCGTGATGCGGGCCTCGATGGAGACCGGCATCCAGATCCCCAAGCTCTGCGCCACCGACATGGTCGATGCCTTCGGCTCCTGCCGGCTCTGCCTGGTGGAGATCGAGGGGCGGCGCGGCACGCCGGCCTCGTGCACCACGCCGGTGGAACCGGGCATGGTGGTGCGCACCCAGACCGGCCGGCTGAAGCAGCTGCGCCGCGGGGTGATGGAGCTCTATATCTCCGACCATCCGCTCGACTGCCTGACCTGTGCGGCCAATGGCGACTGCGAGCTGCAGGACATGGCCGGCGTCGTCGGTCTGCGCGACGTGCGCTACGGCCATGAGGGCGACAACCACGTCAAGGCGCGCGATGGGCTGGGCGAGGTCAACGCCCGCTGGATGCCGAAGGACGAGACCAACCCGTATTTCACCTACGATCCGTCCAAGTGCATCGTCTGCTCGCGCTGCGTCAGGGCCTGCGAGGAAGTGCAGGGCACCTTCGCGCTGACCATCGAGGGACGCGGCTTCGACAGCCGCGTCTCGCCGGGCATGCACGAGGACTTCCTGTCCTCCGAATGCGTCTCGTGCGGTGCCTGCGTCCAGGCCTGCCCGACGGCGACCTTGCAGGAAAAGTCGGTGATCGAGATCGGCCAGCCGGAGCATTCGGTGGTCACGACCTGCGCCTATTGCGGCGTCGGCTGCTCGTTCAAGGCGGAGATGCGCGGCGACGAGCTGGTGCGCATGGTGCCCTACAAGGACGGCAAGGCGAACCGCGGCCACAGCTGCGTCAAGGGCCGCTTTGCCTATGGCTATGCCGCGCACAAGGACCGGATCCTGAGCCCCATGATCCGCGAGAAGATCACCGACCCCTGGCGGGAAGTCTCCTGGGAGGAGGCGCTGGGCTTCGCCGCGACGAAGCTGCGGGCCATCCAGTACGAGCTCGGCAAGGACGCCATCGGCGTCATCACCTCCTCGCGGTGCACCAACGAGGAAACCTATCTGGTGCAAAAGCTGACGCGCGCGGTCTTCGGCAACAACAACACCGACACCTGCGCCCGTGTCTGCCACTCGCCGACCGGCTACGGCCTCGGCCAGACCTTCGGCACCTCCGCCGGCACCCAGGACTTCGACAGCGTCCAGCATGCCGACGTGGTCGTGGTGATCGGCGCCAATCCGACCGACGGGCACCCCGTCTTCGCCTCGCGGCTGAAGAAGCGGCTGCGCCAAGGGGCGAAGCTGATCGTCGTCGACCCGCGCCGCATCGACCTGGTCAAGACGCCGCATGTACAGGCCTCGCATCACCTTGCGCTGCGTCCGGGCACGAACGTCGCCGTGGTGACGGCGATGGCTCATGTCATCGTCACCGAAGGGCTGTTCGACGAGACCTTCATCCGCGAGCGCTGCGACTGGGACGAGTTCCAGGACTATGTGGAGTTCGTCTCTGACCCGAAGCACAGCCCGGAAGCGGTCGAGACGCTGACCGGCGTCCCGGCGCAGGAGCTGCGCGAGGCGGCCCGGCTTTATGCTCGCGGCGGCAACGGCGCGATCTATTACGGCCTCGGCGTCACCGAGCACAGCCAGGGCTCGACCACCGTCATCGGCATCGCCAACCTTGCCATGCTCACCGGCAATATCGGTCGGCCGGGCGTCGGCGTAAACCCGCTGCGCGGCCAGAACAACGTGCAGGGCTCCTGCGACATGGGCTCGTTCCCGCACGAGCTGCCCGGCTACCGGCATGTCAACGGCCAGGAGGTGCGCGACATCTTCGAAAAGCTGTGGGGCGTCGAGATCTCCGACGAGCCGGGCCTGCGCATTCCCAACATGCTGGATGCGGCGGTCGACGGCACCTTCAAGGGGCTCTACTGCCAGGGCGAGGACATCCTGCAGTCGGATCCCGACACGCGCCATGTCTCGGCCGGCCTTGCGGCGATGGATTGCGTCATCGTCCACGACCTCTTCCTGAACGAGACCGCCAACTACGCCCATGTCTTCCTGCCGGGCTCGACCTTCCTGGAGAAGGACGGCACCTTCACCAACGCCGAGCGCCGGATCAACCGGGTCCGCAAGGTGATGGCACCGCGCAACGGCTATGCGGACTGGGAGGTGACCCAGATGCTGGCCAATGCGATGGGCGCCAACTGGTCCTACACCCACCCCTCGCAGATCATGGACGAGATCGCCGCGACGACGCCGAGCTTCGCCAATGTCTCCTACGAGATGCTGGAGAAGAAGGGCTCGGTGCAGTGGCCGTGCAACGACAAGACGCCGGACGGTTCGCCGATCATGCATGTCGACGGCTTCGTGCGGGGCAGGGGGCGGTTCATCCGCACCGACTACGTGGCAACGGACGAGAAGACCGGGCCGCGCTTCCCGCTCCTGCTCACCACCGGGCGCATCCTGTCGCAGTACAATGTCGGCGCGCAGACCCGGCGCACCGCCAATGTGGTCTGGCATGCGGAGGACGTGCTGGAGATCCATCCGCACGACGCGGAAACGCGCGGCGTCAAGGACGGCGACTGGGTGAAGCTCGCCAGCCGTTCCGGCGAGACGGCCTTGCGGGCGCAGATCACCGACCGCGTGTCGCCGGGCGTCGTCTACACCACCTTCCATCACCCGACGACGCAGGCCAACGTCATCACCACCGACTATTCCGACTGGGCGACCAACTGCCCGGAATACAAGGTGACGGCGGTGCAGGTGATGCCGTCCAACGGCCCGACCGACTGGCAGGAGAAATACGAGGAATTCTCGACCCTGTCGCGGCGGATCGAGGCTGCCGAGTAGCCGCATGGTCACCCATCGCCCCGCCTCCGGCACCGCCTATCGCAACGGCCGCTTCTCCGCCTCCACCAGGGAGCTTGCGGAGGAGGTGGCGGTGGCGATCAGCTACAACGGCACGTCCCATGCCGTGCTGATGGCAACACCGGCCGATCTGGAGGATCTCGCCTACGGCTTCTCGCTGACCGAGGGGCTCGTCGCCTCGGTGGCGGAGGTCGAGGAGGTCGCCGCGGTCGATTGCGGCCGCGGCCTCGACCTGCAGGTCAGCCTTGCCGGCGACGCCAGCGCGCGGCTCGGCGAGCGGCGCCGGTCGATGGCCGGGCCGGTCGGCTGCGGGCTGTGCGGCATCGAGAGCCTGGAGGCGGCGATGCGCGAGATCGCGCCCGTCGCCGCCGGGGTCCGGCTCGCGCCGGCCGAGGTGTCGCGGGCCGTCGCCGCGATGGCCAAGATGCAGGCGCTGAACCTGCGTACGCGTGCCGTCCACGCGGCCGGCTTCTACCAGAGCGAGCACGGGCTCGTTCTGGTGCGCGAGGATGTCGGCCGGCACAATGCGCTCGACAAGCTGATCGGCGCGGCGGCGCGGGCCGGGATCGACATGGCGACGGGGGCCATCGTCCTCACCAGCCGGCTGTCCATCGAACTGGTGCAGAAGACGGCGGTCGCCGGCTGCGGCATCCTCGTCGCGGTCTCCGCGCCCACCGCCCTTGCCGTCGACGAGGCCGAGGCCGCCGGCATCACCCTCGCGGCCGTCGCGCGCGGCGACGAATTCGAACTCTTCACGCATCCGCAAAGGATCATCGGGGGAAGCCTCAAAGATGTCGCCTGACAAACTGACTTACATGGCCAACCAGATCGCCGGCTTCTTCCGGACCCGCCCGCATGACGAGGCGGTGGCCGGGATCGCCGATCACATCAGCAAGTTCTGGGAGCCGCGCATGCGCAATCAGCTCTTCGCCATGCTGGCGGAGAACGGGTCCGGCTTTGATCCGCTGGTGGTCGAGGCAGCTCCCGCCATCCGCAAGCCGAAGCAGGCCGCCTGACCCTCCCGTGCCGATTTCCGGGCGATTTTCTCCGCCCGGATTTCGCTCCCTCGAAAGAGCCCCTATAAGGGCCGGCGTCGGCGCGGTTCGCAAAGCCGTGCCCGCCATGCGTGAGCGGTGAGGGGAGTAGAGGCGTGACCACGATCTATGTCGATGCCGATGCCTGTCCGGTGAAGGACGAGGTCGAGCGCGTGGCGAGCCGGCTCGATGTTCCGGTCGTGCTCGTGTGCAACGGCGGCCTGCGTCCGCCCTCCAACCGGCTGATATCCCTGAAGATCGTTGCGGAAGGCCCGGATGAGGCCGACAAGTGGATCGCCGAGCACTGCGGTCCGGGCGATGTGGTGGTCACCGCCGACCTGCCGCTTGCCGACCGCTGCGTGAAGGCGGGGGCGCATGTGCTGCAGCACGACGGCCAGATCCTCGATACGGCCAATATCGGCGGCCGGCTCGCAACCCGCGACCTGATGCAGGACATCCGTGCCGCCGATCCCTTCCACCAGGGTGGCGGGCGCGCCTTTTCCAGGTCCGACCGCTCCCGCTTCCTGCAATCGCTCGACCGGCTGGCACGGCGCGCGCTCAACGGCGCCTGACGGCCGCCTCAGTCGCCATCGGTCCCCGGCGATTGCTGCCGGCAGACTTGGATCACCTGATCGCGCAGCCAGACATGGGCCGGCGACAGGTGGGTGCTCTTGTGCCACATCATCTGGATGTCGAGCGGCGGCAGGTCCATCGGCGGCGAGAAGGTGACGAGGTCGAATTTCGCGGTGAACAGCCGGGCGAGCCGCTCGGGCATGGTCGCCACGAGGTCCGACCGCTCGAGCAGGAACGGCACGCCGACGAAGTCCGGCTTGGAGATCGCCACCCGGCGCACCAGGTTCAGCTTGGCTAGGGATTCGTCCAGCACCGCGCGGTACATGGTCGCCTCGGCCGGCTCGATGGCGACATGGTCGAGATTGCAGAAGCGGGCAAGCGTCAGCTCGCCGGAAATCGCCGGATTGCCGTGCCTGGCAAGGCACACCATCCTGTCGGAAAACATCCGGCGCGAGATCAGGTCGCCCGGCGCATCGGGAAAATACGACACCGTCAGGTCGACGCTGCCCTCGCCGAAGACGCGCGCGAGGCGGAACGGGTCCGGCCCGACGATGCGCAGCCGCACCTCCGGTGCGAGGTCCCTGAACCGCTGCTGCAGCGAGGGGATCAGGATCGCGTCGATATAGTCGGTCAGGATCAGCGTGAAGGTGCGGCGCGAGCGCAGCGGATCGAAGCCGCCGCTGTCGTCGACCAGACCTTCCATCTCGCGGATCAGGATCTGTACGCGCTCGTGCAGGCCGCGCGCCACATCGGTCAGGACATGCTTGTTGCCCTGGCGGATCAGCAGCGGATCGTCGAAGACCGCGCGCAGGCGCTTCAAGGTCATGCTCATCGCCGGCTGGCTCATGCCGAGCCGGTTCGCCGCCTGGCTGACATGCCGGTCGCGCAGCAAGGCATCGAGCGCCCGCAGGTCCTTCAGGCTGTAGTCGGGGCCAGCCATTTCATACTCTTCAGCTATTCGGAAATCGAATGAAGCATATCAAGGCCAGCCGATTGCTGCAAACGATCCCCTCGCGCCATTCTCCATCGTGATAGTTCTCCGTAGTTGCACGGAGGGCAAAACCGGCAGTGCCGGTCATCACGCAAACAGGCCAGGGAGGTCGTAATGGCTTTGAAGACGATCCGCGTCACCCGTGAAGAGATGCGCAAGCGCGTTGCCCTTTTCTCCGAACTCAAGGGGTTCGACGGCGGACTGCCGGACAGCGATCATCCGGAGTGCAAGCGCACGCTGTACAACGTCGTCGGCTTCCAGCCGCCGGAGGGGGCGGATGTCGCCACCACCTCGCCGGTCGGTGCCCAGGCCGCGGAAAACGCATCGATCAAGATCTCCGAGGGCTTCAATCTGGGCTATTGCCATGCCAAGCCCGGCAAGGGACCGATGATGCACAACCACGACACCAACGAGACCTTCATTCCGATGACCGGCCGCTGGCGCTGTTCGTGGGAAGTCGACGGCCAGGTCGAGGCGTTCGAGCTCGGCCCGCATGACGTTATCTCGTTCCCCCCGGGCGTGCAGCGCCGTTTCGAGAACATCACGTTCGACGAGCCGGACAAGGAGCACCTGCTGATGTTCGTGATCGGCGGCAACCAGCCGAAGGCCGAGTTCTCGCCGGGCGCGATGGACGAGCTGCGCGAACGGGGCCTGCTGGAAAGCTGATGGTCCCTGGCACACACCTGACGGGGGAGCCGCTCGCCGCACTGGATGCGGCTTTCCCCAGGACGCAGGGCGCGGACGGCGCCCTGTCGTTCCGCCGGGCCGCCTCGCCGTCGGGCCGGCCCGTGCTGCTGCTGCCGGGCGCGAGCGGCACTTCCGAGTTCTTCTGCCTTGCCGCGCCGCTGCTGGCGGCCGGCGGCGTGGATCCGGTGCTGGTCGACTATCCCGGTACGCTCGCCCCGCGCGAGCTTGCCCGGCGCACCGAGCGCCTGGCACTTGCGCTCGGGCTCGCGGCGCCGGTCGCCTTGGGCTGTTCCTACAGCGCCTGGTGGCTGCAGCATGCGGCCACGGACGGGCCGTTCGACGCCTTGATCCTGTGCAACGGCTTCGTCGAAGCCGAGGATCTCAAGCCGCATCCGCTGTTCGACCATGCCGCCATCGCGGCAACGCCGGCGGAGACGCTTCGCGAGGAGTGGCGCGAGCGTGCGGCCTCTGCCCCGCCCGCGATGCTGTCCGAACTTCTGCTGCAGGCGATGAGCGGATGGCTGGCGGCGGAGGACCTGAAGGGCCGCCTGCTGGAGGTGACCTCGTCGCTGCCGGTGCCGCTGCGCGAGCGCTTCGCCGGCCCGGTGACGGTGGTCGACTGCCATGACGATCCGATTGTCGGCGAGCGGGCGAGGGCCTTGTTCCGCGACAGCTGGCCGGAGGCCGTCCATCGGGAGATTTCCGGCGGACACTATCCTTATGTCAACGCCCCGGAGGAGTTTGCACGCACTGTGCTGGCCGCCATCTGAGGCAGGAATACCTGGGAGGGAAAAAAATGAAACTGGGCACGTGGATCAAGGGTTTTCACGGCAGCGTCTGCGGGGCGGCGCTGCTGCTAGCCGGCACCATCGGGGCGCAGGCGGACAGCTTCCTGCTGCGCATGGGCGGCGGTCACACGACCGGCCTGACCTATATCGCCACCTATGACACGTTCTTCGCCGACGAGGTGCAGAAGCGGGTCAAGGAGCGAACCGGTCACGACATCCGCTTCATCAAGGCCTGGGGCGGCAGCGTCGCCAAGGTCGACGGCGCCGTCGAGGCAGTGCAGCGCGGCACGCTCGACATCGGCTTGTCGCCCATCGGCTTCGAGCAGTCGCGGGCGGCGCTTTTGAACTACAGCGCCATGGTCCCCTTCACCACATCCGATCCGGTGCTGCAGGGCCGCGTCGCCTCGCGCATGCTGGCCGAGGTGCCGAGCCTGCAGGAGAGCATGGAGCCCTACAACGCCCATATCCTGTCGATGATGGTCACCGAGGCCTACGGCCTTGCCACCAGCTTCGACTGGACGGCGATCGACGAGCTCAAGGGCCGGCGCATCGCCATGGCCGGCACCAACGCGCCGCTCTTCGTGCCCATCGGCGCCGTTCCGGTCAATCTCGGCATCGGCGAGCACTACCAGGCGATGCAGACGGGCCTTGCCGAGGGCAGCCTGTTCTTCATCTCCGGCATGGAGGCCTTCCAGCTCAAGGAAGTCTCCTCGACCTTCACCCGGACCGGCTTCGGCTCGCTGGCGACCTTCGTCTCCTTCATGAACAAGGACACCCGCGAGCGGCTGCCCGAGGACGTGGTGGCGATCATCGACGAGGTGGCGGCCGAGGCGGCGGTGATCGTTGCCGAGCGCAGCGCCGAGCGCGACCGCCAGCTCGCCGAGAAGCTTGCGGCCGAGGGCATCACCGTGCGCGATCTTTCCGACGAGCAGCGGGCCCGCTGGGCACGGGCGGTGACCGACATTCCGGTCACCTCGATTGCCGGCCTGGAAGATCGCGGCTATCCCACCGCGGAGGTGCTGAGGACCTATATCCGGATCCTCGGCGAGGAAGGCTATACCTTCCCGACGGACTACCAGTTCTGAGTGGGGCGATGCCGGCCGGGCGCCATGTCCGGCCGGCTTTCGTCTTGTGCCGTCCGTCCAACCGGTGGAAAGACATGGAACGCTTCATCAACCGGGCGGCGAGCCTGCTGGCGGATCTCGGCAGCCTCGTCGTCTATCTCTGTGCCGGGCTCATCGTCTATGACGTGTGCGCCCGCCTCGCCTTCGGGCGCCCCTTCGCCGGCACGGCCGATCTCGTCGCCATCGCCCTGGTTCTCGTCACCTTCCTGCAGGCGATGAAGGCGCTGCTGCAGGACCGGCTGCTGCAGATGACGCTGCTTTTGGAAAAGCTGCCGGGCGCGGTGCTGACGCTTGCCATGACGCTGGCCAATCTGGTCGGCGCGGCGCTGTTCCTGTGCCTTGCCGCGATCTCGGTCGAGCCCATCGAGCAGGCCTACCGGACCCATGAATTCTTCGGCACCGACGCGTTCCGCGTCACCGCCTGGCCGGTGCGCCTCGCGGTCGCGCTGCTGTGGTGCATGCTGGCGGTCGCCTTCCTCAGCAAGGCCCGCAGCAGCTTCGGGAGGAGCGCGCGATGATCGAACAGACCGCGGTCATCGCCCTTGGGCTGATCTTCGTGCTGGCGCTGGCCGGCGTGCATATTGCCCTGGCCTTCCTCATCGGCTCCACCGTCGGGCTCTACCTGCTGTTCCAGGACTGGTGGATGACGCTGGGCCTGTTGCAGCAGACGGCCTTCGACGGCATTCGCGACTACAATCTGATGGTGATCCCGCTGTTTGCGGTGATGGGTCTGCTGATCGCCCGCTCGGGCGCTGCGACAGACCTCTTCTCCGCCGCCAACCGCACCTTCTCCCGCGTGCCGGCGCGCCTTGCGGTGGCAACGGTTGCGGGCAACGCCTTCTTCGCGGCGGTGACCGGCGTCGGCGTGGCGGCGGCCGCCACCTTCAGCCACATCGCCTATCCCTCGATGCAGGCGGCCGGCTATCGCCGCAGCTTCGCCGCCGGCTGCATCGCCGGCTCCTCGGTGCTCGGCCTCCTGATCCCGCCCTCGGTCTTCATGATCGTCTGGGCGATCCTGACGGAGCAGTCCATCGGGCGGCTGTTCGCGGCCGGCGTCCTGCCGGGCATCGCGCTGGCCGTGCTCTTCGCGCTTTACTGTGTGGTGCGGGCGATCCGCGATCCGCAGATCGTGCAAGCCGAGACGTCCGTCGCGCCCGAAAGCGCGCCGCGGCCCGATCCGGTCGGCATCTTCGGCATCCTGGCGATCATCGTCGTCACGCTCGGCGGCATCTGGGGCGGCTTCTTCACCCCGACGGAGGGAAGCGCCGTCGGGCTTGCCGGCGCGCTTTTGCTGTCTCTCGCCAAGGGCATGAGCCGGAGTGCCATCGTCGAGGCGACCCGCGAGGCGGGCATGGTGGTCACGCCGATCATGCTGCTGCTGCTGGGCGCGGCGATGTATTCCAAGCTGCTGGCGCTCGCCGGCATCCCGCAGGTGGTGGGCATGCTGTTCGAGACGATGGAGCTCGGCCCGACCGGCACGGTGCTGGTGATGGCGGCGATCTGGCTGGTGCTCGGCTGCTTCGTCGACAGCATCTCGATCATGCTGCTGACGGTGCCGCTGTTCTGGCCGATCGCGCAGGCAATGGGCATCGACGCGGTGGTCTTCGCCATCGTCGGCATCCTGGTGATCGAGGCCGGCGTTCTGACCCCGCCCTTCGGCATCGGCGCCTTCGTGGTGCTGGCGGCGATCCCGGACAAGGAGCTGCGCCTGTCCGAGGTGTTCCGCGGCCTTGCGCCCTACTGGATCATGATCCTGGCCATTGCCGTCGCGGTCTATCTGTTCCCGCCGCTGGCGACGCTGGTGCCCTCGCTGCTTTGAGGCTGCGGCGCGGCGGTCCTGTCACCGCCGCGCCGCTGGTTTTCTGCCGTCAGCTGCCGTGCGCGATGACGCTCTGGCGCTGGGCGCCGAGCTTTTCCACCGACAGCTCCACCACATCGCCCTCGCGCAGGAAGCGCGGCGGCGTGAAGCCGAGGCCGACGCCTTCCGGCGTGCCGGTGGCGATGATGTCGCCGGGCATCAGCCGCATGAAGCGCGACATGTAGGAGATGATCGTGGCGACGCCGAAGATCATGTCCGAGGTCGAGCTGTCCTGCATCGTCTCGCCGTTGACCGACAGCGTGAGGGCGAGATCCTGCGGGTCGCCGACCTCGTCCGGCGTCACCAGCCAGGGGCCGACGGGGCCGAAATTCGGCGCGGACTTGCCCTTGATCCACTGGCCGCCGCGCTCGATCTGGAAGGCGCGCTCGCTGACATCGTTGATCGTGCAGTACCCGGCGACATGGGAGAGGGCCTCGGCTTCCTCGACATGCTCGCAGACCCGGCCGATGACGATGCCGAGCTCCACTTCCCAGTCGGTCTTGACCGAGCCCTTCGGCAGGATGATCGGGTCGTTCGGCCCGCAGATGCAGGACGTCGCCTTGGAGAAAAGCACCGGCTCGGCCGGCTCCGGATTGTTGGTCTCGCGGGCATGGCGGGCATAGTTCAGCCCGACCGCGAAGAAATTGCGCACCGCACCGACGCAAGGCCCGATGCGGGTGCCGGCCGGGACTTGCGGCAGCGCGGCAAGGTCGGTGTCCTTGAGCCGGTCCAGCGTCTCGCAGGAGAGCGTTTCCGGCGTGAAATCGTCGATCAGGCCGGACAGGTCGCGGATCGTGCCGGCCTCGTCGAGGCAGCCGGGCTTTTCCGCGCCCGCCGGTCCAAAGCGGAGAAACTTCATGGGTTGTCCTTTCGGGTCTTGAAACGGAATGCGCCGCTCAGGCGGGGCGCAGGATCATGTCGGCGGCCTTTTCGGCGATCATCACCACGGGCGTTGCCGTATTGCCGGAGACGATGCGCGGCATGATCGAGGCATCGACCACCCTGAGGCCCTCAAGGCCGCGCAGCCTCAGCTGCGGATCGACCACGGCATGGTCGTCGGCGCCCATTCGGCAGGTTCCGACGGGGTGGAAGATGGTCGTGCCGATGTCGCCGGCCGCGCGGATCAGCCCGGCATCGGAGACGATGTCCGCCCCCGGCAGCGCCTCTTGCGGCGCGTATTTGCGCAAGGTTGGCATGGTCATCAGCTTGCGGGCATGGCGCAGCGAGCGGCGGGCGATCTCGCGGTCGCCGGACGTTGCCAGGTAGTTCGGCGCGATCTGCGGCGGGTCGTGCGGCCTGCCGGGCGACAGGTGCACGCTGCCCCGGCTTTCGGGGCGCAGGTTGCACACGGACACGGTGACGGCGGGATAGGGGTGCAGCGGCTCGCCGAGCCGGTCGGTGGAGAGCGGCTGGATGTGGTATTCCAGATCCGGCGTTGCCTGGTCCGGGCCGCTGCGGGTGAAGATGCCGAGCTGGCTCGGAGCCATCGACAACGGGCCCGAGCGGCGCCACAGATATTCCGCCGCCATGGCGATCTTGCCGGTCAGCGAGTTGGCGATCTGGTTCAGCGTCAGCGCGTTCTCGACGCGGAACACCATGCGCAGCTGCAGGTGGTCCTGCAGGTTCTCGCCGACCTCCTCCATGTGCTGCACGACGTCGATGCCGGCCTCCTTCAGCCGCGCGCCCTGGCCGATGCCGGACCGCTCCAGCAGCGCCGGCGAGTGGATCGCACCTGCCGCCAGCAGCACCTCGCCGCGCGTGCGCGCTTCGCCCCGCCTGTGGCCGCGGGTGAAGGCGACGCCGACGGCGCGCCCGTCCTCGACGAGGATGCGCTCCACCTCGGCATGGGTGAGAAGGCGCAGGTTGGGGCGCTTGAGGGCCGGCTTCAGGAAGGCGCGGGCCGCGCTCCAGCGCCGGCCGTTCTTCTGGTTGACCTCGAAATAGCCGGCGCCCTCGTTGTCGCCGGCATTGAAGTCGCTGCTGCGGGGAATGCCCATTTCCGCCGCCGCCGTCTGCACGTCCTCCAGCAGTTGCCATTTCAGCCGCTGCCGCGCCACCTTCCACTCGCCGCCCTCGCGGTGCAGCGGGCCGTTGCCGCCCGGCCGGTCTTCCGAGCGCAGGAAATGCGGCAGCACGTCCTGCCAGCTCCAGCCGGTGTTGCCGAGCGCGGCCCAGCCGTCATAGTCGGCGGCCTGTCCGCGCATGGAGATCATGCCGTTGATCGAGCTGCAGCCGCCCAGCACCTTGCCGCGCGGATAGGCGAGGGAGCGGCCGTTCAGCCCGTTCTCGGGCTGGGTGCGCAGCATCCAGTCCGTGCGCGGATTGCCCATGCAGTAGAGATAGCCGACCGGGATGTGGATCCAGGGATAGGTGTCTTTGCCGCCGGCCTCCAGCAGCAGGACGCGGGTGCGCGGGTCTTCGCTCAGGCGGTTGGCGAGCACGCATCCGGCGGTTCCCGCGCCGATGATGATGTAGTCGTAGTCGCCGTCGAGGGTGGACGTCATGAAGGTATCCGAAGGGGCTGTGTTGCAGGTGGCCGGCGACGTCAGTAGAGGGCGATGCCGGGGAAGAGGATCAGGATCGCCACTGCCAGGACCTGCAGGCAGATGAAGGGCACCAGCGAGCGGAAGATCTCGCCGAGCGTTATCTCCGGCGGCGTCACGCTCTTGAGGTAGAAGGCGGCCGGTCCGAAGGGCGGCGTCAGGAAAGACACCTGCATGTTCATGGCGAAGAGCACGCCGAACCAGACCGGGTCGTAGCCGAGGCCGATCACGATCGGCACGAAGATCGGCATGGTCAGCAGCGCGATGCCGACCCAGTCCAGGAACATGCCCAGCACGAAGAGGATGCCCATCATCAGCAGGATGATGACGGTGGGCGAGTCCGAGACGCCGGTGATCAGCGAGGAGATGAAGCGGATGCCGCCCATCAGGTTGTAGACGCCGACCAGCGCGCTGGCGCCGATGCCGATCCACATGATCATGCCGACGGTGGCCAGCGTGTGCATGGCCGCGTCGAGCAGCATGGAGAAGGAGAACTCGCGCCGCAGGATCGTCGAGACGATGACGCCGGCAACGCCGATGGCCGAGGCCTCCGTCACCGAGGCGATGCCGCCGTAGATCGAGCCGAGCACCACCGACACGACGAGAACGGGCAGGATCAGACCTTTCAGCAGCGGCAGCATCTCCGACAGGGACGGGCGGTCTTCCGGCGGCGGCGGGGCGACTGCGGGATCGGTGTAGGAGCGGAACAGGATGTAGCCGATATAGAGCCCGGCCAGCATGAAGCCCGGCACGAAGGCGGCGGTGAACAGCTCGCCGACGGACACGTTTGCGGTCAGGCCGTAGATGATCAGCACGATGGAGGGCGGCACCATGGTGCCGAGCGAGCCGCCGGCGCACACGACGCCGATGGCGAGCCGGCGGTCGTAGCCCAGGCGCAGCATCTGCGGCAGCGCGACGAGGCCGAGCAGCACGATCTCGCCGCCGATGATGCCGCTCATCGCCGCCAGGATCACCGCGACGAAGACGGTCTGCACCGCGACGCCGCCGCGCAGGCGCCCGCCGACCAGCTTCATGGCGTCGAACAGGTCGCGGGCGATGCCGGAGCGGTCGAGGATCGCCGCCATCAGCACGAACATCGGCACGGAGACGAAGACGAAGGAGGAGACGAAGGAATAGACGCGGCTGGTGATCAGCGGCACCGCATTGGGGCCGAACCAGCCGATGGCGAAGACCAGCGCCACCAGCAGGGTGACCAGCGCCAGCGGCATGCCGGTGAGCAGCAGGGCCACCAGCAGGGCGAACAGGACCAGCGTGCCGTATTCGATGCCGAGCGCCTTCAGGTTCAGGCCGAGGTCGAGAAGGTCAAGCATCGTCGTGCCTCTCAGGCCTTGCGAGGCCGCGCAGGTAATTGAAGGTGAGGACCAGGAACTGCAGGCTCATCGTCACCAGGACGACGAACAGGAACACCTTCAGCACCGCCGGGGCGGGCGAGTTCCAGGCGCTGCCGCTGGTTTCCAGCGCGAAGCTGCCGTCGGGGCGATAGACCGCCTTCCGCGCCATCAGCCAGGCGGCCCAGGCGAAGAACAGGCTGGCGCCGAGGCAGGCGAGGGAGATCAGCACGTCGAGCAGGTTGCGCAGGCGCGCGCCGACGAGGTCGTAGATCAGCACGACGCGGATATGGCTGTTGCGCGCCACGCAGTAGAGGCCGCCGAAGATGAAGGTGAGGGCGCTGAGAAAGGTCGTCGTTTCGTGCGCCCAGGTGGTCGGCGAGTTGAAGACGTAGCGCAGGAAGATCTCCACCACGAGCACGGCCATCGCAACGATGATGCCGATGGCGAAGAGGCGTGCGATCCGGGTGATGGCCCAGCCGAGCCGCCCGGCTTCCGGCAGGTGTTCGAGCCGCCTTGCGGGGGCGTTGGCGATGCCGGCGATGTCTGGACGCGGGTCCGGGGCTTCGGACATGGGGAGCCACTCCGGTCTGGGGCGCGGTGCTGTCGGGCGTTCTTCGGCAAAAAGGCCCGGGCGCAGGGGATGCGCCCGGGATATTCAGGCCTGGCTCAGTTCAGCATGCCCTGGCTCTTCAGGTAAGCGGTCAGCGTGTCGTAGACCTTGCGGGCATTGTCCGAACGGTCGGCGATCTTGGCCCACTGGTCCATGGCGATGGTGCGGAACCGGGCTCGCTCGTCCGCCGGCCAGTTGTGGACGGTGATGTTCGGATCGGCACTGGCTTCCGCATAGGTCTTCAGGTCGTTCATCGACAGGATCGCGACCGAATCCTGCGCGAAGTCGCGGACCGAGACGGTGAGGATCGCCTGCAGGTCGGCCGGCAGGGCGTTCCACTTGTCGAGGTTCATCGACACCTCGACCAGCGGCATGGAGTGGAAGCCGGGATAGACCGGATGCGGGGCGACCTTGTGCAGGCCCTGCTGGTGGTTGGTCGAGAACACGGTGGAGTCCGCGGCATCGATCACGCCCTTGTCGAGCGCGGTATAGACCTCCGAATAGGGAAGGTTCACCGGCACCGCGCCGGCGGCGGCGAAGACTTCCTGGATCAGGCCTTCCGGAGCGCGGACCTTCAGGCCCTTGAGGTCGTCGACGCCGTCGAGCGGACGGGCGGAGACGAAGCCCTCCAGGCCCGTCGTGGTGGCGCCGATGAAGCGCAGGCCATAAGGGCCTTCCAGCTCGTTCATCAGCTCATGGCCGCCGCCATAGTTGATGAAGCGGAACATCTCGTCGGGCGACGACCAGGCGCCGATCGGGTTGGCGATCAGGCCGAAGGCCGGGTCCTTGCCGGAGAAGTAGCTGACATCGGTGATGTGGCCGTCGAGAATGCCGGAGCCGACGGCGTCCTGGGTCTCGTTGTACTCGACCACGGCGCCGACCGGCAGCAGCTCGATGACGAGGCGGCCGCCCGACATTTCCTTCACCCGCTCGGTCCAGGCCTGCTGGATGGCGAAGTTCGGGTTGCCGGCCGGGTCGACCGACTGGAACGTGAACTCGAACTCCTGCGCCAGGGCGCCGGTGCCGGCCAGCATGCCGGTGGCCAGGATGGCGGTTGCAAGCGTCTTTCTCATGGTCTTCCTCCCAGGGGCGGACATGTTTGTCTGATCCCATGTCCTTGGATCGTGTCGCAGGTGTTTCCCGCGAAGTCTGCCACGTCAGGCGACGCCGCTCAGCGGGGTCGCGACCGGCGAATTCACCAGGTTGCGCAGCCGTCCCTCGCGCAGGAACTGCATGGCCGTCTCCACCGACAGGCGGCGGGCGTCGGCAACGCTTTCCGGGCTGGACCAGGCGGCATGCGGGGTGACGAACAGGCGCTCGCCGACGATTGGGTCGGCGCCGTTCGCATAGGCGCGGGCGATGGCGTCCGCAGGCGAGGGCGGCTCGACCGGCAGCACGTCGATCCCCGCTCCCGCGATGGTGCCGTTGCGCAGGGCCTCCAGCAGCGCATCCATGTCGATGATGGCGCCGCGGGCGGTGTTGATCAGCACCGCATGCGGCTGCATCTGCGCCAGCCGCTCCGCGTTGATCATCTTCAGCGTCTGCGGGGTCAGCGGGCAGTGCAGGCTGACCACGTCCGCCTGCGCCAGCAGCTCCTCCAGCCGGTCGCAGCGGTCGACGCCGGCGGCGATCTCCGTGCCGCGCGAGACCAGCGGGTCATAGGCGAGCACGCGCATGCCGAAGGCCTTGGCCCGCAGCGCCGCGGCGATGCCGATGCGGCCCAGCCCGACGACGCCGAAGGTCTTGCCCCTCAGCCGGGCGAGCAGCGGAGCGCGGGCGTGGTCGAAGCCCTCCTGCGGCGAGGCCATCAGGTTGCGGTGATAGGAGCCGATGCCGCGGCGCAGGGTCAGCATCAGGGCGATGGCGTGGTCGGCCACCTCGCTGGTGCCGTAGTCGGGGGTGTTGCAGACCGGAATGCCGGCGGCGGCGGCCGCGTCCAGGTCGATATGGTCGAAGCCGACGCCGGCCCGCACGATGATGCGGCAGCGCTCCAGCCGGGCGATCATCTCGCGTGTCACCGGCATTTCGTGCCAGACCACCATCGCGTCGCAGCCGCGCAGCACCGCATCGGGCAGCCGGTCGAAGCTGCGCTCCCGGTGGATGTCCCAGTCGACCTCCTCGCCCGCCGTCGCCCTTTCGATCAGGGCGTCGTCCGGGTACTGGGCGTCGGGGGTCAACAGGCGAAGGCGGGACATGGGGAACCTCTTGGAGTTCTCGAGACGCGATTGGTCATTGACGTTTCCATTCTAGAATTCTAGAATTTCATGGAATGTCAAACGGTTTTTATCGCGCTTGAAAAAGTCCGGAATTCAGGTGATTTCAGGCTTGTTCGTCCGCGATGGAACACGACCGGACCGGGAAGGAGAGCGTCTTGTCACTCACTCAGGAGGCCTGCGAGCGGCTGCGCGATGCCATCGTGTCGGGCCGGTTCGAGTTCGGCGAACGGCTGTCGGAAGAGCAGATCGCGCGGGCCCTTGGCATGAGCAAGGCGCCGGTGCGCGCGGCCTTCATGGACCTGCGCGACATGGGGCTCGTCACCATCGTGCCGCAGGCCGGCACCTATGTGGTGACGCCCTCGCGCCAGGACGTTGCGGAGATGAGCCGCTTTCGCGCGATGCTGGAGCGCGAAGCGCTGCAGGACGCGCTGGCGCGCGATCCCGAGACCCTCGTGCACCGGCTGAACGGGGCGATCTCCCAGATGCAGCACGCCATCGACGTGGGCGAGTGGTGGCTCTACAGCCGCGCCGACAGCGCCTATCATCGGGTCATTCTGCAGACCGCCGGCAACCGCTACCTGGAAAAGGCCTACGACCTCACCGCGACGGCGCTGGAGGCGCTGCGCGCAAGGTTGCAGTCGGGCGAGGGCAACTTCTGGAGCCGGTCCTTCTCCGAGCATGTGGAGATGCGCGACCTCATCGTGCGGCGCGAATTCGAGGCGGCCCACGCCCTGCTGCGCGAGCATATCCTGGTGATCAACCGCTCGCTCGCCCTGCCGGAGAACGGGCTGCAGGCCGGCCCTTCGGCGCGGCAGAAGGGCAAGCGGCGCTCGGACGAGGAATGCCTGGAGGCGCTGTCCGCCTTGGCGCTGCCCTGACGCTGCCTTGGCCCCGCCCTCAGCGAGGCCGCGGCGGCCTCACTTCGCGCCGGGCGTCTCCGCGATCGCGTATTTCTCGATCATCGCTTCCAGATAGGCGATTGCCTCGGCGCCCTTGAGCGCGTCGCCCCACAGGCGTTCGGCGATGGATTCGTGCAGCGTCATCGCCTCGGCGGCCGAGGTGATCAGCGCAACGCCGAGGCGCACATTCGGCTGTTCGCCGAGCCGGAATGGGCTGATCGCCAGCACCGAGCGGTTGGTCTGGCGGAAGATCTGGAAGCTCGTTGCCGGCACCGGGCCGCGCACGATGCCGATCTGGATGCCGATGGGCTGGTCGCGCAGCATCGACAGCAGATACTCCGCCTCGCGCCGCGCCATCAGCCGGCGATGGTCGGTCGTCTCCGGCGACAGGTCGTGCCGGCCGATCAGCCCGTGCAGCAGGAACCGCTCCAGGTCGGCCGAGGAGATCAGGCTGACGATCAGCGGCCGGCGCAGGCGGAAGGCGTCCTTTCGGGCGTGCAGGATCTCCAGCAGCCGTTCCACCGCTTCGGCGGCCTCGCCCGCAGGGTCCGTGCCTTCGGGAATCGATTCGAGCAGCACCTCCTTGAGGATCTCGTCGTAGCCGTCGGAGGTGAGCAGGTAGGACATCGGGCTGAACAGGCCGATGATCTGCTGGCACTCGTCCTCCAGCTGGCGCATGCGCTCGAAGAAGCCGATGGAGGTGCTGACATATTCCACGCCGACGCCGAGGAGGCTCGGCAGCGACACGCCGAGTTCGTCGGCGATGGAGGTCAGCATCTCGATCTTGCGGATCTCGCCCTTTTCGGCCCGGTAGAGGGCGGCACGGGAAATGCCGAGCTTCTCCGCCAGCGCCTCCGGCGTCAGTCCCTTGCCGAGGCGATAGGCCCTCAGCCTCGCGCCGATATCGCTGAAACGGATGGCGTCGTCGTCCTGGGTCAAAAGGGTGTCCCGTGGGCTGGGAGCAGGCGATGCCGGCGCGAGGCCGGATGACCGTTGCAGTGTTCAATTCCGAGCATGATAATCAGTTCTTGGACGAATTGTCCAATTGTCTCATTTTTGAGATGAGTCGTTGACAGCATCCGGATCGCTCAATACGCTATTCACTTCCGCGCCTGTATCGCGCCAAGAAACAAAAGCGTATCCAGTGCCTGTTAGCCTTAGAGGTGGAGCCCTATGACACATACTGTTCGCAAACTGGCCGCAACGGCCGTTCTCGCCGTTGCCGGTGTCGCCTTCTCGACCGGTGCCTTCGCGGCGGATTTCGTCGCCAAGATCGGCCATCTGGAGTCGACCCAGCAGTCCCGCCACGTGCACCTTGAAAAGGTTGCGGCACTGGTCGCCGAGCGCACCAACGGCGCCGTCGAGTTCCAGATCTTCCCGCAGGGCCAGCTCGGCCAGCAGCGCGAGATGACCGAGGGCGTGCAGCTCGGCTCGCTCGAGGCGACCGTCGCTCCGGCTGCCTTCCTCGGCGGCTTCAACCCGGTCGTGTCGATCCTCGACATTCCCTTCCTGCTGCCGGAAGACGATGCCAAGGCGCAGGAGCTGCGCTCGGGCACCTTCGGCAAGGCGCTGTGCGAGTCCTTCGAGAGCCGCGGCGTCGAGTGCCTGATGCTCTGGCCGAACGGCCGGAAGAACTTCTCCTCCAGCAAGCCGCTGGCCTCCATGGAAGACTTCTCGGGCCAGAAGTTCCGCGTGATGGATTCCAGCATCCTGATCGAGCAGTTCAAGTCCGTCGGCGCTTCCGCCATCGCGCTGCCCTTCGGCGAGCTCTACACCTCGCTGCAGACCGGCGTCGTCGATGCCCAGGAGAACCCGCTCGACACCATCCGCGCCATGAAGTTCTACGAGGTGCAGAAGTACCTCGTGCTCTCCAACCACGGCGCGATGGAGGACGTGATCCTCTTCAACCCGACCTTCTGGGCGAGCCTTCCGGAAGAGTACCGCACCATCATCACCGACGCCTTCGCCGAGGTCGTCCCGGACCTGATCGCCCACAAGAAGGCCTCGGTCGCCTCCTCGCTGGAAGAGATCAAGGCTGCCGGCGTCGAGGTGCGCGAGCTCTCCGCCGAGGAGAAGGCCGCGTTCCGCGAGACCATGTACCCGGCTGCCCGTAACGCCTACATCCAGGGCGCCGGCGAGGAAGGCCTCGAGCTGGTGAACCTGTACGAGCAGGAATACGCTACGATTACCAAGTAATCGTCGGCGGTGCCCGCGGGCGCGGCCCGGACCGCGCCCGCAGGCTCTTTACCTGCAGTGCCTGATGCCTGCAGGCGCCTTGACCGTCGTCCTGCGGCGGGTGGTTTCGTCCCGGCCCGCATTCGTGGCGGACGGTGTGCGTCCCGACTTGATTGTCCGCGCGGCTCGGACCGCGCCCGCGATCTTCATCCTGACCACCGTCCGGCGGCGGACGGGATGGCCCTTGCGGCGGATGTCTGGAGCAACTCTATGCGCAGCGCTCTTTCGGTCCTGCGCACCGTCGAACGGTGCGCACTCGTTTCGATTTTTCTGACGATGGCGGGGCTCTACTTCGTCAATGTCCTGGTTCGCGCCTCGGGCAGTCCCCTTGCCTCCAGCCTCGGCTGGATCGAGGAGGCGGTCCGGTTGATGAACCTCTACCTGGTCTTCCTCGCCCTCGGCTACGCGCTCGAGATCGGCCGGCACGTCGCCGTCGATACCTGGCGGTCCCGCATCGCCGAGGCGACCCGCCTGCCGGTCCAGCGCATCATTGATGCCGTCGGCTTCCTCTTTTCGCTCTATCTCGTCTGGCTCGCCTGGAAGATGACGCTGTTCGTCTTCGGCTCCGGCCAGAGAAGCCCGACGCTGGGCCTCGAGATGGGTTGGATCTATGTCGCGCCCCTGGTTGGCTTCGGGCTGCTTGCCCTGCGCTACCTGCTGAGCTTCCTCGGGTTGATCGACCGCACGCCGGCACGGGAGGCCGACGAGGCATGATTCTCCTCTTCCTCATCGTTGCGCTGGCCGTCGTGCTGCTGATCGCGGGCTTCGAGATGTTTCTCGTGCTCGGCGTGCCGGCCCTCTTGATCAAGCAGTTCTTCTACGGCTCCCTGCCGGATCCGGTCGTGGTGCAGAAGATCCTCGGCGGCATCAACCATTCGACGCTGCTCGCCATCCCCTTCTTCATCCTGGCGGCGGAGCTGATGGGCGAGGGCCAGATCGCCCGCCGGCTCACCAGCCTCGTCCAGTCGCTGCTCGGCCATCGCAAGGGCGGCATCGGCTACACCATCGTCGGCGGCTCGATGGCCTTCGGCTCCGTGTCCGGCTCGGCGCCGGCGACGGTGGCGGCGATGGGCCGGCTGGTCTATCCGGAAATGCGCAAGGCCGGCTTCAGCGACAAGTTCTCGCTCGGCCTCATCGCCTCCAGCGCCGAGACGGCGCTGCTGATCCCGCCGTCGATCACCTTCATCATCTACGGCTGGATGACCGGCACCTCGGTCGCGCGCCTGTTCGTCGCCGGCATGGCCGTCGGCCTGGTGCTCGGCCTGGTCTTCGCCATCATGGTCGCCATCGAGGCGCGCCGCGCCGGGGTTTCGGCCGGAGAGCGCACCTCCTGGGGCGACCGGCTGCGTGCCGTCGTACATTCCGGCTGGGCGCTCGGCATGCCGGCGATCATCCTCGGCGGCATCTATTCTGGCGTCTTCACCCCGACCGAGGCCGCTGCCGTCAGCGTCGTCTACGCCATCTTCGTGGAGATGGTCGTGTTCCGCGAGCTGACCCTGGCGAAGCTGTTCAAGGTGACCGAGCGGGCGGCCGTGTCCACCGCCATCATCTTCATCCTGCTGGCGCTCGGCGGCCTGCTCTCCTACTTCATCACGCTGGCGCAGATCCCCGGGCAGATCCTGGAGTTCCTGGCCGCCGTCGATGCCGGGCCGATCGTCTTCCTGCTGGTGGTCAACGTCGTCTTCCTGATCGCGGGCATGTTCATCGATCCGAATTCGGCGCTGCTGATCCTCGTGCCGCCGCTCTATCCGGTGGCGATGGCGATGGGCATCGACCCGGTGCATTTCGGCATGATCGTCACGCTCAACATCTCCGCCGGCATGATCACGCCACCCTTCGGGCTGGATCTGTTCGTGGCGTCCTCGACGCTCGGCAAGCCGGTGATGACGATCATTTCCGGTATCTGGCCCTTCGTGATCGCCAACCTCGTTGCGCTCGGGATCATCACCTACATCCCGTCGATCTCCACCTTCCTGCCCAATCTGGTGTTCGGATGACCAGCGTTCTGACAAGACCCGCTTCCGCTGCCGGCGGACGGGCCCAGCCCGTCGTCTTCGAGCGGGACCTCGATGTGCTCTCCAACGACCCGGTCAACGGCGAGTACATGCGCCTCGTCCTGGCGGCCCCGCGCGAGATGCTCGATCTCTGCCGGGCCGGCCAGTTCTTCAACCTGCTGTGCCCGGCGCTCGGCGGCGAGACGCCCTATCTGCGGCGGCCGATGAGCATCTACGGCTTCTATCCCGAGCGCGGCGAGCTGCACTTCCTCTACAAGGTTACGGGCGCCGGCACCCGGGCGCTTTCGCAGCTTGGCGCGGGCGATGCGCTCAACGTCATGGGCCCGCTCGGCCAGGGCTTCCGCATCGACGACGACTGGCAGCGGCTGGTTCTCGTCGCCCGCGGCGTCGGCCTTGCAACGCTGGCGCCGCTGGCGCTGGAGGCCAACCGCCTCGGCCGGCATCTGACCGCGATCTGCAGCGCCCGCCATCCGGACCTGTTGATGTCCATCGACTATTTCCGCGAGCTGGGGGCCGAGATCATCCCGGTCACCGACGCGGAAGGCACCTCGTCGCTCGAGAACCTGGAAAAGGTGATCGAGGAGAGGATCGCAGGTCCCGGCATCGATGCCTTCTACACCTGCGGCTCCAACCGCCTGCTGACCCTGTTGCAGCGCATCGGCAAGCGCCACGGCATTCCGGGCGAGATCGCGCTGGAGCAGCAGATGGCCTGTGGCCTGGGCATGTGCCACTGCTGCGTCCGGCCGTTCCGCAAGGGCGACAAGACCGTGCAGCTGCGCGTGTGCCGCGAAGGACCCGTCTTCGATATCCAGGAGGCCATGCCATGGTAGACCTGTCCGTCGACATCGGCAGCTTGACGCTGAAGAACCCGATCATGCCGGCCTCCGGGACATTCTCGGAGGAACTGGCCGAGGTCTTCGACATCGAGTGCCTCGGCGCCCATGTGACCAAGACGATCACAAGGGGCCTGCGCGACGGCAACCCGACGCCGCGCGTGTGCGAGGTCGGCTCGTCGATGCTCAATTCCATCGGCATCCCGAGCAAGGGCGTCGGCGCCTTCCTCGACAAGGTGGTGCCGTTCTACCAGGCCTACGAGACGCCGCTGGTCGTGTCGATCTCCGGCAACACGGCGGACGAGTTCGCCCGCCTGTGCTCGGAAGTGACGGTGGAGGGCGTTGCCGCCATCGAGGTCAACATCTCCTGTCCGAACATCGAGGAAGACGGCAAGGCCTTCGCCATCCGTCCCTCCTCGACCTACGACGTGATGCAGAAGCTGCGTGCGGCGACGCATCTGCCGCTGTGGGCCAAGCTGACGCCCAACACCGGCGAGACGCCGGAAGTGGCGCGCGCGGCGCAGGAAGGCGGCGCCGATGCGCTGGTCGTCGCCAACACGTTGCTGGCCATGGCCATCGACATCCGCACCCGCCGGCCGAAGCTCGGCAACCTGATGGGCGGCCTGTCGGGTCCCTCGCTGAAGCCCATCGCTCTGCGCATGGCCTATCAGTGCGCCAAGTCGACGACCATTCCGGTGATCGGCTGCGGCGGCATCTCCACCGCCGAGGACGTGATCGAGTTCCTCATTGCCGGTGCCACCGCCGTGCAGGTGGGCACCGCCACCTTCATCAATCCGACCGCGATGGTCACCGTCATCGCCGAGCTGGAGAGCTATCTGGAGCGCGAGAAGCTCTCGTCCGTCCGCGACCTGATCGGCACGCTGATCGACGAGGAGCAGAAGGAGGGCGTCGTGTTCATGGAGGCGGCACCGTGACCGCGCTGAGGAAGACCGGGGCTTACGACCGCGCGGAGGAGCTGCGCCTTGCCGGCTTCCTCTTCGACGAGATCGCGCGCATGTCGCCGGACGTGGAAGGCGTCAGCCGTCCGGCCTTTTCCGACATCGAGACCAGGACGCTGTCCTTCCTGGAGGACTTCGCCCGCCGCGAGGGGCTGGAGGTCTGGTACGATGCCGGGCTCAACGCCAATTTCTGCCTGCCGGGCGACCGCGAGGCCGCGCGCTACACGGTCATCGGCTCGCATGTCGACAGCGTCCCCTTCGGCGGCAATTTCGACGGTCTCGCCGGTGTCGTCGCCGGGCTGCTGTGCCTGGTGCGGGCGCGGCGCGAGGGGCGCAAGTTCGCCTTCCCGGTGCATGTGCTTGCCATGCGCGGCGAGGAAAGCGCCTGGTTCGGCCCGTGCTATATCGGCTCCAAGGCGCTGACCGGCACGCTGTCCGCCTCCGACCTTGCCGCCCGCCACAAGGGCGACGGCCGCACGCTCGATGCGCATATGGAAGCCATCGGCATCGACATGGCGCCGGTGCGCGCCGGCAAGCCGCTGATCGACCTGTCGCGGATCGAGGCCTATCTCGAGGTGCATATCGAGCAGGGGCCGCTGCTGATCGGCAAGGCGGTCCCGGCCGCCGTGGTCTCCGGCATTCGCGGCAACATCCGCTACCGCTCCCTGCGCTGCATCGGCGAGGCCGGCCATTCGGGCGCCGTGCCGCGTGCCTTCCGCCGCGATCCGGTGCTGGCCATGGCCGACCTCCTGGTGCGGCTCGACGAAAGCTGGGCAACGATTCTCGCCAAGGGCGACGATCTGGTGCTGACCAGCGGCATCGTCGGCACCGACCCGGAAAAGCACGCGATGACGCGCATTCCCGACCAGGTGTCCTTCAGTCTCGACATCCGCAGCCAGAGCGCGCGGGTGCTGGACGAGATGCGCGACCTGCTGAAGACGGAGATGGCGCAGATCGAGCGGGACCGGAAAGTGCGCTTCGAGCTCGACGAGGAGTTGCGCGTTGCCCCCGCCCTGTGCGATGCCGGTCTCGTCGCGCGCCTGAGCAAGGCCATGGAGACAGTCGGCCAGGAGCCGTTCGTGATGGCGAGCGGCGGCGGACACGATGCGGCGGTCTTCTCGGCCGCCGGCGTGCCGGCCGGCATGGTCTTCGTGCGCAATCGCAACGGCTCGCACAATCCGCAGGAGGCGATGGAGCTGCCCGATCTCCTTTCCGCCACCGATATCGTCCATCAATATCTTATGGTTGCGCCATGACACAGCTGACGATCCGGACGCCCGACGACTGGCATCTCCACCTGCGCGACGGGGCGATGCTCGCCGGCGTCCTGCCGCACAGCTCCGCCGACTTCGCGCGTGCGATCATCATGCCGAACCTGGTGCCGCCGGTGGTCACCACCGCTCATGCGGAAGCCTATCGCCAGCGCATTCTCGCCGCCCTGCCCGAGGGGCACGACTTCACGCCCCTGATGGTGCTCTATCTGACGGAAGGCACCGAGGCGGACGATGTCGAGGCCGGTTTCCGCAGCGGTCTCGTCAAGGCGGTGAAGCTCTATCCGGCCGGAGCCACCACCAATTCGCATGGCGGCGTGCGCGACTTTTCCAAGGTCACCGCGGTGCTGGAGCGCATGGCCGAGATCGGCCTGCCGCTCTGCGTGCACGGCGAAGTGACGGACCCTTCCGTCGACATCTTCGACCGTGAGGCGGTGTTCCTGGAAAAGGTGCTCGATCCGCTGCGTCGGCGCGTTCCGGGCCTGCGCGTCGTGCTGGAGCATGTGACGACGCGCAACGGCGTCGAGTATGTGCGCTCGCAGGAGAAGGATCTCGCCGCGACGATCACGGTTCATCACCTGATGATCAACCGCAATGCGATCTTCGCCGGCGGCATCCGCCCGCACTACTACTGCCTGCCCGTCGCCAAGCGCGAGGAGCACCGGCTGGCGCTGCGCGAGGCGGCGACCTCGGGCGATGCGCGCTTCTTCCTCGGCACCGATTCGGCCCCGCATGTGGACCCGGCGAAGGAATGCGGCTGCGGCTGCGCCGGCATCTACACCGCGCCGAACGCGATGGCCTGCCTTGCCCATGTCTTCGAGGAGGAGGGCGCGCTCGACAAGCTCGAGGCCTTCGCCTCGCTCAACGGGCCGGCCTTCTACCGTCTGCCGCCGAACGAGGGCCAACTCGTGCTGGAAAAGCGCGAGGCGCCGGTCCCGGTGCCGGACAAGGTGGTGACGGGCGACGGCACGGTCACGGTTTTCGATCCCATGGTGCCGGTCCGCTGGACGGTCGCGGCCCGCAGGTCGTAAGGGCCGGCGGCCAAGCCGGCAAAAAATCTTCTTCAAGGGAGAGCGTGATGTTCATTGAGGTTGCGAATGGTCTGACCGAGCACAGCGCGAGCGTGCGGAGCTTCGAGGCGTGCGCGCGCGAGGCTCGTGCCCGCATCGCCGGCGAGCCGGAGCATGCTGTCGCCTGGCTGCTGGTGTCGCGCGCGGCCCAGGCTTTCGTCGATGCCTATGACGACCAGCCGCTGACGCTCGACGTCGCCGGCCAGGCGCTGGAGCAGTTCCGCGATCTGCTGCAGACGCTGGAGACTGCCTATGCGGGCGGCTCCGCGGAGGCGAAGGTCGAGGCGCTGAACAAGATCGCGCTGCGTCTCAACGCCATGTGAGGCGTGCGGGCCGGCCGTTCGTGCCGGCCCGATCTCTTGCGTTTCGAAATTGCGGATCAGGACCGGCGGTCGGCGGCAGGCGTCGCCCCGGACGGCGTTTCCGCGCGCTGCTGCCGCTTGCCTGCCGGGCGCAGGAGATACTCGCTCGCCAGCAGGGTCGGCAGGCCGAGCGCCAGCGGCACCAGGAAATACACCAGGCGGAAGACGAGCAGCGCGCCGACGGCTTCCGCGCCGGGCTGCAGATAGAGCACGGTTGCCTCCAGCACGCCCAGCCCGCCCGGCACGTGGCTGATCAGCGAGGCGAGGATGCCGATCACATAGATCGCCGCCACCTCGAGATAGTTGACCTCCGAGGTTGCCGCGAGCAGCTGGTGCAGGCAGGCGGCGACGCAGGCATAGTTGGCCGTGCCCGCTGCGACCTGGCCGATGGCAAGCGGCAGCGGCGGCAGTTTCACCGACCATTTGCGGACCGACAGTTCGCCGCGCACGAAGGCGGAGAGGACGATCCAGGCCAGGGGCAGCGACAGGCAGACGATCGCCATGCCCTTCAGCTCCGGCCCGTTGACGCCCATCAGCCCTTCCGCCGTCGAGGGATAGAGCAAGAGAGCGATGCCGCCCATCGTCGCCAGTCCCAGCCCGACGGTGATGCCGCAGAACAGGATCACCTTGGCGACATCCCCGACGCCAAGGCCCCAGCGCGCATAGAAGCGGTAGCGGATGGCGCCGCTGGACAGCGCCGCGACCCCGACATTGTGGCCGATGGACAGGGCAGTGAAGGAGGCGAGCGCCGTGCGGCGCCAAGCGAGCGGCTTGCCGGCATAGCGCACGGCCAGCCAGTCGAAAAAGGTGAGGCAAAGATAGGACGCTGCGGCAAAGGCGAAGGCGCGGGCAAGATACGCGGCCGGAATGGCGCGGACGGAGTCCATGATCTCGGCGAGCGAATACTGGCTCAGCGTCCGGTAGAGCAGATAGGCTGCACCGGCGATCGCCATCACGATCACGAGCCGAAGAAACAACTTGTAGAACGACATTCGTCTCTCTTTCTGGCCGGCCCCCGCCAACTCAACCCAACTCGACCCGCCCCGGCGCGAGCGGGGCGGCGGCTCTGCCGCTCGCCCCTTGCGCATCTTCTTCCCCACCCCGGATGGCGGAGGGGAAAAGCCGCTCGTCTCGCCGGCGAGCCGATCACAGGCCCGCCGGGCCGATGACCGGCAGATCCGGGGTCGGTCAGGCCGCCTTGGCGCGCGCGTTGGCCGAGGCGTCGGCGAGCTTGGTCAGGCTCTCGTCGGTCTTCGCCTCTTCCTTCAAGGTGTCCTGGAGCAGCTTGGCCGCATCCTTGAGACCCAGCTCGTTGGCCCAGCGGTGCAGGGTGCCGTAGCGGGTGATCTCGTAGTGCTCGACCGCCTGCGCGGACGAGATCAGACCGGCATCGAGGGCAGGGGTGCCCTTGAACTCGTCGATGATCTCCTCGCCTTCCGCGATGATGCCCTCGATGGCATCGCAGGTCTTGCCGCGCGGGGCCTTGCCGAGGATCTCGAACACCTTCTGCAGGCGCTCGACATGGCCTTCGGTCTCCTCGCGATGCGTCTCGAAGGCCTTCTTCAGATCGTCGGACTGCGCCGCCCGCTGCATCTTCGGCAGCGTCTTCAGGATCTTGCGCTCGGCGTAATAGATGTCCTTGAGCGTGTCGTGGAACAGGTCTTCGAGGGTCTTTTCCTTGGCCATTGCGTTTTCCTTTCTCGTGTTGGTCACCGCCGGACGGTGCGGTGTGCGAACGTCTCGCCGCAGGGATTGTTCCCTCCGCGTCCGTGCATCTGCGGCTGCAAGGATCCGGCGGGGCGCAACGGAACATCCGCCGGGGGACAGGTGTTGGCAGGGCAGACCGGGCGGCGCGGCGATGCCGTGCCCCGGGAAAAGTCACACCAAGAAGGAGGTAACGAATGACCCGCTACGCAACCAAGACCGCCGGCGTTCTGCTCGCCGCCACCGCGCTGTCGCTGCTGCCGCATGCAGCATTTGCCCAGCAGGGGAATGCGCCGGCAGGCCAGGAGCAGCAGATGCGCCAGCAGGGCCAGGATCAGAAGGCCGGCCAGAACGCAGGTCAGGCCGGCCGGCAGGCCAATGCCCAGGTCGCGGGCCAGTGCCAGGAGCGGCTGGAACAGTCGGCCGAGCGCATGCGCGAGGATCAGTTCTGGCTGACGGGCTGGGGCGCCGGCTACGGCACGCGGCCCGTGGGTACGCCCACTGCCGCGCCGGACGGCGCCGCGCGGCCGGGCGCCGAGACGCCCGCTTCGCCGACCGGCGTTCGTCAGCCGATGGCCGGCGATCCGCGCGGTACGGTAGAAGGCGCCTATTCCCCGCGCGAGCAGATCCGCACGCTGTACTTCGCCGCCCATATCCTCTCCCAGCGCGGCGAGCAGGAGGGCTGCGACTATGTCGCCGGCCAGCTCGATGCGGTCTATGACGACTACACGAGCCAGCTCACTTCGGCCGGCGTCGAGCCGTCGGAAGTGACCGACTGGCGCCGCGAGCAGCTGGCTCTTGCCCAGCCGATCGACGAGGTCGAGGGCATGCGGTCCTATCGCATCGACAATCTGACCGGCACCGACGTGCGCAACATCGACGACGAGACCCTCGGCAGCGTTCACGACGTGGTGCTCGACCCGGCGACGGGCAGCGTCTCCTACGTGCTGGTCGCGCGCGGCGGCTTCCTCGGCCTTGGCGAGGAATATGTGGCCGTGCCCTGGGAGCGGCTGCATGCAACGCCGGGCCTTGAGACCATCGTCCTGACCCTCAGCCAGGAGGAACTCGAGCAGGCGCCGACCGTCGACCCGGCCGAGTTCCGCAACCCCGGCACGCGGGAGAAGTCCCGCGGTCCGGTCGACGAGTTCTGGTCGGGCATGGACACGCGCTGACCGGGCAGGGCGCAGGATTGCGCAAGGGTTCGGGGGCCGCGGCGGCAACGTCGCGGCCCTCGGCGTTTTGCCTATCCCTGCGACCGGCATCCGCAACGGGTGCTGCAAAAACGGCAGGGATCGCGGGAACATCCGCCGGGCCAACCTGTTCGGCAGGCAGAAACCCGGAGGGCACCGTGACGCACTACACGCGGAGACAGACACTGAGACTCATGCTGATGGCGGGCACCGCCCTTGCGGCATCTCGCGTCCTCGCCTCCGACTACGGGCGCGGGGCGGGCATGCCCTGGTCGCCGATGTCGGGGGAGGTGCCGTATTACGGCACCGGCAGCGAGCGCTTCTTCAGCCACGAGGAGCGACGGGCGGTGGCGGCGATCTGCGCAAGGCTCATCCCCAGCGACGACGACGGCCCGGGCGCGAGCGAGGCCGATGTCGTCACCTTCATCGACCGCCAGATGGCCGGCTTCTACGGCCGGGCCCAGCACTGGTACATGCAAGGCCCCTTCGCCGAAGGCACCTCGACGCAGGGCTACCAGAGCGAACACCCGCCGGCGATGCTGTACCGCCTCGCCCTTGCCGAGCTCGACGAGCATTGCCGCTCGCAGATGGGCGGTCCCTTCGCCGAACTGACCGAGGAAGACCAGGACGCGGTCCTCACCGGGCTCGACGAGGAGGAAATCGCGTTCGAGCGCGTCTCCGCCAAGACCTTCTTCGACCTCATCCTGGAAAACACCGTCGAAGGCTTCTTCGCCGACCCGATCTACGGCGGCAACCGCGACATGATCGGCTGGCGCTATGTCGGCTTTCCCGGCACCCGCTACGACTACCGCGACTTCGTCGGCCACAACGGCGCGGCCATTCCGCTCGAGCCCGTCAGCCTGCAGGGGCGTCCGGGCTGGTCGCAACCCTGACCCAACAGCCAGAGGGAGACCCATGACCAAGCAACTTCCGCGCGTCGATGTGGTTCTGGTCGGCTTCGGCTGGACCGGGGCGATCTTCGCCGAAAAGCTCACGGCCGCCGGCCTCGACGTGCTGGCGCTGGAGCGCGGGCCCTGGCGCGACACGCCGTCCGACTTCGCCACCACCTTCGCCCAGGACGAGCTGCGCTACTACTGGCGGCACGGCATGTTCCAGGAGGCCTCGCAGGACACCCTGACCTTCCGCAACAACAGCGCCCAGACGGCGCTGCCGATGCGGCGCTGGGGCTCGTTCCTGCCCGGCAACGGCGTCGGCGGGGCCGGCGTCCACTGGAACGGCCAGACCTATCGCTTTCTTCCCTCCGACTTCGTCGCGCGCAGCCATAACGAGGAGCGCTACGGCCCGCTGCCCGCGGACATGACAGTGCAGGACTACGGCGTCACCTACGAGGAGTTGGAGCCGCATTTCGACTATTTCGAGAAGATCTGCGGCATTTGCGGCCAGGCCGGCAACGTCGACGGCGAGACAATCGAGGGCGGCAACCCGTTCGAGGGCATGCGCAGCGACCAGTATCCCAATCCGCCGATGCGCATGACCTTCTCGCAGGACCGGTTCGCGGCCTCGGCGCGGGCGCTGGGGCTCAATCCCTTTCCCGTCCCCTCCGCCAACATGTCGCGCGCCTATGTCAATCCGCTCGGCATGCAGCTCGCCCCCTGCACCTATTGCGGCTTCTGCGAAAAGCACGGCTGCGGCAACTATTCCAAGGCCTCGCCGCAGACGACGATCATTCCCGTGCTGATGCAGCGGCCGAATTTCGGCCTGCGCACCAATTCCGAGGTGCTGTCGGTGGAAAAGACGCCCGACGGCAAGCATGCGACCGGCGTCACCTATGTGGACACCAGCGGCGAGGTCTGGTTCCAGCCCGCCGACATCGTCATCCTGTGTGCCTATCCGCTGCAGAACACGCGGCTGCTGCTCCTGTCGGAGATCGGCACGCCCTACGACCCGCGCACCGGCGAAGGGGTCGTCGGCAAGAACTACTGTTACCAGGTGATGTCCTCGGCGACGGTGTTCTTCGAGGACGAATACACCAACGGCTTCGTCGGCGCGGGCGCGCTCGGCATGGTCGTCGACGACTATAATGGCGACAATTTCGACCATTCGGGGCTCGGCTTCATCGGCGGCGGCTATATCGCCTGCGGCACCACCAATGCCCGGCCGATCGAGAGCCACCCGGTGCCCGAGGACGTGCCGCGCTGGGGCTCGGCCTGGAAACGGGCAGTGCGGGAGAACTTCCTGAAGACGACCAGCGTCGGCGTGCACGGCTCGTCGATGGCCCATCGCAGCAACCATCTCGATCTCGACCCGACCTACAAGGACGTGTGGGGCCGCCCGCTCCTGCGGATGACCTACGACTTCACGCTCAACGACCGGCGCCTGACCGAGCACCTGACGCCGGTTGCCGAGGAGATCGCCCACGGCATGGGCGGGGCGCATGTGAAGGTCAACGCCCGCCGCGGCTCCTACGACAGCGAGCCCTATCAGACCACGCACAACACGGGAGGCACCATCATGGGGACCGATCCGGCAAGCAGCGTCGTCAACCGCTACGGCCAGAGCTGGGACCTGCCGAACCTGTTCGTCACCGGCGCCGGGCTCTTCCCGCAAAACGCCGGCTACAATCCGACCGGCACGGTGGGCGCGCTGGCCTACTGGTCGGTGGATGCCATCATCAACCGGTATCTGCCGGATCCCGGCCCCCTGGTGCGCCCATGAGCCGGCTTCGCAATGCCTTGCTGGCGGGCACGTTCGCCGGCGCGCTGGGCCTTTGGATAGCTTCCGCGGCAATGGCGCAGGAACTCTCCTTCTCGCAGGTGGAGCGCGGCCGCTACCTTGCGACCGCCAGCGACTGCGTCGCCTGCCACACCAATATCGAGGAGGGCGGCAAACGCTATGCCGGCGGGCGCGGGCTGGAGACGCCGTTCGGCACGATCTATTCCAGCAACCTGACGCCGGACGAGGCGACGGGCCTCGGCGGCTGGAGCCGCGACGAGTTCTACCGGGCGCTCAACGAGGGGATCAGCCGGGACGGGTCGCATCTCTATCCGGCCATGCCCTATCCGCACTTCACCAAGATGTCCCGCGAGGACGCGGATGCGATCTTCGCCTATCTGCGCACGCTGGAGCCGGTGACGGCGGAGATCCCGGAGAACGCGCTGCCCTTCCCGCTCAGCATCCGCATGTCGGTGGCGGGTTGGAAGCTGCTGTTCTTCGACAAGGTGGACTTCGCGGTCGATCCGGACCAGTCGCAGGAGTGGAACCGCGGCCGCTACCTCGTCGATGCGCTGGCCCATTGCGGCGCCTGCCACACGGGCAAGAACCTGCTGGGCGCCGACAAGGAGGACGAATACCTGCGCGGGGGAACCCTCGACAACTGGTACGCCCCCAATATTCGCGGCGGCGTCAACGGCGGCCTTGCCGACTGGGAGGCGGAGGACATCGTCCGCTTCCTCGGCGAGGGGCGCTCGCGCCACACCGCGCCGATGCAGCGCATGGGCGAGGTCGTCGGCCTGTCCACCCAGCATCTGCGGGACGAGGACCTGATGGCGATCGCGGTCTATCTCAAGAGCCTCGACGATGCCCCGCGCGAGGAGGCCGAAGCCCCGGCGCAGGCGCGCCTCGAGACCGGCGAGGCGATCTATTTCGACAATTGCGCCGCCTGCCATTCGGCCGACCGCTCGGGCGTTCCCGACATCTTCGCCTCGCTGGAAAGCTCCAACAAGCTGACGGCGGAAGATCCGGCGACGGTCATCCGCATCATCCTCGGCGGCGCGCGGGCGCAGCAGACCGAGGCGGTTCCGAGCCAGATCGCCATGCCGGGCTTCGCCTGGAAGCTGACCGACCAGCAGGTGGCCGATGTCGTCACCTATCTGCGCGCGGTCTCGGACCGAAAGGCCGGCCCCGTCTCGGCCGGCGAGGTCGAGGACATGCGCGAACATCTCGAGGAGAAGTGAGGTCATGCGATGACCCGGAAGTTTCCCGTCCCGGCGCTCTGCGTTCCCGCTCTCGCCCTGCTGCTGGCCGCTCCCGCGGCGGCGCAGACGCTCTATCTCGGCGAGCATGAAGTCGACACGGAGGATCGCGGCCAGGTTCGCTCGGCGATTGAGCGCTGCGCCTCGCTTGCCGCGGCAGCACCGGATGCGCAGCAGGCGGCCGCCTTCACCCGCGGTTCGGCAACCCCCGAGGCATCGCCGGCGACACCTGCCGCCGAGCAGATGCCGCGAGGCGAGGCCGCCCCGGCCGAACCCTCCGGAGAGGCACCCGCCGACCCCGTCGACCGCGCTGCCCTGTCGCTGTCGGTCGACGCGCTCGCCTCGTCCGGCGAGGGAAGCGCTGCGTCCGGGGACGGAGGCGGCAGCGGCACCCGTCCGCCCGGCACATCGGCAGACGGAGGCGAGAGCGGAGAGGGAGGGAGCAACGCCGACACAGGCGACGGCACAGGCGACGACCTGGCCTCCGTCATCTTGCGGGCCTGCAAGGAAGCCGGCCTCGTCTATTGAGGCTTGCGCGGCGCGCTTATGTTCCCGGCCGGCGATCTTCCGGCCGCTGCTCCTCGCGTGAGGCCGGGCGCGCCGCCGTCGCCTCGTCCGCGGCGGGGTAAGCGGCATTGCGGAGCGCCCGGCGGCGCTCGCGGCGCAGGGCATGGTCCCGCGCCCAGCCGGGCAGCAATTCGGCCATCAAACCTTGCAGTCGGTTCCACATCTGTCGGTCCTCCTGTCGATCCCAACACGGCAGGAGCCTCCGTGTTCCGCTCGACGGCGAAGCAGGGAACACGGACCCGCCCCGGCGCGTTCGGGTTCTTTGGCCTGTCCTGGGACTGGCTCGGCAGGCGAGAGGGGAGAACGGCATGGCACCGCGCAGCTTCTGGAAGGGCTATCTGCGGCTTTCGCTCGTCACCTGCCGGGTGGCGATGATGCCGGCCACCACCACGCGAAAGAAGATCCGCTTCCACACGCTGAACCGCGCCACCGGCAACCGGGTGGAGAGCCGCTATGTCGACGAGAAGACCGGCAAGCCGGTGCGCGAGCAGGACCAGCGGCGCGGCTATCCCGTCTCCGAGGACAAGCTGATCGTGATGGAGGACGAGGAGCTCGACGCGGTGGCGCTCGACAGCACCCGCATGATCGACATCGAGACCTTCGTTCCGCGCGAGGATATCGGCTGGATCTATCTCGACGACGCCCACTACCTGACGCCGGACGACAAGATCGCCGAGGAGGCCTTCGCCGTCATCCGCGAGGCGATGGCCGCAACCGGCACGGTCGGCATCGCCCGGCTGGTGCTCTATCGCCGCGAGCGGGCGGTGATGCTGGAGCCGCGCGGCAAGGGCATCGTCGTGTGGACGCTGCGCTACGGCGACGAGGTCCGCGAGGCGGAGGACTATTTCGCCGACATCGACACATCCCGGCCCGAGCCCAAGGCGCTGAAGCTGATCGGCAAGCTGATCGAGGAGCGCACGGCCGACTGGTCCGGCGAGATGGTCAGCGATCCAGTGCAGAAGCGCCTGAAGGCGATCATCGCGGCGAAGAAGCGCAAGCAGAAGCCGAAGGCGCCCCGCAAGTCTGCAAAACACGACGAGGGCGATGCGCCGCAGGAGACATCCGGCAACGTGGTGTCGATCATGGACGCCCTGCGCAAGAGCGTTGCGGCGGAAAAGGGGGCGGACAAGAAATCAACAGGCAAATCGCGCCGCTAGTCACCCGAATCTGAAGTTCGTCGCATTTTGCGGCATGCTCTGAACGAACTTCAGATTTAAAAGGGTGACTGGCAAGTTTATGTTTCTAGTGTGGTTTTCGAATTTGAAATACGCTCTGGGTGTGCTGCCAAAGTGAGGCGTATTTCAAATTCACCACACTAGCCTTTGCGCTTCCTGCCCGCCTTCGGTTTCAGCGGTGCCTCCGCCTTGCGGAAATCCGCCCAGGGGTCCTCGTCCAGGCTGTCGAGCCGGGCCATGGCGTTGGCGACCGTGAAATGGCCGGAGCCGATGGACGGGTCGAGCTCGTCCCAGGCGAGCGGCATCGCGACCGTCGCGCCTTCGCGGGCACGGGACGAATAGGGCGCGATGGCGGTGTTGTTGCGCCCGTTGCGCAGGTAGTCGACGAAGATCCGCCCCTTGCGTGCCGCCTTGGTCGACCTGGCGATGAAAAGCTCCGGATCGTCCGCCTCCATCGCATCGGCAAGGTCGCGGGCAAAGCCCTTCACCTCGTCCCAGCCGGCCTTCGGCTTCAAGGGCGCGACCACATGCAGGCCCTTGCCGCCGGTGGTCTTGACGAAGGGCACGAGGCCCGCATCCTGCAGCCGGTCCCGCACCTGGCGGGCGGCGTCCAGCATCACCGGCCAGTCGACGCCCTCGCCCGGATCGAGGTCGATCACCACCTGGTCGGGCTTCTCCAGATCGTCGAGCGAGGCCTGCCAGGGATGGATCTCCAGCGCCGCGCCCTGGACGAGGCCGATCAGCCCATCCAGCGAGTCGATGGCGATCAGGCTGTCGCCCTCCTCGCCGAGCGGGTCCTGCCGGGTCAGGATCTCGCCGTTCATGCCCTTCCACGCGTGTTTCTGGAAGAAGCATTTCTGCGCCGTTCCGCGCGGGCAGCGCAGCAGGGCGAGGGGGCGCGAGACGACCAGCGGCGCCATGAAGCGCCAGACCTGCGTGTAATAGTCGGCAAGCCCTTCCTTGGTCACGCCGGCGTCTGCCCAGTAGACCCGGTCGGGATGGGTCAGCTTGATGCTCGGCCGCGGCTGCGCCGGGGGATCGTCCCTGCCTGCCGGCGCTTCGCGGGTGACGTCGCGCGCGGGTTTGTCCTCGCGCAGGCCCCGGAACGAGGCGTGGCGCACGCGCCGGTCCGCCGTCCAGCTGCGGAACTCGACCTCGGCGACCAGCTCCGGCTTGACGAAGCGGACACCGCGCCGGGCGGTGGCATCCAGCCGCTCGGCAAAGGGCGAGGTCTTGCGCTCGATCGCGTGCAGGCGCTTGTAGAGGTCCTCGGCGACGGCGCGGGAAAAGCCGGTGCCGACCCGCCCGGCATGGCGCAGCTTGCCGTCCTCATAAACACCGAGCATCAGCGAGCCGATGGCCTCGTCCGAAGTGGAGGAGGGCATATAGCCGGCAATCACCATCTCCTGCCGTTCGCCGCATTTCGACTTGATCCAGTCCTTGCTGCGGCCGGAGCGATAGGGGCCGGAGGCGCGCTTGGAGATCACGCCTTCCAGGCTCAGCCGGCAGGCATGGCGCAGCACCATCTCGCCGTCTTCCTCGAAATGCTCGCTGTAGCGCAGCACCTCCGGCGCTGTGCCCAGCAGCCGTTGCAGCGCGGCCTTGCGCGCATCGAGGCGCACGCCGGTGAGGTCGCGGCCGTCGAGATGGAGAAGATCGAAGGCGACATAGACGAAACGGTCCGTGCGGCCGGCACTGAGATCGGCCTGCAGCGCGGAAAAGTCGGAGGCCCCGCCGGAGGCCTCGACCACCAGTTCGCCGTCGAGCACGGCCTGCTGCACGGGGAGGGCGGCCAGCGCCTCGGCGACCTTGGGGCCGAACCGCTCCGTCCAGTCGAGCCCGCTGCGGGTCAGCAGCACCGCCTTGCCGTCCTCGATCCTCGCCTGCAGCCGGTAGCCGTCGAACTTGATCTCGTGGATCCACCCCTTGCCCGTCGGGGCGTGCCGTTTCAGCGTCGCCAGCTGCGGCGGCACGAAGTCCGGCATCTTCGCCGTCTTCGAGCCCTTGACGGTCGCGGCGGGCTTTTCCCGGTCGGCCGCCTCGGCCGTGCCGTCCTCGTCCAGGATATCGGGCGCATCTTCGTCCCGCGCGTGTTCGTCCTCGCTCTTGATCAGCAGCCAGTTGTTGCGCTTTTCCCGGCCCTTGCGGGCCATGCGCACCAGATGCCACCGGCCCTTCAGCTTGTTGCCCGACAGCGTGAATTCCAGATGCCCCTTGGCGAGGGACTTTTCAGCATCGCCTTCGGGCGCCCAGCTGCCCTTGTCCCAGATCGTCACCGTGCCGGCGCCGTATTCGCCCTTCGGGATCGTGCCTTCGAAACTGCCATAGGCGAGCGGGTGGTCCTCCACCTCGACGGCGAGGCGCTTGACCCCGGCGACGAGGCTCGGCCCCCGCGTCACCGCCCAGCTCTTGTAGACGCCGCCGAGCTCCAGCCGCAGGTCGTAATGCAGCCGCCGGGCGTGATGCTCCTGGATGACGAAACTGTGCTTCGCGGCGCCCCTGGAGGCCTTTCCCTCCGGCTCTCCCTTCGGCTCTGGCGTCGCGGCGAAATCCCGCTTGCGGCGATAGGTTTCCAGCGACATGGCTCAGCCCGCCTTGCGCCCTTGCGGGGCGGCGCGTTTCTCTCCGGGCTTCTTCCGACCGGTCTTCTTCTGCTTGTCGGCGGCGGCCGCGCTTTCGCGCAGCGCCTCCATCAGATCGACCACCTTGGCCTCGTCTTGCGCCTTCGGTTTCGGGATCTCGCGCCCCTCGGCCTTGGCCTTGACCAGCTCGGCAAGGGCCGCATCGTAGCGGTCGTCGAAGGCGGACGGATCGAAGCTGCCGGTCTTGGTCTCGATGATGTGCTTGGCCAGCGAGCGCATCTCGCCCGTGATCGCGATGTCGGCAATGTCGTTAAACGCCTCGCCCGCTGCACGCACCTCGTAGTCGAAATGCAGCGTATGGCCGAGCAACCCGCAGCCGCGCGGGCGGATCAGCATGGAGCGGACCCGCCGGAACAGCACCGCCCGGGCGAGCGCTGCGACCTTCTTGGCGCGCATGCCCTCGCGGATCAGCGCGAAGGCCTCCTCGTCCGCCTCGTCGGCGGGCTTCAGGAAATAGGGCTTGTCGAAATAGACCGTGTCGACATCGTCGCAGGCGATGAACTCGCAGATTTCCAGCGTCTTGTCGCCCTTGGGCACCGCATCGGCGATGTCGTCCGGCTCCAGCACCACATAGGCATCCTTCGCCGTCTCGTAGCCCTTGACCTGGTCGTCGCGCTCCACCGGCTTGCCGGTCGCCTCGTCGACGAACTCCCGGCGCAGGCGGTTGCCGCTCCTGCGGTTCACATAGTGGAAGGAGATGCGCTCGGACGTGGTCGCGGCGGAATAGAGCGCGATGCCGCAGGACAGCTCGCCGACGCTGAGATGCCCCTTCCAGATGGCCCGTGCCGTCATGCGCCTGGTCTCTCCTCTCGGGTACCGCTCGGCTTTACGACGGCGCCTGCTGCGGGCGTGCGGCGCTGCCTGTCGCCCCGCTGAGGGCGGCGAGGAACGCCTCCTGCCAGGCGCGGGCATCGTGGCGCATGACATGGTCGAGCAGCGCCTCGTGGCGGCGCCGGCGTTCGGCCAGGGGCATGGTCAGCGCCTGGTAGAGCGTTCGTGCCATCTCGTCGATGTCGTAGGGGTTGACGAGCAGCGCCTCGTGCATCTCCTCGGCCGCTCCGGCAAAGCGCGACAGGACGAGGACGCCGGGATCGGCCGGGTCCTGCGCCGCCACGTATTCCTTGGCGACCAGATTCATGCCGTCGCGCAAGGGGGTGACGAAGCCGACCTGGCTGCCGCGCATCAGGGGAGCCAGCTTGGCGCGGTCGACGCTCCGGTGGATGTAGCGGATCGGCGTCCAGTTGAAGTCGGCGAGCCGGCCGTTGATCGCGCCGACCAGCGCCTCCAGCTCGGCGCGGATGTCGCCATAGGCGCCGACTTTCTCGCGGGTCGGCGGGGCGACCTGCAGATAGGTCACCGATTTTTCCAACTCCGGATGCTGCGCCATCAGCCGGTCGAAGGCCTTCAGCCGCTCCGGCAGGCCCTTGGAATAGTCGAGCCGGTCGACGCCGATGATCTGGCGCCGGCCGAGCACCTGCCGGCGCATCAGGTCGATCTGCACCTCGTCGTCCGCCTCGCGGGTCATGGCGGCAAAGCCCTTCGCGTCGATGCCGATGGGGAAGCGGTCGATCGTCACCGTGCGGGTTCCGACGCGGAACCGGGTGTCGTCCAGCTGCACGGCCGGGCTGCGCTCGGCGAGATAGGCCTTCAGGTTGACCGCATCCGCCTGGGTCTGGAAGCCGATCACGTCGTAGTCCAGCAGCGCCTCGACCAGCTCGGCATGGTTGGGCGAGGCCACCAGGATGTCGGGCGGGGGGAAGGGGATGTGCAGGAAGAAGCCGATCCGCTGGCGGCAACCGGCCTTGCGCAGGCAGCGGGCGAGCGGGATCAGGTGATAGTCGTGCACCCAGATGAGGTCGTCGTCCTTCAGGAAGGGCGCCAGCTGCCGCGCGAAGGTCTCGTTGACCCGCTGGTAGCTCTCGTAGAAGGCCGGCCGGTAGTCGACGAGGTCGAGCCGGTAGTGGAAGAGCGGCCACAGCACGCTGTTGGCATAGCCGAGATAGTAGCCGGCAACGTCCTTCGGCGACAGCGGCACCGTCACCTGCTCGGCCGGGCCGACCCGCTCCACCTGCACCTCGCCTCCGGTGACGCCGTCGGGGGCGCCGTTCCAGCCGAACCAGATGCCGTCCCGCTCCTTCAGCGTTTCCGCCAGCCCGACCGCCAGGCCGCCGGCCTGGCCGGTGCTGCGCAGGTTGGCGACGCGGTTGGAGACGATGACCAGCCGGCCGGTCTCCGCATCGCCGCCGGTCTCCTCCAGATGCGCGGAGGCGTCCGGCGTGGCGGCCGTGCCTGCCAGGGCCGAGGGAATGTCGCTTGGGGGAACGGGAGATGGAGGGCTCGACAATTGGGTCATGGAGCGAAGCTTCCTGCTGGAGCTGGCGGATGTCCGGTTACATGACCAACGCCGCCGGCGGCCGATTTGTTCCGCCCGCCGGCCGGCGGTCAGGGCACCCTGTCCGTCAGGTCGGTCGCGCCCTCGTGGGCGGCGCAATGGGCGCAGCAATAGATCGTCTCGCCCTGTTCGACGCCGTGGCCGATCACCCGGCAGCCGCAATGCGCGCAGCTCGGCGCGAGCGCGTGAATGGCGCATTCGAAACTGTCGAAGACATAGGTCTTGCCCGCCATCGTCACCTCGAAGGACTTGTCGTAGTCGTTTCCGCATTGGTGGCATGTGCCCATGGGGGTCTCCTTTCCGGTCTTGTCGCCTCCCGAACCGTCAGGAGCCGCCGAGGTTCCGGAAAGCTGCAAAAATCCTCATGCGCCGAACCGCGTGCCGAAACGAGGAAGACCGGCGGGGGAACATTGCCCGCCCTTTCCGGGTTCATCAGGGGAGTTTGATGGGGGGAATAGGTCCGGCGCGTTGCTGCCTGCCGGACTGTTCCTTCGCCAGGAGCCTTGAGGAGACACGAAATGGATCCGCTGAAGAAACCCGCCCGTCCGGCGCAAGAGGAAACGCGCGAGGACGGCCCGCAGCTGGAGCAGCAGGATTGGGCCGCGCTGGAAGGCGCGGCGCCCTTCGCCGGCCGGGTTCCGGCGGACGAAAACGGGCGGCCGCTCCCCGAGCTGCCGCTTGCCGAGCCGGATGGCGAGCTGCCCGGCGAGGAGGCCGACAATCCGTATCAGCGCAGCGACGAGGCCCTGCCGGACGACGAGGCAGAGGCGGTGATCGACCGCAATCCGTCGCGGGAAGGCGGGCGTTTCGACGAGGTGTGAGGGAGCGCGCGCCGGCCTCGATGGAACAACCCGGCCGGTCGCGGCGTTGAGAGAGGGCATTCAGCAACGAGGAGAAAGTCCGTGCACAACATCATTTATCTCGTCGGCCTCATCGTGGTCGTTCTCGCCATTCTTTCCTTCCTCGGCTTCGGCTGAGGCCGCCGCTGCCCGCGGCCTGACGAAAGGGGCGTGACCCCGTCAACCCATGATCGTCAACGCAAAGGAGACAGGATGGCCGAGAACCAGAACAAACGAACCGAACCGCTCGAAGTGTCGCCCGGCAGGGCACGTCAGGGAACGGGCTCGCCCCGCATCCTGATCCTGCTGGTGGTGTCGCTCGTGCTGGCGCTGATCGCCTGGTGGGGGCTCGACATCTACCGGGAGGCGGCGCTCGCTCCCGAGGAGCCGGCTGCCGAGGCAACTTCCGGCGGCGAGCGCTACGAACCCTCATCCCCGGTGCTGCCGGACGAGACGCTGAAACGCGAGCCGGAGGGCGCGACCGAATAGGTCGGGCCTTCTCGGCTTGCGGGCGGCAGCTTGCGGGAGCGGGCGAGGTTTTCACGGCCCTCCCTACATCTTCGATCCCCAGATCCCGATGATGTTGCGAACGTGGCGCACGCCGCCGATCTCCAGGGCGATCTGCGAACACCTGGCGATCTCCTGCGTGCTGGCCACCGTTCCGGCCAGGGTGATGCCGCCGTGATCGGCGGTCACCGTCACGTCCGAGGCGTCGACTGTGCCGTCGTTCGCCAGCGCCGAGGCCACCTGGTGTTCCATCTCGGCGGCGGCCGCGCGCTCGGAAAGAAATTCGGGGGCCTCGCCGAAAAACCGCCTGTCTTTTTGAACCATGTCCGTCTCCTGTGACCTGGGGTCCTACGACTTGGACGCGTGGTCGGGCTTGCCCTTGCGGGAGGTGGAGGCCAGCTCCTCCAGTTCCTTCTCGGTCATGGACTCCACCATTTCCCTGGAGGCCCCCTTCAGGTCGCTCTTGTCGGTCTCGCCGCGTTTCGCCGACAGGGCGGCGCCGGCGGCCTTCTGCTGGGACTTGGATTTTGCGGGCATCTTCTCTCTCCCACCCGGGTGTCGCAGCCCTTTCAACTGATTGCCCGCGCGAATGTTCCCTCCGGTCCTGCGCGAACATTTGGCGCGCCCGGCAGTTGTGCTCCCGAACCAGAACCGCAAACGGGGACGCCGCAATGAGCATCATCGACAGTTGGCCGCCAGGAACGGGGACGCCGAAGGACCAGGTCAGGGACCGATCCGCGAACCGGAGGGGGGCGGCCTGCCGATGACCGTGCAATCCTCTCCTGTCGCCCTCGGCAGCTTCACGCAGCGGCTCGTCGCCGTCACCCTCATCATCGTCGCCGCGCTGGCCCTGTGGTACCTGCGCAGCCTGCTGCTCCTGGTCTTTGCCGCCATCCTGTTCGCCATCGTCCTGCGCAGCCTTTCCGCCATTGTCGCGCGGCCGACGGGCCTTGGCGAGGGCTGGTCCTTCGTCGTCGCCACGGTGACGGCCGTGCTGGCGGTGGCCCTCTTCGTCACCGTGCTCGGCGCCCAGCTGCAGGCACAGCTGCTGGAGTTGCGCGACCGGCTGCCGGAGCTGCTGGCGCCGGTGGAGGATTGGCTCGGCAGCGGCGATGTCGGCGAATGGCTGGTCGAGCGGGCGGAGGCCATGGTCTCGGAAGGGGCGGTGATGAGCCGGATCGCCGGCCTCTCCGGCTGGGCCGTCACGCTGCTTGCCAATGTGGTCCTGGTCGCGGCGGCCGGTCTTTACATCGGCTATCGGCCGGGTCTTTACCGCGGCGGGTTGCTGATGCTGTTTCCGCGGCGGGCGCGCAAGGGCGCCGCCGCCACGATGGATGCGCTGGGCAGCGCGCTGCAGCGTTGGCTGTTGGGTCAGCTCGCCTCGATGGTGGTGGTCGGCACGCTGATCTTCCTGGGTCTTTGGGCCATCGGGATCGAGGCGGCACTGGCGCTCGCCTTTATCGCCGGCATCCTGGAGTTCATCCCCTTCTTCGGCCCGGTTCTGGCCATTGCGCCTGCGGTCGCGCTCGCTCTTGCGGTCGACACCTCGACGGCGATCTGGGTTTTTCTGCTCTATCTCGCGGTCCAGCAGTTCGAGGGCAATGTGCTCAACCCCCTGATCCAGCAGCAGGCCGTCTCGCTTCCTCCCGCCGTGACGATGTTCGCGCTGCTCGCCTTCGGCGTGCTGTTCGGACCCTTGGGGGTCCTGCTGGCAACGCCGCTCGCCGTGGTCTGCCTGGTGGTGGCCAAGCAGGTCTGGGTCGGCCGGGTCCTGGGCGAGCCCGTCTCGCTGCCGGGAAAAGATCGCATGCGGCGGGAACAAGCCGGGCCGGCTCAGGTTATGCGATAGGAGGCAGAGCCATGAGCATCGAAAACCCCCGTCCCGAGCCGGGGCCGACACCGACGCCGACGCCCTTTCCACCCCCGCCCGTGCGCGAGCCGGATCCCGGGCGGCTGCCGGACGAGGACCCTTTGCCCAATCCGGACGAAACCGACAATCCACCGCAACATGCACGAGATGCATGGAAAGGGCGGGGCGATATGCCCGCCTGGTCGGGCAAGGTCTATGGTGACCTGCTCGCCAAGGCCGCGATGGCGGCGGAACGAGGCGCCGGGAACGAGGCGCAGGAATGCAGGATCGACATGACCTTTGATGACGACAACTCCAGGAAGAGCCGTCCGGGCAAGGCACGTCAGCCCAACCAGCCCAGCCCGCTGGGCGGGCGCTATTTCGCCGATCTTCTGAAAAACGTCGAAAACGAGCCCGTACCGGACCGGCTTCTCGACCTTGCGCATCAGCTGGAGAGAGCGCTGGCCGAGCAGCACGACAAGCGCGGCGGCAAGCCGGAAAACGGCGGTCCCGGCAAGGGGTGAAGCGGGAACGAAACGGGCCTGACGGGCCCGTTTCTTCGCTCTGCCCGCTGCAGGTTCGGGAACAATCCGGCCGGAAAGGCGTTTCGGTTTCGACCGCGAGGGGGAAACCGATATGCCAGACGTCTATTGCGGACCGGCGCCAGCGCCGCAGACCCTGCTCTTTGCCTGGAACTTCGATCCGGTCGCGCTCGGCCTGTGCGCGGCCATTCTTGCAGTCCACGCCGCGTCCGGCCGGCGGAACGGACGGGGGATGGCCTTTGCCGGCACCGGCGTGCTGGCGCTGCTGTTTCTCTCGCCCCTTTGCGCCCTCACCGTTTCGCTGTTTTCCGCCCGTGTCGCCCATCATGCGCTGCTGATCGGCGTTGCCGCGCCGTTGCTGGCGCTCGCCTTTCGCAGCGTCCGTTTGCCCGCGCCCGCCTTGCCGCTCAGCGTGCTGACCGTGCTCAACGCGCTGCTGCTGTGGTTCTGGCATGTGCCGCAGGTCTATGACGTCGCCATCGTCGGCGCATTGCCCTACTGGACCATGCAGCTCAGCCTGCTTGGTGCGGCCTTCGCCCTGTGGCGCGCGGTGCTCGCGCCGTCCGCCCATCTAGGCTCTGCCGTGTTCGCGCTGCTTGCGACCATGGTGCAGATGGGCATGCTCGGTGCGCTGCTCACCTTCGCCCGCACGCCGCTCTATGCGGCGCATTCGCTCACCACGCAGCCCTTCGGCCTGTCGCCGCTCGCGGACCAGCAGCTTGCCGGCCTGATCATGTGGGTTCCCGCCTCGCTGCCCTATCTGGCGGGCGCGCTCCTGCTGCTCTCCGTGCAGCTGGCGCCCGCCTCGCGGCGCGTGCGCTGATGTTGTGGGTCAAGGCGCTGCACATCGCCGCCATCGCCGTCTGGGTCGCCGGGCTGTTCTGCCTGCCGGGGCTCTACCTGCGCCGCGCCCATATGCGCGACGAGACCGCCTTCAACTCCCTGCACGTCACCGTGCGGTTCCTCTATGTGGCGATCGTCTCCCCGGCGGCCTTCCTCGCCGTCGGCAGCGGCACCGCGCTGGTGTTCCTGCGGCAGACCTTCGATGCGTGGTTCCAGCTCAAGCTCGCCTTCGTCGCGGTCCTGGTCGCGCTGCACGTCCTGGCCGGGACCGTGATCATCGGGCTGTTCCGGCGGGGCAGCGCCTATCCGCTCTGGCGGGGAATGGTCGCCATGGCGGCCGTCTCGGTCACGGCCGCCGCGATCCTCGTCGTGGTGCTCGCCAAGCCGGACCTTGCGGACCTGCTCCCCGCCATCCTGTCCGAGCCCGGCGGGCTCCGCCGTCTTGCCGGCGCGTTCAATCCTTTTCGGAGATGATGAGGCCGATGCCGTGATCGAACACGAGTTTGCCGCCATGCCAGCCCGCCAGCCCGGTGAAGACGCTGGCCAGCACCGACAGCATCAGGCCTTGCGGCAGCACCGCATCGGGGTCGGTCAGCCGCAGGCCCCAGTTGGTGCCGGCGGTCGCGATCAGCATCATCGCGGCAACGGCATGGGTCCAGCTCGCCACGCGGATGCGGATGCCGGACACCAGCAGCAGCTCGGCGGTCCCGACAAGTCCCGCCCCCACGCCGGCGAAGAAGGCGATGCCCGCCGACCACAGGCCGGCACGCAGCCAGAACGCATCGCCGGACCACCAGTAGAACACGTCGCAGCCCAGCGTCGCGACGACCAGGGCGATGGGGAAATGCACGCTCATCGCGTGCAGCGGGTGCCCTGCAACGGCAACGGTGGAGGCGACCGGCTCGTCGGCCACCGCCTCGATGACCGGGCTGTCCGTGTCGTCCATTTCGTTCATGGTGTCCCTTCCTTTGTCAGGACAAGTCGCGGTGCGGGGGTTTTGTTCCGCTTCGGCGCGATTGCGGCCGGCGGTCTCGCCCTCTCGGCCTGCGCCGGGCCCTTGTCGGCGCTGCAGCCGGAGGGGCCGGCAGCGCGTGGCATCGGCACCTTGTGGTGGGTCATGCTCGCGGCCGGAACGGCGATTTTCCTCGTCGTCGCCTCGGTCCTGATGCTGGCCTTCGTCCGCCCCGCCTGGCTGCGCCGTTTCGGCGAGGCGCGGCTGATCCTGTGGGGCGGGCTCGTCGTTCCGCTGGTCATTCTCTCCGGCCTTGTGACGGCGGCGCTTGCGCTGGGCGAACGGGTTCTGGTGGTCGGCCGGGGCGAGGCGCTGCGCATCGAGGCGGTGGCCCGCCAGTGGACCTGGCGCTTCCGCTATCCCGGCGGGTACGAGACCGACGACCTACTGCATCTGCCGGCGGGGCGCGATGTCGACATCGTCCTGACCAGCGAGGACGTCATCCACGGCTTCTGGGTGCCGCGTCTCGGCGGCAAGCTCGACGCCATTCCCGGCCATGTCAACGTCATCCGCCTCAGGGCAGACCGGCCCGGCACCTATGGCGGGGTCTGCGCCGAATATTGCGGCATCGGCCATGCGCCGATGCGCTTTTCCGTCGAGGCGCACGAACCGGACGCCTTTGCGCGGATCGTTGGGCCATCGGACGACACGCGGCAGGACACGGCGCCGGACGGGGAGGGCGGACAATGAGCCGGAACGTGCCGCCGCAGGGGGAAAAGACCCCCGCACCGCTCCCCGCCAATCCGATCCGCCTGCACCGGGAGCTTGCCGCCCTTTGGGACACGCCGGCCGGCTGGCAGCAGCTCGGCGCCGTCAACCACACCATCCTCGGCAAGCGGTTCATTCTCGCCGCCTTCTTCTTCTTCGGCGTCGGCGGGCTGCTCGCCATGCTGATCCGGGTGCAGCTCGCCACCTCCGGGACGGGTTTCGTCGGGCCGGAGATCTACGGCCAGCTCTTCACCATGCACGGCACGGTGATGATGTTCCTGTTCGCGATCCCGATGTTCGAGGGGTTTGCGATCTACCTGCTGCCCAAGCTGCTGGGCGCGCGCGATCTCGCCTTCCCGCGCCTCACCGCCTACGGCTTCTGGTGCTACATCTTCGGCGCTTCGATCCTGCTTCTCGCCATGCTCGCCGGCGTTGCGCCGGACAGCGGCTGGTTCATGTACACGCCGCTGTCCTCCTCCACCTATTCGCCCGGCATCAATGCCGACGTCTGGCTGCTCGGCATCACCTTCGTGGAGATCTCGGCCCTGTCGGCGGCCATCGAGATCACGGTGACGGTGCTGAAGGTGCGCGCGCCGGGCATGAGCCTTGCCCGCATGCCGATCATGGCCTGGTACCTGCTGATCACCGCCCTGATGATGCTGTTCGGCTTCCCGCCGCTGATCCTCGGCTCGATCCTGCTGGAGCTGGAGCGGGCCGCCGACCTGCCGTTCTTCGATCCGACCAGGGGCGGGGACTCGCTCCTGTGGCAGCACCTGTTCTGGCTGTTCGGCCATCCGGAGGTCTACATCATCTTCCTGCCGGCGGCCGGGGCGATCTCGATGATGATCCCGACCTTCGCCCGGCACGAGCTGGTCGGCTACCGCGCCGTCATCCTCGCGGTGATCGCCATGGCCTTCCTGTCCTTCGGCCTGTGGGTCCACCACATGTTCACCGTCGGCATCCCGCATCTGGCGCTGGCCTTCTTTTCCGCCGCCAGCGGGCTGGTGGCCATTCCCACCGCGGTGCAGATCTTCGCCTGGATCGCGACGCTCGCGGCGGGGCGGCCGCGCTTCGACGTGCCGATGCTCTATCTCGGCGGTTTCTTCTTCATCTTCGTCGTCGGCGGGCTTACCGGCGTCATGCTGGCGATGGTGCCGTTCAACTGGCAGGCGCACGACACGCATTTCGTCGTCGCGCATCTGCACTACGTGCTGGTCGGCGGCTTCGTCTTCCCGATGATGGCCGCCACCTATTACTGGCTGCCGCATTTCACCGGGCGGCTTGCCGAGCACCGGCTGTCGAAAACCGCGTTCTGGCTGATCTTCCTCGGCTTCAACCTCACCTTCTTGCACATGCACCTGACGGGCCTGCGCGGCATGCCGCGCCGGGTCGACAGCTACCCGGTCGAGGCGCGGCTCGACTGGCTCAACCTGCTGTCCTCCGTCGGCTCCTTCGTCATGACCATCGGCTTTGCCCTCTTCGTCGTCGACCTCGTCGTGCACATGCGCTTCGGCCGCCGTTTTCGGCGCAATCCGTGGGGCGCGCGCACGCTGGAATGGGCGATGCCGACGCCGCCGGCCTCCTACGGCTTCGCCTCGCTGCCGCATATCGAGGAGCGCGGCGACCGGCTGGCGCCCGACGCGGAGGGGGCGCGGCTTGCCGGCGGGCGCGGCTATCTCGGCTTCACCCGCAATGGCTGGATGGAGACGCTCGGCGTCGACATGGTCGCCGGCCGGCCGGACCAGCTCATCGTCCTGCCGCGCCAGAGCTTCCTGCCGCTGTGGAGCGGGCTTCTCACCGCCGCCCTGGTCCTGTTCCTGCTTGCCAAGCTCTACTGGCTGGCGCTGGTCGCCTTTGCAGCGGTCGTCGTCTCGCTGCTGGCCTGGACCGGCGCCACCGGCGCGCGGCAGGACACCGGCGCGCTTCCCATCGGCAACGGCGCCTCCGCCCGCCCGCATTGGGAGACCGATGGCCCGCCCTCCTGGTGGGCGATGGTGCTGACCTGCGCCGCCGAGGCGACGCTGTTTTCCTCGCTCGTGTTCGGCGGACTGTTCCTGTGGCTGGTCGCCCCGCAATGGCCGCCGGCCCGCCCGGCCATGCCCGATCCGCTGCTTGCCGCCACCTGCGGCGGTCTCCTGGTGCTTGCCGCGCTGTTCGGGCGGGGCGGTCTTGCCTCGTTGCTTCAGCAGCGCTCGCCCACCCTGCGCCTTGCCCTTTGCGCGCTCGCCCATGGCGGGGCGGCGCTGTTGTTCGCGCTGATGGCAGCAAGCGTGCCGGTGCCCACCGCCCATGCGCACAACGCGACGGCGCTGGTTCTGCTTGCCCTGTGCGGCCTTCGCGCCGGCTTCGGCGCGCTGCTTGCTGCCTATGGGCTCTGGCGCTGGCGGGCCGGCTTCCTGTCGGCGGCGCGCAGCCTCGACCTTCGCATCGGCCGGGTCTGGCACGACTATGCCGCGGCCACCGGCCTCATCGGGATCAGTGCCTCCTTCGCCTTCGCCTGGCTGGCGGCAACCGGGGGGGCGGGCTCGTGAGACCGCGCAGCATCCTTCTTCTCGGGGCCGGCTTCACGGTCTGGGCGGCCGCCTTCGTCGCGCTTTACGCCATGCTGTCGGTCGGCTGCCGTTTCGGCTGGCACGAGATCGCGCTCGGCAGTCTCGGCGGGGTGTCGCTGCAGCGGCTGCAGCTCGCGGCGATCTTCCTGGTGCACCTGGCGGCGGGCGCGGCCGTGGTCGCGGTGCTCAGGCGCTGGAAGGACCGCGGCTTTCTCTACACGCTCGCCTATTTCGCGGCGGTCGCGGCGCTTGGCGCCAGCGTTTTTTCCTTTGCCGGCATCTTCTTCCTGTCCACCTGCCAGTGAGCCGAAAAATCGAGCCGAAAAATCGAGCCGACAAATAATGTCGTCCCCAGCCGGATCTTTCGGAACATAACCCGCCTCCACGTGTTGGCAGGGCTCCACACACCAGGAGGACTGTCCATGTCTTGCAAGTTTCTGATCGCCGCCTCGCTCTCGCTGGGTCTTGCCACCGGCGCCGTGGCCCAGACCGCGCCGCAGACCGGCACGGACCCGGCAGCGGCCGGCACCAGCACCAGTTCTGGCCTTCCGATGGGCTGGGACGGCGCCATCGGCGATGCCTTCTTCAGCGACCCGCAGACCGGCACGCTGCGCCCGGAGACCGAGGTGCGTTCCAACTGGGACACGCTCACCAGCGACCAGCAGGCCCGGGTGCGCTCCCATTGCGCCAGCGTCGACACCGCCAGCAGCGCCACCACGACGCCGGGTGCGGGCAGCGACGTGACCGGCTCGACCGGGTCCGCCGGTGGCCAGGCGCCCGCCGGCACGGCGCTGCCGACCGCGAAGTCGGATCACACCGCGTCCATCCAGCAGGCTTGCGGCTGGATCAAGGAGTAACCGCTGCGGATCGGCGGTTGCCGGATCGGGGGAGGCGGCCTGCAAGGGCTGCCTCCCCCCGGCCCCGCGCATGCTTGGGGACACTGCGATGACGTCCAGCACCGAAGATCGCGGATCTTCAGATGAGGGTCTGCTCGTGACATGGGGGTGCGAGGACGCGCCGACCCATCAGGCGCAGACCCATATGGCCCTTGCCCGGCATGCGGCCGAGCTCCTGCGCCGCCGCTACGGCGGCCGCCTGGAGGATGTCGCAGGCGCCGAGGCCTGCTATTGCATTCCCCGCAGCACGCTGCTTGCCGACGACGGCGCGGCGGTGTTCGGCCCCGCCGGGCCCGATCCGTCGCGCTTCTTCGGCGGGTGGGTGCCGGCCGGGCTGCTGGCGACCAAGGCCATCGTCCATCCGCTGGCGCCCGGCGAAACGCCGCCCGAGGGCTGGCCCGCCGCCTTTGCTGCAGCTGCCTGCGATGTGGTGCTGGTGGGGGCGAGCAGCTTCACCACCGACGGGGCGGTGAAGGTCGGCCGCCGGCTGCTCGAGCGCGGCCCGGTGCGGATCAAGGCGGTCGGCGCCAGCGGCGGTCTCGGCCAGTTCGTGGCACGCTCGCGGGACGAGCTCGACCGGGTGCTGGTGCGGGTCGAGGAGACCGGCCTGCTCGCGCAAGGGCTGGTGCTGGAGGAGCATCTGGAGAACGTGAAGACCTACAGCGTCGGCGAGGTGATGCTCGGCGGCCTGCATGCGGCCTATGTCGGCACGCAGGAGCTCACCCTCAGCAACACCGGCGAGGAGGTCTATGGCGGCTCGCGCCTGTTCGTCGCCCGCGGCGGCTATGCCGACCTGCTGAAGCTGGTGCCGCCGGACGTGGCGAAACTGTGCGCCATGGCCATGCGCTTCGACCGGCTGGCCGAGCGCGAGCTCGGCCTCGTCGCCTCGCGGCGCAACTACGACATCATCGTCGGCACCGACCAGTCCGGCGAGCCGCGCTGCGCGGTGCTGGAACAGTCCTGGCGGGTCGGCGGGGCGAGCCCGGCCGAGCTTGCCGCGCTGGAGGTGCTGGACCGCGATCCGGAGCGCCGCCACGTTGTCGCCGCCTCGGTGGAACGATACGGCGCCACGGCCGTTCCCCCTGAGAACGCCAGGCTCTACTTCCACGGCACCGATGCCGAGGTCGGGCCGGTCCTGAAATACGCTTTCGTACAGGACGCGCCTTGAGAAAGACCGATACACATATCGAGGTTGCAGGCGCCCGGCTTGCCGGCCAGATCTTCGAGCCGCAGACCGGCTGGCCGGGCGTTCTCTTCGTTCACGGCTGGGGCGGCAGCCAGAAGCGCGACGAGAAGCGCTCGCGCGCCATCTCGCGACTCGGCTGCATCTGCCTCACCTTCGACATGCGCGGCCATGGCGCGATGGATATCGACAAGACCAAGGTCAGCCGCGCCGACAATCTCGCCGACATCTGCGCCGCCTATGACGTGCTTGCCTCGCATCCTGCCGTCGACACCACGTCGATCGCGGTCATCGCCAGCAGCTACGGCGCCTATCTCAGCACTTTTCTTGCGACCTCGCGCCGGGTCAGATGGCTGGCCCTGCGCGTGCCGGCGCTCTACCGCGACGAAGACTGGGACACGCCCAAGGTCTCGCTCGACCGGCGCGAGCTGCAGAAATACCGCAGCCGGCAGGTGGCGCGCGATGCCAACCGGGCCCTGCGCCACTGCCAGGATTTTTCCGGCGACGTGCTGGTGGTGGAATCGGAGAACGACCATCTCGTTCCCCATCCCACCATCGCCAGCTATCTCGCCGCCTTCAGCAATGCCTGCTCGATCACCCACCGCATCATCAAGGGCGCGGACCACGGCCTGTCGGACGCCGAAAGCCGGCGCTCCTACGACGAACTGCTGCTGCGATGGGTGCGCGAAATGATGCTCAGCGCCCGCTGAGCATCCGACAACCGCAAAGGAGCGCACCATGACCAAGGTCGTCTATCACGTCGTCGAGCATGACGGCGGCTGGGCCTACCGCGTCGCCGACGTCTTTTCCGAGACCTTCGCCACGGCCGACGAGGCCCGCCTTGCCGCGTTGCAGGCCGCCCGCGAACAGACCCGGCCGGGCGATGCGGAGTGGATCGAATATCAGGACGAGGCCGGCGCCTGGCATGTCGAGCAGGAGGCGGGCAACGACCGGCCGCAGACCGAGGTCGAGAGCTGACGCTCGCGAAGACGGGGAGGGGCGCTCGCCCCTCCCGTCAGTCCTCAAGCGGATTCCTGATCGTTCCTTCCACCACCTCGCGCGGGCCGTCGGGGGAATGGCCGGAGCTCTCGCAATCCTCGACCGCGTAGAGCTTTTCGTCGCGAAAGGCGCTGGCAAAGCGCGTCGAGACGCCGTGCGAGGGCTTGCGGTCGATGTCGAGGAAATCGGGCTCGGCCTCGCTGGCGACGAGCCTTGCATCGCCGGCCGAGTCGGCGCGCACCAGAACGATGCCGCTGCCGCCGGCGCGCTCCCAGTTCGGGTCCCCTGCGGCGGCAACGGGAACGAGCTTGTAGATCCTGCGGGTCATGTCTGGCGAACCTTCACCTTGCGCGTCGTTCCGTTACTGCGTCGTCGTTTCGCCGCCCGGCGTCTGCTGGTCGGGCAGGGCGCGGGGCGGGATCACCGGGGTCTCGCCCGCATCGGGCGCCGGCTGGACGAATTCGCCATTGTTCGAAGGCGGCGGCTCCAGCACGCCCCCGCACGCGTCCAGCATGCCGGACAGCGTCTCGCCTTCGCCCTCCGTGCCCGGCTGGGTGCCCGGCTGGCCGGTGAGGCCCTCGCCGTCCGGATCGGGGCTGAGGCGGCAGCGCTCGTCGCCCATGGCGGGCGGCTCGGCGTCCTGCTGCTGGGCGCTCGCCGGACCGGCAAGGGCCAGCAGCGCGGCAAGGAAAAGAGGTGCGGATCTTGGTGTCACGGGAGCCTCCCTGGTTCGGGCCGGTTTCGTTTCCCAACTCTCCAAGTCCAACGCCGCAAGGGCGCCTCATGTTCCCCGCAGGATGGCTACGGGGGACCAGGCGGGGGAAAGAAATGCGGAACATGCCGGCCGCTGACCGGTTCGGCAGGGACGGGCTGACGGCGGCCGTCGCCGTTCGCTCGCCGTCACCGCCAAATGCAGGAGACTAAGGGATGAAAACTGTCATGATCGCCGCCGGCCTCGTTGCCATCGCCGCGCTGCCAGCGGCCGCGCAGGGTGAGGCCCGGCAGGAGGCGAGCGCCACCTTCATCGGCCAGGACGGCCGGGAGACCGGCCGCGCCACCCTCACCGGCACCTCCGCCGGCGTGCTCATCGACCTCGAGGTGAGCGGCCTTCCCACCAGCCAGTGGGTCGCCTTCCATGTGCACGAGACCGGCACCTGCGATGCCTCCGACGGCCACAAGTCGGCCGGCGGCCATTTCAATCCGGGCGGCGCCGATCACGGCTACCTTGCGGAAAAGGGCCCGCATGCCGGCGACATGCCCAACCAGTGGGTGGATGGCGCGGGCACGCTGCGGGCGCAGGTGTTCAACGCCAAGGTGACGCTCGATGGCGAGCAGGCCATTCGCGGCAAGGCGCTGATGATCCATGGCGGCAAGGACGACTATTCCAGCCAGCCGACCGGCGATGCCGGCGACCGGCGGGCCTGCGCCGTCATCGAATAAGGTCAGGCAACCCGGTCCGGCGGCGGCGGGAGTGCTGCCGCCGGACTGCCATTGTCTCATGTCTGGCGCTGCTCCAGGCCGGCCTCGACCCGTTCCAGCAACAGCTTGATCTCGCGTGCCGCCGCCGCCTCCACGGCGAAGGCGGCCTGCGGCACTGCGCCGGGATCCTCCTGCTGGTCGGCAAGCTCCCGCCGCGCCTCCAGCTGGGCGCGCAGGTCCTGCGCTCCGCCCTGGGCGATCAGGTGGCGCAGGACGATCTCCAGCGCATCGCGCAATCCGTTGAGGCGGCCTTCCAGTTCGAACGGCTCCAGCTGCGACATGTCCTGTCTCCTTGCTGTGCGCGGAACGGGCACGCGCCGGCCGGAACCGGGGCAATGCGGGCGGAAGGCCCGTGATCCGCATCGGGCCTTCCGCCCGCCGCGGCCGGCCGCGGTTGCCGCAGGCCACACTGTTCCAAACCCGCGGCCGGCAATCGTGTTCCCGACCATCGTGTTCCCGTGGCCGTGGCGCGCTCCGGGCGTGCCGGCCTCCGCAAGACTGCGGAGGGTTGCGAGAAATCGGCGCGAACCGGGGAACAATGCCGCTCACGGCAAGTTGAGTCAGGGAGGGCAGCGGGGGCCAGCCAGATCTTGCAGTCGAGGAGGAGCCCCGATGCCGGGAATACGCAGTCGCGCCCGTCTAAGCGGTCCGCAATCCGAGATCGTCCACCTGATCCCCGCCCTGCGTGCCTTCGCAAGGACGTTCTACCGGGAACCGACCCATGCCGACGACCTGGTCCAGGAGACCCTGACCCGCGCGCTTACCAGCATTCACCAGTTCCGTCCGGGTACCAGCATGAAGTCGTGGCTGTTCACGATCATGCGCAATGCGTTCTACACCAAGATCAAGATCGACACGCGCGAGGCGCCGGGGGCGGCCGACTGCGTGTCCCTGCGCCCGGCCGCCGACCCGACGCAGGAATGGTCGTGCCGCGGCCACGAGATCGCCGAGGCGATCGATCGTCTTCCCGCACAGCAGCGCGAGGTTCTTGTTCTCATCGGCCTGCGCGGCGTCTCCTACGAGGAGGCGACGGAAATCTGCGGCTGCGCGATGGGCACGATCAAGAGCCGGCTCAACAGGGCCCGCCACCGCCTGCTGGAAGAGCTGGGGGAGGGCTCGCCCCATTCCTCCCTCGAGCGCAACACGGACCATCCGGTCGCGAGCCTGCGCGCCGGCTGAGGCGGGGCGCCCGTCGGAACGATTTGCGGCCTCGCGACTTATCCTTGGAGGCGGGCGCCATCCGGGCGCGTGCCGGACCGCACAGACCAGGAGGACAGGACCAGATGGCCAACGCAAGCAAGAAGCACATGGGCGCCGGTTCGCAGGGCAAGGGCAGCGGCAGCGGTGCGCGCACCATCGCCGACAAGGACGTCCTCGGCGACAACATGACCCTTTCCAACCGCGACAAGGCCAGCCACGGCAAGGAGCGCGGCCTCGACAGCAAGGGCGTGCAGAACGACCAGCGGCAGGATCACGAGTCCAACCGGATCGTACGGGACAGCTGACTTCGGTCCGTCGAATTGCGGAAGAGGGCGCGCGGCGCGCGCCTCCTTCCCTTGATGTTCCCCGTTCTTGATGTTTCAAGGCAGCAACGGCCCCCGGATGACACGCACAGACAGCTTTTCCGACCCTTCCCCGATCATCGATACCGACCGCAACGCCTGGCGGGTGGCGCGGGCCGACCGCCTCGCCTTCCTGGTGGACGGCGATGCCTATTACCGTCAGGTCGAGGCGGCCTTGATGCAGGCGCGCCGCTCCATCTGGATCGTCGGCTGGGACTTCGATCCCGACATCCGCCTGCAGCCGCAGAACGAGGGCGCGATGACGCTCGGCGAATTGCTGCGCTCGCGGGTCGAGGCGCTGCCGGATCTCGACATCCGCATTCTCGTGTGGGGCGAGGGACCGGTCTATTCGAGCGGCCGCATTCCGGTGCTGCAGGATACTGAGTGGTGCGAGCATCCGCGCATCGCGCTGCATTACGATTTCGAGCATCCCTTGCGCGCCTCCCATCACCAGAAGCTCGTGGTGATCGACGAGGAGCTCGCCTTCGTCGGCGGCATCGACCTGACCTCGCAGCGCTGGGACACGTCCGATCACCTTGCGCAGAACCCGCTGCGCTGCCGGCCGAACGGCGACCCCTACGGTCCCGTGCACGACATCCAGGTGGCGCTGTCGGGCGAGGGCGCGCGCGTCGTTGCCGATGTGGTGCGCCGGCGCTGGGGACGGGCGGTTCCGGACGCGCTTCCCTCCGCCGAGGCGCCGAACGAGAGCTGGCCAAACGAGAGCTGGCCAAACGAGAGCTGGCCGGAAGAGCTGGAGCCGCACCTCACCGGGTGCGACATCGCCATCGCCCTGGCCGAGGCCGGCGACAGCGACCACAAGCGGCGCACGGACCCGATCCAGCTCACGTGCGATGCCATCGATGCGGCGCGCGAGAGCATCTATATCGAGACCCAGTACCTCGTCTCGACCCGGGTGGTCCGGCATCTGACCGCGCGCCTGCGCGAGCCCGGCGGGCCGGAGGTGGTGATCCTCGTCACCCGCGACACGCGCGGCCTTCTGGAGCAGTGGACGATGGGCTATGGCCGCACGCTGGCGATCCGCCGGCTGATGCGGGCCAATGGCGAGGGCCGGCTGCGCATCGCCTATGCCGTGGTGCCGGACGGCGAGGGCGGCGAGCAGGAAGTGCTCATCCACGCCAAGCTGGTGATCGTCGACGACCGCTTCGTGCGCGTCGGTTCGTCGAACCTCAACAACCGGTCGGAAGGCTTCGACACGGAGTGCGACCTGGCGATCGAGGTTCAGGGCGAGGTCCAGAGCGAGGGGGAGGGCGAGGCCTGCCGGCAGGCGATCGTGCGCTTGCGCAACTCGCTGATGGCCGAGCATCTCGACGCCGACCCGGCCGCGGTCGAACAGGTGATCGCGCGCACCGGCTCGCTTGCCGCCGTCATCGACCAGCTCAACGTCAACGAACGCGGCCTGCGGCCCTACCGGGTCAATCCGCGCAAGCGCGCCGGCCTGCTGCATCTGGGCTCGGGCATCGTCGATCCGAAGCGGCGCTACTGGCCGCTGCAGCGCTTCCGCGAAGTCGGCAGCTTTGCCGCCTCGCGCCTGACCGGGATGTTGAAGGCGTGGTTTTAAGGCCGGCGCAGTGAGGTTCCTGTCCTACAATGTGCATGGCTGCGTCGGCGGCGACCGGCGTCTCGACCTTGCGCGCATCGTCGAGGTGATCGCCGAGGCGCAGCCGGATGTCGTCGCCCTGCAGGAACTCGATGTCGGCCGCTCGCGCAGCGGCGGCGTCGACCAGGCCGAGGAGATCGCCGCGGCGCTGGAGATGACCTCCGTCTTCCATCCCGCCATGCATATGGCGGAGGAAAAATACGGCGATGCCATCCTCACCTCGCTGCCGATGCGCGTGGTCAAGACCGGGCCGATCCCCTCGCGGGGCGAGCCGCGCGGCGCGATCTGGTGCGAGATCGAGCATGAGGGCCGCCCGCTCCACGTCTTCAACACGCATCTGGGCCTGTGGCGGGGCGAGCGGCTGGCGCAGGTGCGCACGCTGCTCGGGCCGGCCTGGCTCGGCCATCCGGAGTGCCGGGGGCAGGATGCGGTGCTGATGGGGGATTTCAACTCGGTGCCCTCCTCTCCCAGCTTCGCGCAGGTCGCCTCGGTGCTGGAGCTTGCCCGCCCCTCGGCCCGCCCCTCGGCCCGCACGAGAACCGGCCGGCTTGCCGGGCCGACCTTTCCCGCGCGCTTTCCCTTGCTGCGGCTCGATCACATCTTCCTGTCGAAGGGCCTGCGCTGCCTCGATTGCACGGCCCTGCGCACGCCGCTGGCACGCCTTGCCTCCGACCACCTGCCGCTGCTCGCCGTCCTCGACCGGAAATAGAGGCAAGGGGGCTGAAGCAGGCAGGGCGCCAAAGCGCCGGCGGCCGGCTCCCGCTCCCGTCTCCCGGGGAGGGGAGGAGACGGGAGAGAGGCCGGCCGCGGCATCCGTCATGCCAGGTCGCTTTGCGGCGGCACCGGATGCGGACGAACGCGCAGGTTGTTCTGCACATGGGTGACGCCGGAGACGGAGTCGACGCAGTCCTCGGCCCGCCGCTTGTCGTGGCGATGGTCGACCAGCCCGCTCAGCGTCACCTCGCGGTCGTTGACCTCGACCGAGATGTTGCTGGCGTCGAGATAGGGATCGTCGCTCAGCCGGTCGTGCACATCCTCGCTGATGCGCGCATCCGAGCGCTTGTAGCCGCGCGGCCCCTTGCCCCGGTGCTTGTCCATGTCGCGGCGATGCTCGGCGCTCTCGTCGCCGAACCAGGAGGCGACCTCGTCGCTGGCGCGGTCCCAGACGCCGCGCTCATCGCGGCCGCGCCGGGCATGGTGCTCCGGTCGGCCCGGCCCGCGCCACGGGTCGCCGCGCCGGTAGTCGTCGTAATCCTCGCCGTAATAGCCCGGATACTGGGGATAGAGACCTTCGCCGATCATCGGATAGGGCCCGTACAGCGCGCCGATGCCGGGATGGCGGCGGCGCCGGCGGCCCTCCCGCTCGTCCCGCCGAATGTCGTCGTCGTCGTGATACGGCATGCTTGCCTCCTTGCTCGGTCCGTTTCGGATCCTCTTCGCCGGATCCTCTTCACGGGGCACAACCGGCAGGAGGCGCGAATGTTCCAGGCGCTCTCGGGCGCTATCGGGCGATTTCGGCCGGGAACATTCCGGGTGCGGCCGCGGTTCGGGAGGTGCCGGGCCGCCGCGGGACACGAACCCACCTGCCGGGTCCGGCCTTTCCAGGTCTCGCTGCCCCTCGCGGCAGCGGTACCGCTGGCATCAGACACCGGGAGACCAACATGAAGATTTCTCAGATCATGACGCGGGACGTACAGATCGCGAGCCCCGACGACACGCTGGAAGCCATCGCCTCGCGCATGGCGGCAAGCGACATCGGCCTGCTTCCCGTCGGCGAGGGCGACACTCTGGTCGGCATGATCACCGACCGGGACATCGTCGTGCGCGGCGTCGCGCGGGGGCTGGACGGCTCGGCCCGCGTGCGGGACGTCATGTCGCGCGACGTGAAATACTGCCGCGAGGACGACGAGATCGAGGAGGTGGTGATGAACATGGGCGACATCCAGGTGCGCCGCCTCGTGGTGTTGAACGCCGACAAGCGGCTGGCAGGCGTCGTCTCGCTGGCCGATGCGGTGCAGCAGGACCAGGCCGTCACGGGCATCGGCTTCGGCAGGGTGGTGCGTCCCGGCGGGGCGCACAACCAGGCGGCGGCGAGCTGATCCGCCAGGTCCGGAACAGGCTTTCAACGCAGACGACGGGGCGGCTTCGGCCGCCCCGTTTCGCGTCTGTGCTGTGTGCTGCCTGTCCGCCCCTCAGCCGCCGACGACGGGCAGGATCTCGCCGGTGATGTAGCTGGAGCAGTGCGACGAGGCCAGGAAGACATAGGCCGGGGCCAGTTCCTCCGGCTGGCCCGGACGCTTCATCGGCACCGAGGCGCCGAACCGGGCGATCCTGTCGGCCGCCTGGTCGGACGGGTTGAGCGGCGTCCAGACCGGGCCGGGGGCGACCGCGTTCACCCGGATGCCGCGCGGCAGCAGTTGCTCGGCCAGCGACTTGGTGAAGGCGTGGATGCCGCCCTTGGTGATCGCGTAGTCGAGCAGCTGTCCCTTGCCCTCGAGCCCGACCACCGAGCCGGTGTTGATGATCGCCGCGCCGGCCTTCATGTGCGGCACCGCTTCCCGGCACATGTGGAACAGGCCGTGCAGGTTGGTCTCGATGGTCTCCGTGAAATGCTCCGTCGACAGATCCTCGATCGCATCGGCATGCACCTGGAAGGCGGCATTGTTGACCAGGACATCGAGCCGGCCGAACGTGTCGACGGTCTTGTCCACCAGCTGCGCGCAATAGGCGGGATCGCGCAGGTCGCCCCGGCTCATCAGGCAGCGGCGGCCCTCCTTCTCCACCATCTCGGCCGTGTCCTTGGCGTCCCTGTCTTCGCTCAGGTAGGAGATCACCACATCCGCACCTTCCCTGGCGAACAGGATGGCGACGGCGCGGCCGATGCCGGAATCCCCGCCGGTGATGATCGCCACCTTGTCGGCGAGCTTGCGCGAGCCTTCGTAATAGGGGGCATCGCACATCGGCGGGGGATCGAGCGCCCATTCGGCGCCGGGCTTGGGCTGGTGCTGCTCGGGCAGCGGCGGCTCGGGATAGAGCCTGGCGCCGGCCTGCATGGCGCCGCTCTTTGCGTGCGCCGGGCTGCCGCCCTTGTCTATCTCGTCCTGGATCCTGCGCTGGTGTCCGGCGGTCGCCTCGGTCGTGGTCTTGCGGTTGGGTGTCGCCATTTCGTGCTCCTGCGGCTGGGTTTCGACCCTCTCGAACCGCGCGGCGCCGGCCGATGTTCCTTTGTTCACAGCTTCGCAAAAATGGCGTTATGGCCAAGCCCGCAATTTGATAGTACGTTTTGCAACGGATCGGGGGGTAAACGTCTAGCCGGAAAGGGGTGGTGTCTGTCGGGCCGTGCGTGGGGGCATGTGCGGACGTGGGGCGGCACCGGACACGTTTGCGCAAACTCTTTTCTGCGTTCTCGCTTACGCCGGCAACGGCGTCCATAACGTCGTATCTGACGTTGCTCGCGGCCGCCATCGCCGTGCCCTTGATCGCGTTCGCGACCTTTCTCTTCGTGGAGATCGAGGCGAACGAGCGAAAGGAGCTGCGCGAACGGGCGACCACGGATGCACGCGCGCTCGGGCGCATCGTCGAGCGACATCTCACCGACATGACGTCGACGCTGCGGCTGCTGGCGGTCTTTCCGGAACTGGAGGACGGCGACCTTCGGGGCTTCCAGAACCGGACGCAGCACATCCTGTCGTCGCATTCCATGTATCTCATCCTGATGGACGAGACCGGGCAGCAGCTGCTCAACACCCGTGTGCCCTACGGCACGCCGCTCGGCCCCACATCGAACAAGGATGCGCTGCAAGCGGCCCTTTCGAGCGGCAAGACCACCGTCTCCGACATCTTCTTCGGCAAGACCGGGGGAGAGTGGGTGTTCAACGTCACCATGCCGCTGCCCGAGAACCTGCGCGATGTCGGCGCCGCCCTCGTCCTGACCCAGGGCACCGACCAGGTCCAGGCCGTGCTGTCGCGCGAGATGATCCCGCCCGGCTGGAGCGCCGCCGTCATCGACCAGACCGACATGGTCATCGCCTCCAGCGGGGCCAGCGGCCTGCCTACCGCGACCGCCTTTCCCGCCGATCCGCACAACGGCTTCAGCCGGCACAGCGATGCGGTGGAGTTCGAGCATGGCGGCGAGGCGATGGTGAGCGGCTACGCCCGGCTGCCCAGCTTTCCCTGGGTGGTGGTCGTGTCGGGGCCGGTCGCCTCGGTGCAGTCGTCGGTCGTCACCTGGAAGCTGCTGATCTTCGGCAGCATCGCCTTCATCGCCATGAGCATGCTGCTGGCCTATCTGGTGGCCCGCCAGCTCAGCCGGTCCGTGCGGCAGCTGTCGCGGATGGCCGAGCGGATGGGGCGCGGCGAGGTCGTCGCGCCGCTGGAGACGCGGGTGCTGGAGGTGAACCAGATCGCCGTTGCGCTGTGCAACGCCTCCTTCGACCGGAGCGAAGCGGAAAACCGCGTCCATCTGCTGCTGCGCGAGCTGGTCCATCGCACCAAGAACGTGCTGACCCTGGTGCAGGCGATCCTGCGGCAGATCGCGCGCCAGTCCGCCACCAAGGAAGAGTTCCAGGAGGCAGCGGACAGCCGGCTGCAGGGCCTTGCCCAGTCCGTCGAGCTGCTGGCCCAGGAAAACTGGTACGGCGTGTCGATGCACAGCCTGATCGACCAGCATCTGACGACCGTCGGCGTGTCGCTCAACCAGCGGGCAATCGACGGCGAGGATTTCGTCCTCGGGGTCAGCGCGGTGCAGAATCTCGGTCTCGTGCTGCACGAGCTTGCCACCAATTCCATCAAGTACGGTGCGCTGCAGAGCCCGCTCGGATGCATCCGCATCTCCTGGACGAGCGCCGACGACCGGCGGGACGAGCCGGGTGTGCTGCTGGAGTGGAAGGAAGAGGGCGGGCCGCCCGTCACGCCGCCCGAACGGAGCGGCTTCGGCTCGGTGATCATCGAGCGGCATGCGGCGGCGGCCTTCTCGGCCAGCGTGACGCTGGAGTATCGGCCGGACGGGCTCTACTGGTCGCTGCATGCGCCCTGGTCGGCGCTGCGCAAGGACGGCAGCTCGAACCCGCTCGACGCGGTTTCGGAGAACCTCACCTACAAGGCTGCCGAATAGCGGACAGCGCGACTTGTCCCCCACTTGTCCCCCCCCACTTGTCCCCCCACTTGTCCACGGGGGGCGGCGGCATTTGTCCCTGCGTAAGGGGCAGCGGCGGATGGGCCCTGCCGCCTGTCGTCAGTATTCCGGCGGGTGGGTGCGGTCGCCCTCGGTCGCGTCCTTCCGGTACAGCTCCTTCGTCGCCTCCTCGCCGCGCGGGCGCTCGGCCGGCTCGGCCCGCTTTCTCCGGCGCATCAGCACGTAGAAGAAGAACAGGGCCAGGATCACGGGCCCCCCGAGGACAACAAGCAGCCAGAGGTTTTCGGCCATGTCGGAACTCCTGTGGTTGAACGGTCCTAACCGGCCGGGCACCACGAGGTTCCGTCATTTTCTCCGGCGACCTGCCGGGGACGGGGAGATTGCGACGCCTTTCTCGAAATGCGGCGGTTTCGGCGCGCAATTTTGCAAAATCCGTCTCGAAATTTCTCAATTTTCCGAGTGCGGGGACAAGCCGCGCCGCCTGCGCGGAGGCAAGGAGCCAAGTCCTTGCATCCATTCGCATTTTCGCGCGCCCGCCCTAGCGGATCAGGGTGACGTTCTTGGCGCCGGCCAGCCACAGGATGGCGCGCACGACCAGAAGGCATCCGATCACGATGGCCATGATGCAGACCGAGAAGGCCGCCGCCTGGTTCACCGCGCCGCGGTCGGAGAGCTGCAGCACCGAGACGGCGGCGAGCTGCGTCGACGGCGTCACCAGGAAGATAACTGCCGAGAGCGAGACCATCGTGCGCATGAAATAGAACACGCCGACGCCGAGCAGCGTCGGCCACAGAAGCGGCAGCGTCACCTTGCGCAAGGTGGTCAGCGTGCTGCCGCCGAGCGTCGTCGAGGCCTCGTCGAAGACCGGGCCTATCTGCTTGAGACTGGTCGAGGAAATGAGGAAAGCGTGGGCGTGGTTGTAATAGACGCTGAGGATAACGATCAGCGTGAAGCTGCCATAGAGCACGTTCAGCGGGTTGGCCGGCTCGTTGAAGGTCAGCACGTAGCCGAGGCCCAGGACCATGCCGGGAACGGCCGCCGGCAGGATCGCCAGCAGCGACAGCGGACCGGTGAGAGGGTTCTTGAACTTCTGCACCACGATGGCGGTGAGGCCGGTGATCGCGACGCCGAGGATGGCGGTGGCGAGCGAGACGCCGACGCTGTTCCACAGCGGCGCCGTGCCGTTCTGGACGTCGAACTCGTAGTGCTTCAGCGTGAAGCTCATGTTGTAGGGCCACAGCCGCACGAAGCTCGCCACCACGACGATGACAAGGACGCTGAGGATCAGCGACACGACCGCGTAGGCATAGAGCGAGAAGGCGATGTCGCGGCCGCGGGACGGCTTTGTTTCCAAGGGCTTGGACTGGGCGGTGACCAGCGCGTGCTGGCGGCTGGAGATGCGCTTCTCGATCAGCTTGGCGAGGATAGCCGGCACCAGGAGGACGATGCCGATCACCGCGCCGAGACCGAATTGCGCCTGTCCGATCACCTGGTTGTAGACCTCGGTGGCGAGGACGCTGAAGTCGCCGCCGATCACCATCGGGTTGCCGAAATCGGTCATCACCAGGGTGAAGACGACGAAGATCGCCGCCGCCAGACCGAAGCGGGTGGCCGGCAGCGTCACGTCCCGGAAGATGCGCGCCGGCCCCGCGCCGAGCGTCTCGGCGCTCTCGTAGATCCGCGCATCGGCCACCGCCAGCGCCGCGGACAGGATCAGGTAGGCATAGGGAAAGGCGTAGAGCGCATTGGCGATTGCCGTGCCCCAAAAGCCATAGATATCAATGTCGAAGCCGAGGAAACGGTTGAACACGCCGTTGCGGCCGAGCAGGAGGATAAGCCCCTGCGCCTGCACCAGCGAGGGGGCGAAGAGCGGCGTCAGCACGGCGATCCGCAGGAACGGCTTGAAGGGGATCGATGCCCGCTGCAGGGCATAAGCGTAGAAATAGGCAAGGCCGACGGCGGCCAGCGTCGCGGTCAGCGACATGGCGATGCTGTTGCCGACCAGCCGCCAGAAGCGCTCCGCGCCGAAGGTCTCGGTAAAGTTGCCGATGCCGAAGCCCGTCGGCGTCTCGAAACCGCGCAGCAGGATGCCGGTCAGCGGCAGCAGCAGGAACAGCAGGATCGGGATCGCCGCAAGGACCGACAGGCCCATGGTGATCGAGCGATCGCTGGCCCAGCCGGCGGTCCTGCCGACCGACTGCGATCCGCGTTCGACTGTTGCGCTCATGACAGCACCCGCAGCGCGTCGGCGGGGAGAGAGACGGCCAGCCGCGCGCCGGCTTCCGGGATGGCGGCGGTGCCGTGCAGCTCGGCGACAATGGCGGTTTCCGGCCGGTTTTCCGGCGTGAGCTCGATGCGGGTGATGTTGCCGAGGAAGGAGACGGAGCGCACGTCTGCCGCGAGGATATTGCGGCCGGAGGCGCCCGCCTCCTGCAGGGCGACGGCCTCCGGACGGATGCCGAGCGCGGCTGCCGCCGAGGGCCTTGCGCTGCCGTTGGCATGCGTTGCAACTTCCAGCGGGATGCCGCCGAAGCTGAACCCGCCGGCCGTTTCGGGATCGAGCGGCAGCACGTTCATGCGGCCGATGAAGTCGGCGACGAAGGCGGTGGCCGGCTCGCGGTAGAGCTGTTGCGGCGTGCCGATCTGCTCGATCCGGCCCTTGCTCATGACGACGATCAGGTCGGCCATGGCCAGCGCCTCCTCCTGGTCGTGGGTGACCATGATGGTGGTGATGCCGAGGCGTTTCTGCACCGCGCGAATCTCGATGCGCAGTTCCTCGCGAACCTTGGCGTCGAGCGCCGACAGCGGCTCGTCGAGCAGCAGCGCGGACGGGTCGGGCGCTAGCGCCCTTGCCAGCGCGATGCGCTGCTGCTGGCCGCCGGACATCTGTGCGGGCAGCTTCTCGGCCTGGTCGGCGAGATGCACGAGATCGAGCATCTCCTTGATTCTGGACTGCATTCTCGCCTTGTCCCAGCGCCGGCATTCCAGCCCGTAGCCGACGTTTCGGGCCGCCGTCATGTTGGGAAACAGCGAGTAGGACTGGAACACGACGCCGAAATTGCGGTTCCGCGCGGGGATCGCGGACAGGTCCGAATCGCCGAGGCGAATGCTGCCGCCATCGGCCTCTTCCAGCCCGGCGATGACGCGCAGCAAGGTGGTCTTGCCGCAGCCCGAAGGGCCGAGGAAGCAGACGAAGGAGCCCTGGGCCACCTCCAGCGAGACATGGTCGAGCGCGGTCAGCTTGCCGAAGCGCTTGACGAGATCGTGGATCGAAAGGTCCATGGGGCTTTCCCTGCGGGCGCGATTTTTCAAAAGGATGGCGGCGAAGCAAGGCTTGCACGGGCGCGCAAGCCTGCACCGCCCGAAGGCGGCGGCCGGCACCCTCCCGCAAGGGGGCGGCGCCGGCAGCATCGTCTCGCGAGGCGGGGCTCGCCCGGCGGTCCCGCGTCATGCGCAAGACCGCCGGAATGCCCCCTACGAGTTCAGGCTCAAGCCGTTCTCAACGCTCGTATTTTTCCTGCCAGGTCTGGATGATCCGGGCGCGCTCCTCGGCCGCGGCCTTGAAGTCGACCGGGAACAGGACCTTCGACACGTCGTCCGGCAGGCCGGCAGAGGTGAAGCGCTCGGGCATCTTGCCGCCCGGCACGGTGACGATGGCCTTCCAGTCGTAATAGACGTTGGCGGCCTGCTCGCTCAAGGTCCAGTCGAGGAAGCGCTTGGCGGCGTCCTTGTTCTTGGAGGCGGCGACCAGCGCGTTGGCCTCCATCTCGTTGCCTGCCCCTTCGGAGGGGACCACGAGCGTGATCGGATAGCCTTCCTCGATGTTCTTGACCGCGCGCAGGCCGAACGACGCGCCGACGGTGTACTCGCCGGCGGACGCGGCGTTGCAGGGCCGCGAGCCCGACTTGATGTACTGGGCGACGTTCTTGTCCAGCTTGTCGAGGAATTCCCAGCCCTTCTCCTCGCCCATCAGCTGCAGCAGCGAGTTGATCTGGATGTAGCCGGTGCCGGAGCTGGCCGGGTTGGGCATCACCACCTCGTCCTTGAAGGACGGGTCGGTCAGGTCGGCCCAGGAGGTGGGCATCTTCAGGCCCTTGTCCTTCAGCCGCTCGTTGTTGACGCAGAGCGCGGCCATGTAGCCGGTGACGGCGAACCACTTGCCGTCCGCATCGCGGAAACGCTCGGGAACCTGGTCGATGCCGGCCGGCTTGTAGGCTTCCAGACCCTCGAGGATCTGCGGATTGACCATCGAGGTCACGGCAAAGCCCCACAGCACGTCGTGCTGGGGATTCGCCTTTTCGGCGATGATGCGCGCCGCCAGATCGCCGGTCGACAGGCGCAGCATGTTCACCTCGAGATCGGGAAGCGCCTTCTTCGCCTCCTCGAGGAAGGCCGCGGCCTCGTCCTCTTCATAGGACGTGTAGACCGTGATCGTGTCGGCCATTGCCGTGCCCGACAGCATCATCGCTGCGAGGGCGGCCAGTGCGGACCGCTTTGTCAGGTGCATCTCGGTTCTCCTCTGTTCGAAAGACAACATTTTTCTTTTTGCGACATTTAATGCGCAAATGGCGCGGCTTCACAACAGTCTAAATGAAACTTTCGAGATTTTTTAGCCGCCGAACGGATTTCCGGCGACGTGCGGTCACGCAATGTGCAGCCTGACCTGAGATGAGGCAAGGATCTGCTGCAGTGCACCTTGGGGAGCCGCATCGGTGACGAGGTCGGAAACCTCGGTCACCGGCCCCAGATGCACGAGGGCAGTGCGGCAGAACTTGCTGGAATCGCTGGCAAGCAGCGTCGAGCGGGCCTGGCCGATGGCGGCGCGCACGATGGAGACTTCGTTCTGGTCGTCGTCGCCCATGCCGCCGTCCTCGGCAATGCCGCTGACGGCGATGATCGCCACGTCGAAGCGGAACCGGCGAATGAAATCGGCGATGTCCTCGCCCCTGACGCTGCCGGCGACGTTCTGGACGAAGCCGCCGGGTACGGCGACGGTGAAGTCCGTCCGGTCGATCAGGGTGACCGCGGCGCGCAGGCCATAGGTGACGACCCGCAGTCCGGTGCGCTCGCACAGGGCCTCGGCAACCGCCTCGCAGGTCGAGCCGGTGTCGAGGAAGACCGAGGCTCCGTCCGGCACCAGTTCGGCAACCCGCCGCGCGATGCGGCGCTTGGCGCTGGCGCGCTCGACCCGCCGCTGGCGGTAGGTGTGGGCGTCGATGGGGCTCGCCAGCGCGACGCCGCCGTGGTGGCGCCGAACGCGGCCGGTTTGCGCCAGTTCGCCGATGTCGCGACGGATCGTCTGCGAGGTGACGGCGAAGCGCTGGGTCAGTTCCTCGACCGAGGCATAGCCGGATTTCTCCAGGAAGCTCATGACCTGCTGCTGACGCAGGGTCTTCTTCTTGGGGTTTTCGTCCGTCCGCATCCGCCGTGTCTCTTGCCGCCCCGTGGTCTTTGAAGCTCTTCAGCTTCCGCTGTTTTGTTCGAAATCGAACATTTCATGCCTGCAAATAGGGGCATGGTCCGGCCGTCAAGGCAAGCCTGCGCAGAAATTCCGATGTCAGAAGCGCGGGCGCACGCCTTGAAGAGCCGGCTTCCTTGTGGCCAAATGCCGCAATCGTGATCACCGTGACCGGTCTTGCGGACGCTGCGGAGGAGCAGCGCGCCGGGCCGGGCACAGGAAAGACAATGACACTCTCACGTCTTGCAGTCCGGTCCGCCCCGGGAGGAGGGGGCGGCCGCCCGTGGATGATCGTCGCCGGACTCGTTGCCGGACTGGCGGTGTTCGCCCTTGCTCTGCTGCCCAGCCCTCTCGTCGCGCAGGATGCCGGCGCGCCCGGCGACAGTCCGGACACACCGCCGATCATCGTGTTGACCTCCTATCCCGAACCGTTCGCCCAGGCGGTGGCAGTCGCCTATTCGCGCGTCCATCCGGGCGAGGAGCTGCGCTTCCTGCACAAGTCGACCCACGCGATCATCGAGCATGTGACGAGCGAGCGCCTGCCGCGCGCCGATGTGGTGTGGATGAGCTCGCCGATCGGCATTGCCGAGCTGGCGCGGGGGAGGCTGCTGTCGCCGCCCGTCCCTGCAGGCGGTGCTGCGGGAGGCGCGGCGCCGCCGTCCGCCCCGCGCCTGCATGCCTTCGCCTATTCGCAGTTCGGCATCATGTGGCGGCCGGATCTCCTCCGCGCCAAGGGGCTGCCCGCGCCCACCGGCCTCGCCTCGCTGCTGGCGCCGGACTATGCCGGGATGGTCGCCATGTCGGCGCCGGCGCGCTCGGGCACCACGCTGCTTTTCGTCGAGCTGGTGCTGCAATCGCTCGGCTGGGAGGAGGGCTGGGCCTATCTGCAGCAGCTGGCCGGCAACCTGGCGACGGTGACGGCGCGCTCCTTCGGCGTGCCGGAGGGGTTGGCGCATGGCCGGTTTCCGGTCGGCATCGGTGTCGGCTTCCTTGCCCGCACGCAGCAGACCAATGGCGAGCCGCTGGCCTTTCTCGCCGTGCCCGAGGACGTGATGCTGCCGGCCGGCGTTGCCGCGCTCAGTACCGCCCGTCACGCGCAAGGCGCGCGCCGCTTCGCCGCCTTCCTGCAAGGGGAGGCGGGACAGGCGCTGCTGGCCGAGCCGCAGGTGGCGCGCATTCCGCTGGCCGAGGCGCGGCAGGCAACGCCCTTCGAGGAGCGGTTCGACTATCTGCTCGCCTCCACCCGGCGGGACGTCGTGGTGGCGCTGTTCGACCAGCTGGTGACCTATCAGCTCGACGAGCACCGGCGGTTCTGGCGTCGCTGGCGGGAGGTCGGGGCGATGGTTCCGGGCGAGGGCCAGGGCGAGGGCGATGCGGCGCGTCAGGCCCGCGCCCTGCTCGACCGGGCCTATCGCCGGGCGACCGGCGTGCCCGTGCGCGCCTTCATGGCGCATGATCCGGCCTTGGTGCGGGTGTTCTCGCCCGGTGGCCCGGAACGGCTGGAAAACCGCGCCTTTCGCGAGCGGCTGATGGAAAGCTGGCACCGGGAGACGCGCGAGCGGCTGGCCGAGGCCGGCGCGCTGGTCGAGCAGGCCCAGCGACGCATGGCGGCAGCCCTCGTCGTTCCTTCGGAAGTCCGGTGACGATGGCCATGCAGGACGGTGGGCAGGACGGCGTTTCCTCGCGGCGGGAGCGGCTGCACTCCTTCATCGGCTTCCGTCTCATCGCGGCGCTGGCGATCATCGCGACGGTCGGCATCGGCACGGCGGCGCTGTCGGTCTACGTCTTTTCCAGCTATGGCGAGACGGTGAGCGATCTGGTCGCCATCGAAAGCGGGCGGCAGGCGGACATCTCGCGCTTCGCCGAGGTGGCGACCGGCATTCGCGCCGACATGCCGCGCCTCGTTTTCGCGCGCGGTACGGAGACACGGCAGGAAAGCCGTGCGCGGCTGGAGGCGGCCGTCGGCAGCCTTGCCGAGTTGCTGGAGCGCATCGGCCGGACGCTCGACGACGATCTTCCCGGCAGCGCCGGTGCGACCGCCGACCTGCCGCAGGCGCTCGCCGGCGACATCGCCCGGATCGATGCGAACGTCGCCCGGCATCTGGAGATCCGCCAGCAGGTCGACGGGCTGGTCGTGCGCCTCAACCGGCTGCATGACGAGGCCTTGCGCGAGATCGAGCCGCTGACCGTCGATACGGATTTCAACATCCGCGTTGCGCTCGACGCGCTGGAGGGGGCGGCTCCGGCGGCGCAAGGGGCAGCGCCCCGCACGGAGCTGCTGCAAGGCGAGCTGCGTTTCGCCGAGACGCTGTGGGACGCCCATGCCCATGTGAACCTGTTGATCGGCAAGCTGCTTCGCGTTGCCCAGGCGCAGGACCGCGACGTGATCGAACTGCTGCGCCAGGACGTCGGCGAGGCGGTGGCCGGCACCGGCGACATGGTCTCGCTGCTGGCGCAGGCGGCAAGCACGGTAACCCTGCGCCAGGCGCTGGCGGATATCGCAAGGCTCGGCGCGCCGGGGGGCGAGCTGTTCGACCTGAAGCTCAGCGAGGCGGCGCTGGCGGGCGAAAGCGCGGTGATCGTCGACGAGGCGGGCGACAAGCTCGACCGGCTGTCGCGCCTGGTCAGCGGGGCGGTCGCCTCTGCCGGCCGGCGTTCGGTCGCGGCGGCGGCCTCGGCCCGCGATGCGCTGGGGCGCGGCACGGTGCTGCTGCTCGGCCTCGGCGGCTCGCTCGCCGTGGTGGCGCTGGTCGTCGGCTGGCTGACGGTCGGCCGGCAGTTCATCCCGCGCCTGTCCAGCCTGCTGAAATCCATGCGCAGCATTGCGGAAGGGCAGCTCGACGCGCCGGTCAACGTCACCGGGCGGGACGAGATGGGCCAGCTCGCCGATGCGCTGCGCACGCTGCAGGGGCGCAGCCAGCTGGCCCGGCGGCGGCGGCTGGAACTGGTGGAGATCAACGAGCGGCTCACCCACGAGATCGGCGAGCGCCGGCAGGTGGAGGCCAAGCTGCTGGAAACCCAGGAGGAGCTGGTCCAGGCCGGCAAGATGGCCGCGCTCGGCCAGCTGTCGGCAGGGATCGCCCACGAGTTCAACCAGCCGCTCGCGGCCATGCGCTCCTACCTGCACAATGCCCGGCGCTATCTCGACCAGGCCAACAGCGAGAAGGTGCGGGAGAAGCTGGAGCAGGTCTCGGGCCTGGTGCTGCGGCTGGCCGATACGTCCAACCACCTCAAGACGCTTGCCCGCCGGCGCACCCGCGAGGCGGCGAGCTGCGATCCGGTGCCCATCGCGCTCAGGGCAGCGGAGCTGTTCCGCCTGCAGCCCGGCGCGGCGCGCATCGCCTTCGACCTGCCGCAGGATACCGGCGGCCCCCTGGTGCGGGCCGATGCCAACCGGCTGGAACAGGTGCTGATCAACCTGATCGGCAATGCGGTCGACGCGGTCGAGGACTGCGAGGCGCCGCGGGTCGCCGTCTGCGTGCGCGCGGCCGGAGAGAGGGCGGTGATCGAGGTCGCGGACAACGGCTGCGGCATCTCCGAAGATGTGCTCGACAAGGTGTTCGACCCGTTCTTCACCACCAAGGGGCCGGGACGAGGGCTTGGTCTCGGCCTGTCGATCACCTACAACATCGTCCGCGATTTCGACGGCAGCCTGCGCCTTGCCCCTGCGACGGGCGGCGGCACGCGCGCCATCCTGGAATTGCACCTGGCGGATGACGAGGAGGCACGAGGCGCGGCGCATGGCGGGGTCTAGGGCAAGTGGCGGCACGGTCGTGCTGGTGGACGACGATCCGGCCGTGCTGGAGGCCATGCGCGAGACCCTGATGCTGGAGGGCTACGCGGTGCGGGCCCATGGCGAGCCGCTGGCGGCGCTTGCCGGGCTCGACAGCCGGTTTGCCGGCGTCGTCGTCTCGGACCTGCGCATGCCGGAGATGGACGGGCTGGAGCTGATGGCGCGGGTGCATGGCATCGACCCGGCGATCCCCGTCATCCTGGTGACCGGCCATGGCGACGTGCCGCGCGCCGTGGAGGCGATGCGCTCGGGCGCCTTCGATTTCCTGGAAAAGCCGGCCGATCCCGACTACCTGATCGCGCTCGCCGCCAATGCGTTGCGGCTGCGGGCGCTGGAACTCGACAACCGGCGCCTGCGCGGCGAGCGGGACGCGGACCGCGAGATCTCCGGCGTTCTGATCGGCATCTCGCGGGCGATGGCGCTCTTGCGCGACGAGGTGCTGGCGGTGGCCGCGGCCGATGTCGACACGCTGATCCACGGCGAGACGGGCACCGGCAAGGAGCTGGTGGCGCGGTGCCTGCACCGCTTCAGCCCGCGCGGGCAGGGCCAGTTCGTCGCGATCAACTGCGGCGCGCTCCCGGAGAACCTCATCGCCAGCGAGCTGTTCGGCCACGAGGCCGGCGCCTTCACCGGCGCGGTGAAGCGGCGCATCGGCCGGTTCGAGCATGCCTCCGGCGGTACGCTGTTCCTCGACGAGATCGAGAGCATGCCGCTGCACCTGCAGACCCAGCTGCTGCGCGCGCTGCAGGAGCGGGCCATCGAGCGGGTCGGCAGCAACGAGCCGGTGCCCATCGACGTCAAGGTGGTGGCGGCGACCAAGGTCGACCTGCGCGAGGCGGCGGACGCGGGCACATTCCGCGAGGACCTGTTCTACCGCCTCAACATGGCGGAGATCCGCATCCCGAGCCTGCGCGAGCGGGCGGAGGACATTCCCGTTCTCTTCCGCCATTTCGCCGGCGAGGCGGCGGCCGCGCGCCAGCGCGAATGTCCGGCAATCGCGCCGGCGGTGATGGCCGGGCTGATCGGCGAGCGCTGGCGGGGCAATGTGCGCGAGCTGCGCAACCGGGCCGAACGGCTGGCGCTGGGCCTGGGGTCCCGCCAGCCGTCAGGTGGGAGCGGGGCGGCGGCAAGCCTGCCGGAGCGGCTCTACAGTTTCGAGGAAGCGGCGATCCGCGAGGCCATCGAGGCCTCGTCCGGCAACCTGTCGGCAGCCGCCCGCCAGCTCGGCATCCCGCGCAAGAAGCTCTATCTCCGGATGGAAAAGCTCGGCATCGAACTGCCCGAGCGCGGCACCGCTGAGTGAGTCGATTTCGACTCACTCCGAACCGGCGACCTGAGTCATTTCCGCAACAGGTGCGCCGGGCGCCGCCTGCGCGCCTTCTCCATAGTTAATTGAAATAATTGATCTATTGTTTTTCTCGACCGGCTTTTCGGTTCTGGCACGGCATTTGAGAGGGGAAAGGGCACCGGCTGCCAAGGCCGGATCCATTGGGAGGAATACAAGTGAGCTCTTTTGCCCTGAAAGCAGCCGCGGGGGCGGCCGCTCTGTTCGCGTCCGTGTCCATGACCACGCTCGCGCTCGCCAGCGACAAGCTGACCATCGTCACGTCCTATCCGGCCGACGTCACCGACGTCTACAAGAACGCCTTCGAGCAGGCCAATCCCGGCGTCACCGTCGAGGTGGTCAACAAGAGCACCAGCTCGGGCGTCAAGTTCCTGAAGGAAACCGCGTCGAACAATTCCGCCGACATCTTCTGGGCCTCGGCCCCGGATGCGTTCGAGGTGCTGAAGGCCGACGGCCTGCTGGTCAAGTACACCTCGTCGGTCGAGGGCCTGCCGGCGAAGATCGGCGCCTATCCGATCAACGATCCGGACGGCTTCTACACGGGCTTCGCCCTGTCGGGCTACGGCATCATGTGGAACACCCGCTATGCCCAGTCCTACGACATCGAGCCGGCGAAGCAGTGGTCGGACCTGACCAAGGCGCAGTATTTCGGCCATGTCGGCATTTCCTCGCCCTCGCGCTCCGGCACCACGCACCTGACGATCGAGACGATCCTGCAGGGCGAGGGCTGGGAGAAGGGCTGGGAGCAGATCAAGTGGATCGGCGGCAACTCCTACACCATCACCGAGCGCTCCTTCGGCGTGCCGGACGGCGTCAACACCGGCTCCTTCGGCTTCGGCGTGGTGATCGATTTCTTCGGCTTCTCCTCGCGCTCTTCGGGCTTCCCGGTCGATTTCGTCTATCCGGACGTGACCGCCCTGGTGCCGGCCAATGTCGGCGTCGTGACCAACGCGCCGAACGGGGACAATGCCCGGAAGTTCGTCGACTTCCTGCTGTCGGCAAAGGGCCAGGAGCTGCTGCTCGATCCGAAGATCATGCGTCTGCCGGTCAATCCGGAAGCCTATGCCAACGCGCCTGAAGGCTTCCCGAACCCGTTCGTCGGCGACACGATCAAGGCCAGCGTCAGCTTCGACAGCGACGCCTCCAAGGCGCATTACAACGCGGTCAACGCGCTGTTCGACAGCATGATCACCTATCGCCACAAGGAGCTGGCCGCGGCCGTGAAGGCCATCCACGAGGCCGAAGCGGCAGTGGGCGAGGGCGGCTCGCAGGCAGCCAAGGACCTGATTGCCGAGGCGCGCGCCCTGGTGGCCTGGACCCCGGTCGACCTGGAGACGGCGAACGACCCGGCCTTCGGCGCGATCTTCACGACCAAGCGCAAGAGCGAGGACGACAAGTCCAGCGGTCGCCAGGCCGAGGTCGAGCAGGAGTGGGACGCCCGCATCGTCGAGAACTATGCGAAGGCGGTGGACCTCGCCGAGAAGGCGAAGTCCGCGAACTGACGCCCCAAAGTGTCTGCGGGCGGTCCCGGCACGGGATCGCCCGCCCCGGTTCCTTAAGTCCCGCACATTCCGCCCGTTGATGAGGAGGACCGCGCATGGCTGCGCTGTCGACCGTCTCTTCGCGTGCAAGTTTCGGGCAGCGCATATCCTGGGGGCCGCTGACGGCCGCGCTCGGTATCCTGCTCTTCCTTGTCGCTTTCCTGATCCTGCCCGTGGCGATGGTGATCTATGTCGCCTTCACCGATCCCGGCAGCGGCCAGCTGACGCTTGCCAACTTCATGGACTTCTTCCGGAGCGCGCTGTTCCGCGAGTCCTTCTACAATTCCTTCTACGTGGCGGCGATGTCGGTGGTCCTTGCCACCGTCTTCGCCCTGCCGCTCGCCTACATCACCTCGCGCTTCAACTTCCGCGGCGCGGTGCTGATCCAGACGCTCGGCTTCGTGCCGCTGATCATGCCGCCCTTCATCGGCGCGGTGGCGATGCAGCTGCTGTTCGGCTCCAACGGCAGCGTCAACCTGCTGCTGCGCGACTGGTTCGGCATCACGCTGCCCTTCATGGAAGGGCTGAACGGGGTGATCCTCGTCCAGTCGATCCACTACTTCCCCTTCATCCTGATCAACCTGTCGGCGAGCCTTCGCAACATCGACCGGTCGATGGAAGAATCTGCGCAGATGCTCGGATCGCACGGCATGCGGCTGTTCCGCCGCATCGTGCTGCCGCTGGCCATGCCGGGCTACATCGCGGGCGCCTCGCTGGTCTTCGTCAAGGTGTTCGACGACCTCGGCACGCCCCTGCTGCTCAACGTCAACAACATGCTGGCGCCGCAGGCTTACCTGCGCATCTCCTCGGTCGGCATTTCCGACCCGATGGGCTACGTGATCTCGGTCATCCTTATCGTCTGCTCGATCTTCGCCATGTGGGTGTCGATCAGCGCGATGCGCGGCAAGGACTATTCCACCACCCAGAAGGGCGGCGGGGGGCTGTCCAAGCGGGATCTCGGCGCGCTGGAAACGGCCGGCTGCTATCTCGTGGTGCTGGCGCTGCTGGCCATCGTGCTGGCGCCGCATATCGGCCTGCTGCTGCTGTCGCTCGGCACGGTGTGGTCCTTCTCGGTGCTGCCGGACGGCTTCACCACCGAGCACTATGCGGTGGCGGTCAACAAGGCCTGGCCCTTCATCAAGAACACGCTGCTCTATGCCGGCATCGCCGCGCTGATCGACGTGCTGCTGGGCACGGCCATCGCCTATCTGGCGGCGCGCACGACGCTGATCGGGCGCAAATGGCTGGACTATATCGCCATGGCCGCGCTCGCGGTTCCCGGCGTCGTGCTCGGCATCGGCTATCTGCGCCTGTTCTACAGCGTCGACATGCCGTTCACCGGTGCGCCTCTCGCCACATGGTGGGGCATTATCGTCATCGCGCTGGCGACACGGCGACTGCCGTATGCGCTGCGCTCCTGTTCGGCGGCGCTGCAGCAGGTGAGCCCGTCGCTGGAGGAGGCCTCGGAGAACCTCGGTGCCCCGAAGGTACGCACGGTGCGCAGGATCGTGCTGCCGCTGATGGCCGCCGGTCTCGTCGCCGGCTTCGTCACCAGCTTCGCAACGGCCGCCGTCGAACTGTCGGCGACGATCATGCTGGTGGCGCAGGAAAGCGACGCGCCGCTCGCCTACGGCCTCTACCTGTTCATGCAGTCGGCGGCGGGGCGCGGGCCCGGTGCTGCCCTCGGCGTGATCACGGTCGTGATCGTCGGCCTTGCCACCTACTTCGCCCAACATCTCGTGGAGAAGGCGCGACGGGAGCAATCCGCGTCCGCCGGCTCGCACTGACCAGGGAGCACAGCCATGCTTCAAGCGATTGAGACCACCGGCCAGCTTGCTGCCTCCAGCGGCGCGACGCCGATCCGGATCCGCAACCTGACCCTGTCCTTCGGCACCACCAAGGTGCTCAAGGGCATCGACCTCGACATCGGCGCGGGCGAGTTCTTCGCCTTCCTCGGCCCGTCCGGCTCCGGCAAGTCGACCCTGTTGCGGGCGATTGCCGGCTTCGGGCCGCGGCCGAGCGGCGAGATCCTGCTCGGCGAGCGCAACGTCATCGGCCTGCAGCCGTGGAAGCGCGATGTCGGCATGGTGTTCCAGAGCTACGCGCTGTGGCCGCACATGACCGTCCGCCAGAACGTCGCCTACGGGCTGGAGGAACGGCGCCGGCCGGCGGAGGAGATCCGCCGCCGGGTGCGCGAGGCGCTGGAGCTCGTCGGGCTCGACGCCTATGCCGACCGCTATCCCTCGCAGCTGTCGGGCGGCCAGCAGCAGCGCGTGGCGCTGGCCCGCACCGTGGTGATCGAGCCGAAGGTGCTGCTGCTCGACGAGCCGCTGTCCAATCTCGACGCCAACCTGCGTGTCCAGATGCGCCAGGACCTTCTGGCGCTGCAGCGCCGGCTCGGGATCACGACGATCTTCGTGACCCACGACCAGGAAGAGGCGAACACGATCTGCGACCGGATCGCGGTGCTGTCGGACGGGGTGGTGCAGCAGGTCGGCGAGCCCGATCATGTCTACGACCAGCCGGCCAACAGCTTCGTGGCGCGGTTCCTGGGCACGGCCAATATCCTCGACGGCCGGGTGATCGTGCGCGACGGCGCCTGCCGCTTCGTGCTCGACGAGCGTTCCTCGATCCCGCTGCAAGGCACGCATGGTGAGGGCGAGGCGAGCTTCGTGCTGCGGCCGCGCGGGCTGGAATTCGCGGATGACGGCGCGGGCGAAATTGCCGGTACGATCCCTGGCACCATCTCGGGCAGCGAGTTCCTCGGCGACACGATTCGCTACTTCGTCGAGATCGGCGACCGCTCGGTGCTGGTCGACGAGGTGCACCGGCGCGGCGGCGACCGGCGTGCGGCCGGCACCAATGTGATGCTGCGCGTGATGCCGGGACAGGGCGTGGTCCTCTCCCGCTGACGCCTTGTTTTCCCGTGCTCACGACAATGGCGCCGTCTCCGGACGGCGCCATTTTTATTGTCCCGTCCGGGCCGCACTGCCTCGCTTCTAGGCAGGGGGCTGTCCAGGGCCGGGCAGGGGCCGTGCCTTCATCAAACTGACATCGGCCCGGTATATTGAGAATGGAAACGTTTCCATTTTCGAAATTCGGCGGTATTGTAGCGATACGTAGCCGGCTTGGGAGGGACTGGTGAAAATTCGGCCACCTACGATCAAGGATGTGGCAGAGCGCGCCGCTTGCGGTATCGCGACGGCCAGCCGCGTCCTGAACGGACGGGGGCCGGCCAGCGAGAAGACGCGCAAGAAGGTGCTCGCCGCGGCCGCCGATCTCGGGTTCGAGTTCAGCGATCTCGGGCGTTCGCTACAAAGCAGCACAACCCGCACCATCGGCTGCGTCGTGCCCTCGCTCGCCAATCCGGTGTTCGCCGATGTGGTGCAGGCCGCGCAGGCGCAGGCCAACCGCGCCGGCTACCAGCTCATCCTCGCCTGTTCCGACTACGACACCGAGCTGGAGAGCCGGGCCATCCGCACGCTGCTCGCCAAGCAGGTCGACGGGCTGATCGTCACGGTCAGCAATGTCGATGAGAGCGAGGGGCTGGAGCAGGTGCGGGCGCGCGGCGTGCCTTGCGCGCTGGTCTACAACCGCTCCTGCGGCGATCTTCCCGCCTGGACGGTGGACAACCGGGCCGCCGCTGCGGCCGTGGCGCGCGAATTCGCGGCAAGGGGCCATCGGCATACCGGCTTCCTGGCGCTGGAATTCGGCCGCTCGGACCGTTCGCGCGAGCGTTTCGAGGGCTTTGCCGAGGCCTGCGCTGCGCTCGGCATGGCGCCGCCCGTGCTGCTGGAGATCGCCGAGCAGGAGGGCCAGCTGCTGGAACTGCTGCGCGCCCTGCTCTCCGCCAACCGGGACGTCACCGGCATCTTCGCATCCAACGACTACCTGGCGCTCGCGGCCATGAAGGCGGCTCGCGGCCTTGGCATGCGCATTCCCCAGGACCTGTCGATCGTCGGTTTCGACGGCATCTCGACGGGCCTGATGGTGGAGCCGAACCTTGCCACCGTGGTGACCGATCCGCGGGCGATGGGCGAGGGGGCGGCACGCACCGTCCTGGCACAGCTTGCCGGCGAGACGCCGCCGGCAGGACCGGATCCGGCCAGGACTTTCAGTTTCCGGCAAGGCGGCAGTCTCGGACCGCCTGCGCCGGGAAGCACGGACGGCGGAGAAGCGGCAACTTCCCCGCCGTCGAGACAGTAACCCGAGCTACCGAACCGCAGGAGTCACCGCCGTGAAACATATGCTTTTTGCAACCGCAATGACAATGGTCGCCGTTTTGCCGGCAAAGGCCGAAGATGCCGTCTGCTACAACTGTCCGCCGCAATGGGCCGACTGGGCCTCGATGCTGAAGGCCATCGACGAGAAGCTCGGCGTCAAGATGCCGCATGACAACAAGAACTCGGGCCAGGCCCTCAGCCAGCTGCTGGCGGAGAAGGCGAGCCCGGTGGCCGATGTCGCCTATTACGGCGTGACCACCGGCATCAAGGCGGGCAACGAGGGCGTCGTCACGCCCTACAAGCCGGCCGGCTTCGACGAGATCCCCGCGGGCCTCAAGGATGCGGACGGCCGCTGGTTCGCCGTCCATTACGGCACGCTCGGCTTCTTCGTGAATGTCGACGCGCTGGGCGGGGCCCCGGTGCCGCAGTGCTTCGCCGACCTGAAGAAGCCGGAATATCGCGGCATGGTCGGCTATCTCGACCCGTCCTCGGCCTTTGTCGGCTATGCCGGTGCGGTGGCTGCGAACATCGCCTTCGGCGGCGACCTGACGAATTTCGATCCGGCCATCAAGTTCTTCAAGGAGCTGGCGCAGAACGATCCGATGGTCCCCAAGCAGACCTCGTTCGCCCGCGTCGTGTCCGGCGAGATCCCGATCCTGTTCGACTACGACTTCAACGCCTATCGCGGCAAGTACGAGGAGGACGGCAATTTCGAGTTCGTCCTGCCGTGCGAGGGCTCGGTCCGCGTGCCTTACGTGATGAGCCTGGTGGCCGGCGCGCCGCATGAGGAGACGGGCAAGAAGGTGCTCGACTTCATCCTGTCCGACGAAGGCCAGGCGATCTGGACCAACGCCTACCTGCAGCCGGCCCGTCCGGTCGAGCTGCCGGCCGAGGTCGCGGCGAAGTTCCTTCCCGCCTCGGACTACGAGCGGGCCGTCGCGGTCGACTATGCCGAGATGGAAAAGGCCCAGGCGGCCTTCGGCGAGCGCTACCTGAACGAAGTCAAGTAACGCTGCCATCCTCCCATGGGAACCGGGCGTGCGGCAACGTGCGCCCGGAACCCCGTGGGTCTTGCCCGCGTGCCGGTTTCGGCGCGCGCCTTCCGACATGAACATGACGACGGACCGCCATGGCCAACCGCACCTTCATTGCGCTCTGCCTGCTGCCGCTTGCCGTCTTCTCGCTCGCCTTTCTCGCCCTGCCGCTGGTGCGGCTGGTGATGGCCTCTGGCGAGGGGACCGAGGGCTGGGGCATCTACCTGCAGATCCTGCAGACCCCGCGCTATCTCCAGACCCTGCTGCAGACGGTGCTCGTCTCGCTGGCGGTGAGCGTCGCGGCGCTCGCGATCTCGACCACCGCAGGCCTGTTCCTGGCGCGCAACCGTTTCCCCGGGCGCGGTGCGCTGCTGTCGATCCTGACCCTGCCGCTCGCCTTTCCCGGCGTGGTGGTCGGCTTCCTGATCATCCTGCTGGGCGGCCGCCAGGGCCTGTTCAACATGATGCTGCCGGGCCATGTGGTCTTCGCCTATTCGCTGCTCGGCCTGTTCCTCGGGTATCTCTACTTCTCCATCCCGCGCGTGCTGCTGACGGTGATGGCGGCGACGGAGAAGCTGGATCCCTCGCTGGAGGAAGCCGCGCGCACGCTCGGTGCCTCGCCCTACCGGATCATCTTCGACGTGATCCTGCCCGGACTTGCGCCCTCGCTGGTCGCGGCCGGGGCGATCGCCTTCGCCACCGCCATGGGCGCGTTCGGCACGGCCTTCACGCTGGCGACCGACATCGACGTGCTGCCGATGGTGATCTACACCGAGTTCACCTTGTCGGCGAACATCGCCATGGCCTCGGCCCTGTCGGTGCTGCTCGGCATCGCCACCTGGGTGCTCTTGCTGCTCGCGCGCAGTTTCGCCGGTGCCACCGTCGCGGCGGGGGGCTGATGCGATGCGCCTGACCCTTCCCCGGTTCCTGCAGCTTGCCGTCACCCTGCTGACGGCGGCCTTCCTCATCGTCCCGGCGATCCAGTCGATCCTCGCCGGTCTCACCGTCAACTATTTCCGCGGCCTGTCGTCGGGCATGACCCTGCGCTGGGTCGGCGAGGTCTGGCGGCTCTATGCGGACAGCATCCTGCTGTCGATGGGCCTTGCCGTCGCCTGTCTTGGCGTGACGCTGGTGATCGGCGTGCCGGCGGCCTATGCGCTGGCCAAGAATCCCGGCCGCCTGTCGCGGATCCTGGAGGAGTTCATCTCGCTGCCGCTGGCGGTGCCTGGCCTTGCCCTGGCGCTCGCCCTGCTGCAGCTCTACGGCTCGATGACCGGTTTCCGCACGTCCTGGACCTTCATCCTGGTCGGCCACGTGCTCTACACGCTGCCCTTCATGGTGCGTTCGGTGCTGGCCGTGCTGATGGCGATGGACCTGAAGTCGCTGGAGGAAAGCGCGGCGACGCTCGGCGCTTCGGCGCCCACGCGCTTCCGCACCATCGTCGTGCCCAATGCCATGCCGGGCATTCTCGCCGGCGCGCTGACCGTGGTCACGCTGTCTATCGGCGAGTTCAACCTGACCTGGATGCTGCACACCCCCTACCTGAAGACGCTGCCTGTGGGCCTCGCCGACAGCTACGCCTCGATGCGCCTGGAGATCGCCTCGGCCTACACGCTCGTCTTCTTCGTGATGATCGTGCCGCTGCTGATGGCGATGCAGTGGGCCACCGACAGGGCACAGAGGATTTCCCGATGACGCTGACCATCCGCAATGCCAGCAAGACCTATCCCGACGGCACCCGCGCCCTGCTGCCGACCGACCTGACGGTCGGGCAGGGCGAGATCCTGTCGTTGCTCGGCCCCTCGGGCTGCGGCAAGACCACGCTGCTGCGCATCATCGCCGGGCTGGAGACGCCGGACGCCGGTACCGAGGTGCGCTTCGACGACGAGGACGTGACGCGGCTTGCCGTCGAGCGCCGCAATGTCGGCATGGTGTTCCAGTCCTACGCCCTGTTCCCCAACATGTCGGTCAGGGCCAATATCGGCTACGGCCTCAAGGTGCGGAAGGTGCCGAGGGCCGAGCGCGAGCAGCGCGTCGACGAGGTGCTGGCCCTGTGCCGGCTCGGCGATTATGCCGAGCGTGCGGTGACCGCGCTGTCCGGCGGCCAGCGCCAGCGCGTGGCGCTGGCCCGTGCCATGGCGCCGCGACCGCGCATCCTGCTGCTCGACGAGCCGCTGTCGGCGCTGGATGCGGCGCTGCGCGACAGCCTGCGCGACGAGCTTGCCGCGATGCTGCGCCAGTTCCGCATCACCGCGGTCTTCGTCACCCACGACCAGGCCGAGGCGCTCGCCATCGCCGACCGCATCGCGGTCATGTCGCAGGGCAGGATGCAGCAGGTCGGACCGCCGGAGGAGCTCTACCGCACGCCGGTCTCCTCCTTCGTCGCCCGCTTCATCGGCAATGCCATGCCGCTTCCCGGCTCCATCGTCGACGGGCGCCTGGTGCTGCCCGGCGGGCACCTGCCGCTGCCGGCCGGCACTTCCGGCGCCGAGGTCTTCGTGCGGGCGGAGGACGTGCATCTCGACGATGCGGGGCCGCTGTCGGGCACCGTCGAGACCGTCGCCTTTTCCGGCGGCCACTACCGCATCGGCATTGCCGGCATCACCGGGGAGACGCTGTTCGCCACCCATCCGGGCCGGCAGGCGCCGCGTCCGGGCGACAGCGTGCGCCTGCGCATCGATGCCGGCGACCTTCTCGTTCTTCCCCAGGACCGCTCGTAAATCCCAGCTCAGGGCCTTGTTCTTCGCATGACCAAGATCATCCAGATTTCAGACATCCATATCGTTCCCGAAGGCCAGCTGGCCTACGAGAAGGTCGATACCGCCGCAGCGCTCGCAGAGACGGTCGCGACCATCAACCGCTGGCTGCCGGCCATCGGTCCGGTGGCGATGGTCATCGTCACCGGCGACGTGACCGAGCACGGTACCGAAGCCGAATATCGCCGCTTCCAGGAGATCATGGCGCCGCTGCAGCTGCCCTGGCGCGCCGTGCCGGGCAACCATGACGCCCGCGAGCCGATGCGCGAAAGCCTTGCCGCCAGCGGCTGGATGCCGGAAAGCGGTCCCATCGACTGGGTGGCCGAGTTCGACGACCTGGCGGTGATCTGCCTCGACACGCTGGTCGAGGGGCGCCCGCATGGCGAGCTGGCGCCGCAGAGCCTGGAGAGCCTGTCGGCGCGTCTCGCCAGCCTCGGCGACAAGCCGGTTCTGCTCGGCCTGCACCATCCGCCGATCACTTCGGGGATTGCCGCGATGGACGCCAACAACCTCCACAATGCGGCTGCGCTGCGCGACGTGATCGCCGGCTACAAGGGCGAGGTGCGCATCGTCTGCGGCCACTTGCACCGCTCCATCGCCGGTCTTGTCGACGGGCGCATCTGCCAGGTCTGCCCCGGCACCTCGCATGCGGTGACGCTCGACCAGCGCGCCACTGCCGGCAACAGCCTGACGGTGGAGCCGGGCGCGATGATGCTGCACGAGCTGCGCGACGGCGTGCTGCTCAGCCACTGGATCCCGGTCGGCCGGTTCGACGGGCCGCACCCGTTCCTCGGCGTCTGAAGCGCGCTGCGTCTTTCACGGCGCGGCAAGGACGACCAGACGGTCTGAAACACGGTATCGGCCCGGAGACCCATCGCGGTTTCCGGGCCGATTGCATGGGGCGCAAGGTTTTGTGCCGGGCGGAAATGCCTCTCCTGCCTCAGGCGCGGGCGCTGCGCCGCGCCTCGCGCGGGGAGATGCCGAACATCCGCTTGAAGGCGGTGGCGAAATTGGCCGGGCTGCTGTAGCCGGCGCCATGCGCCGCCTCGGCGACGGTGATGCCCTCGCGCTCCAGCAGCTGCCGCGCCCGCACCAGGCGGGTGCTGCGGACATATTCCGAGACCGTGCCGCCATGGGCGAGGCGGAACAGGCGCTGCATCTTGCTGACGCTGACCCCGCATTGCCGCGCGACCTGTTCCAGCGACAGGCCGTCGGCTTCCGGGTCGGCCAGCATGTCCTTGATCGCCTGCAGGCGGCGCTGCTCGACCGGCGAGAGCTCGGTGCGCAGCGCCTCGCGCCCTTCGCTTGCCAGCGCGGCGAAGGCCTCGGCGACCAGGTCCAGCGCCCGGCTTTCCAGATACAGGCTCTCGGGATAGCTGCCGTCGTGCGGGGGATGCAGCATCTGCTCGGCGATGGCGATCATCGCCGGGCTGGCGACCCAGTCGAAGCGGGCAAGATGCGTGTTGCAGAACGCGCGCACCGTCTCGCAGCCGGCAATGTCGTCGATGCCGCTTTCCGCCAGCCACTGCGGCGACATGGTGACGATCACCTTGCGCAGCCGGTCGCCCTTGCGGGCATGGCGGACGAAGCGGTCGGGCCGCGTGCGCGACATCATCACGCCGCGCACCGGCTCGTCCTCGTGCCGGCCGACATTCAGCGGCACCCCGCCGATCGTTGCGTCGACGCCGCCGTCGAGGAAGATCATGATCGTCAGCCCCGGCGGCTGCTCGATGGTCGTGGCGATGTCCTGCAACGTCACCGTGTCGGAGGTGTGGACGTTCAGCCCCGTGCGCAGGCGCGTCATCCGGTGATCGCCGTGCAGCACCGCCGCGCGCGAGGATCTCAGCGGCCGCAACAGCTGGAATCCGGGGCCGGTAACTGCCGCGCAGTCCTGCAAGTCGTTCGCCAGAACGTCGTTATCCCTGATATTGCAGCCGGTTGACATTGTCGTGGCCGCCTCTCCTGCGGGCACCGCGGGCCGCGCAAACATCTTTGACGCCTGCGCAAAGGTCCGGCGGTGGCATTGGTCGGGTGCTTCCTCTAACAAACATGAGTGTTTTTATCAAGTTTCTGCTCGGCACCCGCTGCCGGGCAGTGTATGGGGGTGTGCATGACTACGAAGATTGGCCGCCAGGCGGTACCGGGCGAGGCTTCGCCCCGGATTGGCCGGCTTCTGCTCGCGACGACCGCGCTCGGTCTCGTCCTTCCCGCTTCGGCGCTGGCGCAGGACGTGGCTCCGACCGTGCTCGAGCGCATCGTCGTGCAGGGCGCCAGCTACGAGACGGACGAGAGCGACAGCTACACCACCAATCTCGTCAGCGTCGGCGAGAAGGATGTCGTCCCCGTCCGCCAGATCCCGCAGTCGACCACCGTCCTGACCCGCGAGCGGCTGGAGGACGGCGGCTACACCTCGCTCGACACGGCCCTGCGGGAGACGCCCGGCATCGTCGTGCTGAACAACGACAACGGCCGGTCCAGCCTGTTCTCGCGCGGCTTCGAGTTCGACAATCTCTACTTCAACGGCCTGCCGGCGCCGCTGTCGAGCGTCTACGGCACCCAGCCCGACATGGCAATCATCGACCATGTGGAAATCCTGCGCGGCCCGGCCGGCCTGTTCGGCGGCGCCGGCGAGCCGGCGGGCGCCATCAACATGCGCCTGAAGCAGGCCAAGAGCGACTTCGAGGCTAGATTCGAGGGCGCGTTCGGCTCGTGGGAGCACAAGCGCGGCGAGGTCGACGTGACCGGCCGCCTCAACGAGTCCGGCTCGGTGCGCGGCCGCTTCGTCGGCGTCCTGCAGCACGACAAGGGCTTCGTCGACACGACGGAGAACGGCGTCGGCGTCGCCTACGGCACGATCCAGGCCGATATCGGCGAGAGCACCACGGCGACCTTGTCGGTCAGCCACCAGGTTCGCGACATCACCCCGTTCAACGGCCTGCCGACGACGCAGAACGGCACGCTGCTCGATCTCGACCGCTCCACCTTCACCGGCGCCGACTGGAACCGCTTCGACAATTCCGTCACCGATTACATCGCCGAGCTGGAGCACAAGTTCGACGACGGCGGCCATGCCAAGGTCTCGGCCCGCTACCAGGATACGGATGTCGACTTCCTCTACGCCTGGGCCAACGGCTATGTCGGCGCGGGCGGCAACATCGTCTCCGGCGGCGGCGACACGGCCGACACCCGCTGGCTGGCGCGCGACTACCAGGCCGGCTCGCTCGCCCTCGATGCGCATGTCAGCAAGCCGTTCGAGCTGTTCGGCCAGGAGCACAACATCATCGTCGGCGTCGACTACCAGAACACCGACGCTACGCTGCTGCAGGGCGCCGGCACCATCGCCGGCAACCAGAACATCTACAACTGGAACTCCGCGCTGCCCGAGCCCACGGTCAACTACACCGTCCAGACAGGCACCGATTCCGACCGCTTCGGCGTCTACGGCCAGCTGCGGGTGAAGCCGATCGAGCGCCTGACCCTGATCGGCGGCGGCCGCTTCAGCTGGTACAGCGCCACGACGACCAACCTGATCACCGGTGCTGTGACGGGCAAGCAGGACGTCGATGCCAAGTTCACGCCCTATGCCGGCGTCGTCTTCGACCTGACCGACTGGCTCTCCGCCTATTCCAGCTACACCGAGATCTTCCAGCCGCAGACCGCGACGGACGTCGCCGGCAAGATGATCGACCCGCGCGAGGGCCGGCAGTACGAGGCGGGCCTGAAGGCGGAGCTGTTCGACAGCGGCGTCAACGCCTCGCTCGCCTATTTCAACCTGCGCGACACGAACCGGGCGGTCGCCGATCCGACGACGCCGGGCGCCTCCATCGCCCAGGGCGAGGTCGAGGTGCAGGGCATCGAGGTCGAGGCCTCGGGCTCGCCGCTGCCGGGCTGGGAGATCGCCGGCGGCTACACCTATACCGACAGCACCTATCTCAACACGGCCCAGGCCGGCCAGACCTTCAGCACCTACACCCCGCAGCACATGTTCCAGCTGTGGACCAAATACGCGTTCGACGAGCGCTTCGGTGCCTTCGAGGGCGTGTTCGTGGGCGGCGGCGTCACCGCGTTCAGCTCCTTCTCGAGCGTGTCGGGCGGTGTCACCATCAAGGCGCCGGGCTATGTCACCGCCGACCTGATGGCCGGCTACCGGATCAACGACAACTTCACCGCGACGCTGAACGTGAACAACATCTTCGACGAGAAGTACTATTCGCGCGTCGGCGGCAATTCGGTGTTCAACTTCTACGGCGAGCCGCGCAGCGCGACCTTCCGGCTTTCGGCGAAGTTCTGACCGCTTCCTCAAGGAAGCACCACAAGACACAGGCGGGGCGGAGACATGACGTCGCCCCGTCCCGCGCAACCTGATAGCGGACAGCCATTCATGCCGGGCATTCAGACCACCGTTGCGACCGCCAATGCGTCGCGCTACCTGCAGCAGCTGTGCAAGCACTTCGCCCACAAGGTGGAGGCCCGTTTCGACGCGACGAGCGGCGAGGTCGACTTTCCCTTCGGCGATTGCCGCCTGTGGGCGGACGCGGAGCAGCTGAAGATCGAATGCGTCTCGAAGACCGAGGAGACGCTGGCACGCACCAAATTCGTCGTCCACGATCATCTCGAGCGCTTTTCCTGGCGGGAAAAGCCGGAGATCGTCTGGGAAACCAAGGACTGAGCCTCGATGCCGCTGCCTGCCCTGCGATCCCTGATCGTGCTTGCCCTCGCCGCGCTGATTGCGGCGGGCACGCTCGCGCGTGCTTCGGAGCCTTCCGCTGCGCCCGTGCGGATCGAGGGCGCGGTGGAGATCGCCTTCACCGCCAAGGCGGGCGGCGAGGCCTTCCGCCTGCTGGTCTACCGGCCGCAAGGCAAGGCGCCGGCCGGCGGCTGGCCGGTGCTCTACAGTTTCGACGGAGAGGACAGTTTCGCGCTCCTCACCGACATCGCCCGCACGCTCAATCCGCTGGCCGCGCGCACGGGCCGCTCGCCGGTCGCGATTGTCGCCATCGCCTGGCCGAGGGGCCGTGCCAGCATCGACCGGCGCGTTTACGACATGACCCCGCCGACATCGCGGGCGGGCGGCGCCCATGTCATGCCGGAGCGGCCCAACGGCCAGCCCTGGCCGCAGCTCGGCGGCGGCGATGCCTTCCTTGCCCTCATCGAGGACGAGGTGAAGCCGCTGGTGCGCAGCCTGCTCGGCGAGAGCACCGGGCCGCAGACCCTGTTCGGCCATTCGCTCGGCGGGCTGATGGTGCTGCACCGCCTCGCCACGGATCCGGACAGCTTCTCCTGCTATGCGGCGAGCAGCCCCTCGATCTGGGTCGACGACCGGCAGATTTTGGCCGATCTGGAGCGTGCCATCGCCCGCCCGCCGGCCGCCTCCGCCGATGCGCCCGTGCCGGGTCTTCGCGTCACCGTCGGCGGCGCGGAGGAAGAGTTCGGCCCGCAGGACGCGCGCGCCGGCGAGGGGGCGGAGGCGCGCCGCCGCTGGATCGCCAACAACGCGATGGTGACCAATGCCCGCGCGCTTGCTGCCCTTGTTGCGGAAAAGGGCGAGGGGCACCTGCGCTTTTCCTACGAGGAATACGAGGGCCGCACCCACCAGACGTCCCGCATCCTTGCCGCGCTCGATGCGGTGCAGTTCGCCATCGACTGCACCGAGTGAGCCCGCGGCCCATGCCCCCCTCCCACATCCAACGGATGGACGACATGCCCGTTCCTGCCCGCTTCCGCTCCTCCCTGTTCTCCGCCCTTGCGGCCTGCGCCCTGCTTCTTGCCCCTGCCGCGCCGCTGCACGCCGAGACGATCACGATCCAGCACGCGCAGGGCACCAGCGAGGTGCCGCTCGACCCGAAGACGATCCTCGTCTTCGACCTTGCCGCGCTCGACACGCTGGATACGCTGGGCGTTCCGGTCGCCGGTGTGCCGGAAGGGGTGAAGCCGGCCTATCTTCGCCACTATAATGAGGCCGCCTATCCCAAGATCGGCTCGCTGTTCGAGCCGGATTTCGAGGCGGTCGCGGCCGCCGCGCCCGATCTCATCGTCACCGGCGGGCGCTCGGCCGCCAAATATGCCGAGCTTGCCGCCATCGCCCCGACCGTCGACGTCACGGTCGATGCCTCCCGCTACATCGAGGACGCCAAGGACAAGGTCCGGCTCCTGGCGCGCATCACCCGGCGCGAGGAGGAGGCCGAGCGCCGCATCGCCGCGCTCGATGCCTCCATCGCCGCGCTCAAGGACAAGGCGAAGGGCGCCGGCACCGGCCTCATCCTCATGACCACGGGCGGGCGCATGAGCGCCTATGGCCCCGGCTCGCGCTTCGGCATCATCCACACGGTGTTCGGCGTTGCGCCAGCTGCTGCCGACCTTGCGGTTGCGACCCACGGCCAGGCGGTCTCCTACGAGTTCATCCTCAAGACCGATCCGGACACGCTCTTCGTCATCGACCGCGACGCGGCCATCGGCCAGCGCGGCCAGGCGGCCAGCGTCCTGCTCGACAACGAGATCGTCCGCCGGACCAAGGCCTGGAGCAACGGCCGGGTGGTCTATCTCGATCCCGACAGCTGGTATCTCAGCGGCACCGGCCTCACCGCCATGCAGGCGATGGTGGACGAGATCGCCGCCGCGCTCGACTGACCGTGTCCTGCGCGGCCCCTTCGATGAACAGCGACACCTGACATGGCGACGAGACGTTCCGGCTCCCCGAACGGCCTTGCGGCAGGAGGCCTTGCCGTGGGGCTCCTCGCCCTGCTGGCGCTGGCGAGCGTCAGCCTCTTCGTCGGCGTCGCCGACCTGACGCCCGGCCGGCTGCTCGATCCGGCAACGCGCGAGGCGGCCATGCTCGCGCTTCTCGAGAGCCGGCTGCCGCGCACCGCCGCGCTGATGCTGGCCGGCTCGTGCCTGGCGATTGCCGGCGTCATCATGCAGATGCTGACGCGCAACCGCTTCGTCGAGCCGACCACCGCCGGCACGACGGAGGCGGCGGGCCTCGGCATGCTGGTGATGCTGCTGTTCTTTCCAGGTAGCCCGGTGGTGGTGAAGTCGCTGGTCTCTGCCGGCTTTGCCTGTGCCGGCACTGCGCTGTTCCTGCGCCTGCTGCGTGCGATACCGCCCGGCTCGCCGCTTCTCGTGCCGCTGACCGGCATCATGTTCGGCGGCATCATTGGTTCGCTCACCGCCTACATCGCCCATCACTACGGGCTGATCCAGTCGCTCGGCGCCTGGCGCAACGGCGACTTCTCGGTGGTGATCGCCGGCCGCTACGAACTGTTGTGGCTGACGCTGGCCCTGAGCATCCTTGCCTATCTCGCCGCCGACCGCTTCACCATCGCCGGGCTCGGCCGCGACATGAGCCGCAATCTCGGCCTCGACCACGGACGCACGCTCGCCGTCGGCCTCGTCATCGTCTCGCTGATCTCGGCGCTGGTGGTGACGACGGTCGGCTCGATTCCCTTCCTCGGGCTGGTGGTGCCCAATCTCGTCAGCCTCGCCATGGGCGACAACCTGCGCCGCTCGCTGCCCTGGATGGCGCTGTGCGGCGCCGGCCTGGTGCTGGCCTGCGACATTGCCGGCCGCCTCATCGTCGCTCCTTACGAGATCCCTGCCGGCACCGTCTTCGGCGTGCTCGGCAGCCTCGTCTTCCTCTATCTCCTGCTGGGGCGCCCCTCCCGTGCCGCATGACCGCGCCCTTTCGGCCGCGCCCTCCGGCAGTGGCCTCAAGGCGGCCCTGCGCCGGCCCGCCGTGGTGCTGTCGCTGCTGGCGCTGGCGGTCCTCGTCGTGGCGGCCGCCTTCATGACCGTCGGGGTCAAGGGCAACTGGGAGTTCGCGCTCGCCTTTCGCGGCCGCAAGCTGCTGGCGATCTGCGTGGTGGCGAGCGCCATCGCCATCTCGACGGTGATCTTCCAGACGATTGCCGGCAACCGCATCCTCACGCCCTCGATCATGGGGTTCGACGCGCTCTATGCGCTGCTGCAGACGTGCTTCGTCTTCTTCCTCGGCTCCGCGCGGCTTGCCAGCGTCGACAACCGGCTTCTGTTCGCGGTGGAAACGCTGGCGATGCTGGCTTTCTCGCTGGCGCTGTATCGCTGGCTGTTCCTCGGCGCGCGGCGGGGCCTGCAGGTGCTGCTGCTGGTCGGCGTCGTCTTCGGCCTGTTGTTCCGCGGCATGATGGTGCTGCTGCAGCGGGTCATCGATCCGAACGAGTTCGTCGTGCTGCAGGACCGCCTCTTCGCCAGTTTCAACGGCGTCGCGCCGGACCTTCTGGGTATCGCCACGCTGGTGATCGTCGCCGTGTCGCTGGCGCTGTGGCGCCTGCGCGGCCGGCTCGACGTGCTGCTGCTCGGCCGCGACCAGGCGATCAACCTGGGGCTCGATTACCGGCGCACCGTCTCGCTGATCCTCATTCTCGTCTCGCTGCAGGTCTGCGTCGCCACCGCCCTTGTCGGCCCGCTCAACGGCTTCGAGCCGGTCAGCTTCTTCGGCCTTCTGGTCGCCAATGTCGCCTATCTGCTGGTGCCGGGCTTTCGCCATGCGCATGTGCTGGTCGGGGCGGCGCTCATCGGCATCCTGCTGCTGGCCGGCGGCCAGCTGGTGCTGGAACAGATGCTGGGCTTCGGCTCGGCGGTCGGCATCGTCACCGAGTTCATCGGCGGCGTGCTGTTCATCGTCATGCTGCTGAGGGGAATGGCGCGTTGATCGAGATCGAGGGACTGACCAAGGCCTATGACGGGCATGTCGTCGTCGACGGCGTCAGCCTGACCATCCCGCGCGGCGGGCTCACCGGCATCATCGGGCCGAACGGGGCGGGCAAGTCGACCCTGCTCGGCCTCATCGCCCGGCTGCTCGCCGCCGATCGCGGCACGATCACCGTCGACGGGCTGAATGTCGCCACGACGCCCGGTGAGGCGCTGTCGCGCCGGCTCTCGGTCCTGAAGCAGGACAACAGTATCGCCGCCCGGCTCACCGTGCGCGATCTCGTCGCCTTCGGCCGCTACCCGCATTCGCGCGGGCGCCTTGGGGAGGCGGACCACGCGATGATCGGCCGGGCGCTTTCCTATCTCGGGCTGGAGCCCATCGCCGACCGCTTCCTCGACGAGCTCTCCGGCGGCCAGCGCCAGCGCGCCTATGTCGCCATGGTGCTGGCCCAGGACACGGATTACATGCTGTTCGACGAGCCGCTCGCCAGCCTCGACATCCGCCATGCGGTGTCGATGATGCACCTGTTGCGCGATGCCTCGCGGCGCTTCGGCAAGGCGGTGGTGGTGGTCCTGCACGACATCGACATCGCCGGAAACTTCTCCGACCGCATCATCGGCATGAAGGACGGGCGGGTGCTGTGCCACGGCAGTGCCGGCGAGGTGATGACCGGCGCCAACCTGACGGCGATCTACGACATTCCCATCGCGGCGCACCGGCTGGAGGGCCAGTTCGTGACGACCTACGCGCTGCCCGAGGGCGCCGACGGCGCCTGAGACGAAGCGCCGGAGGCAGGTCGCGGCACGGGCAATCCGACGGGCGCGTTCTCGTCCTGCGTCACCTCGTTCAGCGGCAGGATGTTGGTCAGCACCGTGTCGAGGATCAGCAGGCAGGGCACGGCGATGAAGCCGCCGACCGGCCCCCACAGCCAGATCCACAGGGCGATGGACAGCAGCACGACGAACGGGTTCAGCGTCATCGTGCGCCCCAGCACCGCCGGGGTCAGGAACTGCGCTTCCATCAGGTTGAGGAACAGGTAGACGAGGGGCGGCGCCAGGATGCCGAAGGTCGTCTCGGAGGTGGCAAGGCCGACGCCGGTCAGCAGCAGGGCCATCACCGCCGGGCCGATATAGATCACGTAGTTCAGCACCCCGGCGAGCAGGCCCCACAGCATGGGCGAGGGCACACCCAGCACCCACAGGGCCAGCGACACGGCAAGGCCGAGGATGATGTTCACCGCCGTGATCGACAGCAGGTAGCGCGACACCCTGGCCTCGACATCCTCGAAGATGCGCCTGGCGCTGGCGCGCAGGGCCGAGGTCGGGCAGAAGGCGAGCACCGCCTCGCGGAACTGCTTCCGGGTGGCGATGAAGAAATACATGCTGGCGAGAAACAGAACGATCTGCGCCGTCAGCGCCGGGGCGAAATAGGCGACGCTTTCCACCGCCGAGGTGTCGTCCACCTCCACCTTCATGCCCGTCGTCTGGCCGAGCGCGGAGCGCAGTTCCTCCTGCATGCCGCCGAAGGAGGCGATGACGCCCTGCCAGCTGGTCAGCTGCGATTGCAGCTTCGCCCAGATCTCCGGCAGCTTGTCCATCCAGTCCGACAGCGGCACCGCGAAGGCGGTCCCGGTCATGGCGATGAGGGTGAGGAAGGCGGCGACGACACCGAGCGCCGAGATCCAGCTGGGAATGCCGAATTGCTCGATCCTGTCCGACAGCGGGCCGAACATCAGCCCGATGACCACGGCGAGGAAGATCGGCGCGAGGATCATCTGGGCGTGGTCGATGGCCAGCAGCAGGGCCAGAAGGCCGAGGACGATCACCGCAAGGCGCGCCGCATTGGCCAGCACCGTTTCCCAATCCGTTGCCGACAAGGTCGTCTCCCCCGAAAGTTGCGAATGCAGGTCGTGCAAGGTGCCGAGGGTTTCGCCCGGCGGCCCGCCCGTCCGGTCGCCCGACTGTCCCGACAACATGCGGCGCACGACCTCCGATGTTCAACGCGCAAGCCGGCAAAAGGTTCCCCTTGGGAAAAGACGGGGCGGCACGGCGGACAGGGGAAAGGGCGAGGCTTTGCGGCGCTTCGTCTCAGAGATCCTTCAGCGGGATCGCCATGTGCACGCGCACCCCGTCGGGGCGATGTTCGCGCTCCAGCCGGCCGCCCAGTTCGCCGCGGATATTGGCGTCGATCAGCCGCGTGCCGAAGCCGGCGCTGCCCGAAGGCTCGACCGGCGCGGAGGAGGTCTCCACCCAGTCGAGTTGCAGCTCCCGGTGCCTGCGCTTGCCGGCGAGGGTCCAGGAAATCCGCAAGTCGCCTTCGCCGCTGGCGATGCCGCTGTATTTCAGCGCGTTGGTGGCGAGTTCGTGGAAGGTGAGGCCGAGCGCCTGGGTGGTGCGCTCGTCGAGCAGGACCTTGGGCCCCTCGACCCGCTCCTCGCCGAAATCGGCGCCCAGCACCTGGTTCAGCTCGGTCGTCAGCAGCTCGCGCAGGTCCGCCCGGCGCCAATGCGAGCGGGTCAGCATGTCCTGGGCATTCGCCATCGCGTGCAACCGGGCGGAGAAGGACTGGGAGAACTCGTCGATGCTCTCGGAATTCGCAGCCGTCTGGCGGGCGATGGCCAGCACCCGGGAGATGGAGTTCTTGATCCGGTGCTTCATCTCCTGAAGCATCAGGTCCTTTTCCTGCACGGCCTTTTGCGAGGCGGCCTGCAGGGCGCGGGCCGCCTGCACGGACTTGATCTGGAACCGCGTCGACATGGCCAGCGCCAGCGCCAGCAGCAGCGAGATCGCGCCCGTCACCATGGAATAGAGATGCTGGTCCCGGCCGCGGAAGTCCGGCGTCGCATGGGCGCTGAACGTCCATTGGCGCCCGGCGATGTCCATCACGCGCTGGGTCTTCAGGTTCTTGAAGGGCTCGCTCTCGCCGAAGCCTTGCGAGCGGAAGAGGGGAACAGGCTCCTCGCCGGTCGTGTCGGCGGTCTGGAAGGTCAGCGGCAGGCGGTCCGGACCGCCGAGCGCGGCGGCATGCAGGTCGCCGGCGCGGAAGGGGGAGTAGACGAAACCGGCGACCGGGCCGTCCGCTGCCGCGCGGAAGGGGATGTAGACGAGGAAGCCGGCCTGCTTGTCCTCCTCGATCTCCTGGGTGATCTCCTGGGCAAGCTCGACGGGCGCGCTGGCGCGCGGCGCGCCGCTTTCCAGCGCCGCCAGCATCGCCTCGCGCCGGCGCGCCTCGCTGAACATGTCGAAGCCGAGGGCGGCGCGGTTCATCTCGTCCGGCGGCTCCAGCATGACGATCGGCGTGCGCCGGTCCATCGCGGTGTCCGGCCAGACCGCCCGGTCGATCCCGTAGGCTTCGGCGATGTCGCGCTCGGCCCCGGCCTCCTCGCCGGTGCGGATCAGCCTCGCATAGCCGATGCCGCGGATGCCCTCGTAGTCCTCCGTCAGGCCAAGCGAAGCGGTGAAGCGCGCGAAGGCCTCGCGCGCCACTTCGCCTTCGTGGGCGACGAAGAAGGCGTGGGTGGAAACAAGCAGGGCGATGTGCTGATGGGCGCGGTTGACGACGCGGTCGGCCGCCGCCTGCGCGATGGTTTCGAAACGGATCCGGTCGGCGGCGTTTTCCGCCCGGTACACGACCATCGTCATCCCGGCGCCGGCCAGGGCGACGACGATCAGAATGCTCGGAGGCAGAAGCCGGATCACGTCATCTTTCCATCGTGCCGAAGCCCCTCGTTTGCGCAGCCTCGCCTGCGCTCCGTCCCGCTGCGGCCCCCGCGGAAACGGCACGTCTGCAGCCCCGGCGGAACCTTTTTCCCGGCCGGGGGTTCATTTCATGCGAGGCGAACTCGCGTTGAAGTACAAGGAGAGTTTCATGAACTGGAACCAGATCGAAGGCAACTGGGAACAATTCAAGGGCAAGGTCCAGGAGCGCTGGGGAGACCTCACCGGCGACGACATGGACGTGATTGCCGGCAACCGGAAGCAGCTGGTGGGCAAGCTCCAGGAGCGCTACGGCATCGCGGAAGAGAAAGCCGAGCGCGAGGTCGACGACTGGCTGAGCCGTCCGTAAGCCTCCGGCGCCCCGCATGAAATGCCCCGCGCCACCTCATCGGTGGCGCGGGGCCGGATCTGGACGGCAGACAAGACCATTCAGGCCCGATCAGGCCGCGGCTTCGACCGTCTGGTCGAAGAACAGGGCCTGGCTGATCAGGGCCCGCACCATGTCGGGATTGAACGGCTTGGTGATCAGGAAGGCCGGCTCGGGGCGCTCGCCCGTCAGCAGGCGCTCGGGGAAGGCGGTGATGAAGATCGCCGGCATCGGCTCGCTCTTCAAAATGTCGTTCACCGCGTCGATCCCTGAGCTGCCGTCGGCCAGCTGGATGTCGGCGAGGATCATCCGCGGCTTCTTGCGGGTGAACAGCTCGACGGCTTCCTTGTGGGTGCGGGCGACGCCGCAGACCCGGTGGCCCAGCTCCGTCACGATATGCTCGATATCCATGGCGATCAGCGGCTCGTCCTCGATGATGAGGATGTCCGTCGCGATCTGCTGGGAGATGTTGCGGGCCGCGTCCGACAGCAGGACCTCCACCTCGTCGACCGGTACGTCGAGGATCTGCGCGGTTTCCTCCGGCGCGAAGCCTTCCACGGATGTCAGGAGAAACGCCTGGCGCTCCGGCGAGGGGAGCATGGACAGGTTCGCCGTTGCCCGGCGTTCCCAGGCGAAGGGCGAATCGAGGGGCGGAATGTCCATCTGGACGGATCCGAACACGGCCGCGAAGACCTTGTACAGCGAGACGCGGTCGTTGCCGGTCTCGGGAAACGAGGAGACGTCCGCAATCAGCGTCTCCAGTGTGGTGGCGACATAGGCATCGCCCGACTGCTGCGACCCCGTCACCGCTCTTGCGTATCGACGCAAGTAGGGAAGGTGGGGCGCAATGCGGTTCGAAAGTGGCATGTGGAACTCCCTGTCTGCCCGTCCGGGCGCTCAACACTCAATCTAACGTGGGTGCCCGAGAAAAGTTCCCTGCCTCGCCCCATTTTTTTTCTTCGGTGGTTATAGTGGGTCAAACGGACGAACCGGGTGCTTTGGGATGAACGGAACGAAGAAGACGGGACCGGGAAATGCGGGGCCGGGAAAAACGGGGCCCGCCGTCTCGGAGGCGCACGAGGCCGCGAGCCAGGAATATATCACGCAGCGCCTGCGGGAGCTTTACGACACCGTGCAGGAGGAGGGCACCCCGGGCCGGTTCCTCGACTTGCTGGAACAGCTCGACGAGGCGGAGAAGGCGGCGTCGGAGAAGTCAGCCTCGGAGAAGTCCGGCAAATGACAGCGGTGACTGCGCTTTCCTCGGCCGATTTCAAGCGCGAGATGCTGGCGCAGCTTCCGGCCTTGCGGGCCTTCGCCGTATCGCTGTGCGGGCGCGCCGATCTGGCCGACGACCTTGTCCAGGACGCGATTCTCAACGCCTGGAAAGCTAGGGCGAGCTTCAATGCCGGCACCAACATGCGCGCCTGGCTGTTTCGCATCCTGCGCAACTGCTTCTACAGCCTCCTGCGCAAATCCTCCCGCGAGGTCCAGGACGAGGACGAAAAGCTCGCCGGGCAGCTGTCCGTGGCGCCCAGCCAGCACGCGTCCATCGCCATGAACGAATTCCGCCACGCGCTCGATGCCCTGCCGAGCGACCAGCGCGAGGCGATCGTGCTCGTCGGGGCGTCCGGGTTTTCCTACGAGGAGGCGGCCGAGATCTGCGGCTGCGCTACCGGAACGCTGAAAAGCCGCGTGCACCGGGCGCGGGCGCGGCTGCGCGAGCTCATGGCGCTTCCCGAAGACGAGGCGGACGAGGCGGCGGGCTCCTCCGTATAGGATCATCAGTCCGCGTCGCTGTCGCCGCGCCGGGTCGCCAGGATGACGGCAAGGCCGGCGAGGGCGGCGAAGGCCAGGCCCTTGCGCGACTGCAGCATCGGCAGCGCCGCGGCGAGCACCGCCGTCGTTGCCAGGTTCCTCTGGCTGTCTCTCTTCTCCTGGCGCCGCCGTTCCATCGCATTGCTGATCGCAAGGCCGAGCAGCGCCAGTGCGGCCAGTCCCACCTGCGACAGGCTGACCATCAGCGCCGCGGTCGCCGGCGGATAGTGGGCTGCGAGCGCCAGGCCGGCGGCGACGAGCGCGGCCGCATAGGCGGCCAGGGCGAACAGCCCGGCCAGCGCCCAGAACAGCGCCGAGCGGCGGGCTCGGCGCAGGGCTGCGCCGAGGTCCACCGAGAGGATCGATGCCAGGATAGAGGCAAGGCGCAACATTGCGGTCAACGCCGCGCCAGCATGGCGATCAGGAAGCCGATGCCGGCGGCGATGCCGAGCGACTGCAGCGGCTTGCGGCGGATATGGGAGGTCAGCGAGTGCTCGAGGCGGTTGAGCTCCTCGTGCAGGCTGTCGAGCGTCTGCTGCGAGACGTCGGCAATGTCCTTGCCGGCCTTGCTGGCGCGCTCGGAATATTCGCCGGTCTTCTCGGTGCCGTAGCGCGAGATCGACTTGGCGAGGGAGGAGATGTCGCCGCGCAGGCGCTCGATGTTCTCCTGGATCGACGCGGCTTCGTCGTCGGCGCGGGCGGCCTTGGCGGTGGCGGCAGCAGACTTGGTGTCGGCGGTGGTCGGCATGGGGGTCTCCTTCAGGAAAGAAACGTTGCCGCCGTCCTGCGGCGGGCAACGGAGAAAGGAGGCGCCGACTGCGCCGGCACCTCCCTTTGACTGCCTGTGTCGATCGATTACTCGACCGGCGCGGCGTTGCGGACACCGTCAACGGCGTCGGCCGAGAACTCCGGCATCGCTTCCAGGGTCTCCTGGGTCTGCGTGGTGTAGATGCGCGGATCGCCATTCTCGTCGCGACGGACCTCCAGCGAGGAGAGCTCCACGGCAACCGGCTTGGCACCGATGCCCAGGAAGCCGCCGACGTCGATCACCAGGGACTCGATCTTGCCGGCGCTCGACACGACCACATCGGAAACCTCGCCGATGTCGCTGTCGTCGGCGCTGTAGACGGTGCTGCCGATCAGCTCCTCGGCGGTGGTCACACCGACCTCGGCCAGGATGTCGCGCTCCTGGGTTGCGGGAGCGGCGGCCGTGTCGCCGGTGGTCGCCGGAGCGTCCATGCTCGGGGTCGCGCTCGGGGCAGCGGCAGGCGCGGCGGCGTCACCCGCCGGAGCCGGCTGCGTCGCGTTCATCTCGGGAGCCGCCGGGGTCATGCCGGTGTCTTCCTTGAGTTTCTGGTCCTGCGCCAGGGCACCGGTGGTCAGGGCGGCGGCGAGGGCGGTGGTCGTCAGAAGCGTGCGGATCATGTCTTTAGTCTCCTGATTGATGTCTCGTAACCCGAACCTGCGTGCCGATCTTGGGTTCGGCTCAGGTTTCGTTCCGGTCACGGTAGAAGAACCCTCTCGCCGGAGAAAGGTTCCGGCCGCAATCACGATTCTTCGATTTTCCGTGTGCTTTTCTTCTTTATGGGCAGGTCCTGCAGGCGCCACTCGGCAACAGTGGCGGGCGCCTCGGCAAAAAGAACAGGTGCGCGCGGGCGCGACTTGACGCGCGCGTCATGCACGCGCGTAAGGCGCGCGCGAAAGGGGGGCGTAAGGGGGGGCGAGCCTGCGCCTGCGGCAGGTGTTTTTGGAAAAAATGCCGGCCGGTCCGGCTTCGGCCTTCGCCCGGCCGATCCGCTCTCCCGCGTTCCGGCCTGTCAGGGCGGGAGGCGCTGTCGATCGCGCGCCTCTTCAAAAAAAGTTCAGACCGGATTGAACAAATCTTCTGCTGGCGGGTTGACTTCATGACCATGCACGATGGTGCAAGCGCAAGGCAAGCAGGGTTGCTTCAGTAATCGACCCGTTCTTGTCGCCGCATGGGACACGAGTACCGGTTCCGCGAAACGGATTTGCGCTACCGGGACGCTGTTCAAAGGAGAAATAACATGTTCGGTTGGGCTCTGACCTTCCTGGTTGTCGCGTTGATTGCGGCGGTGTTGGGTTTCGGCGGGATCGCCGGTACGGCCATGGGCATCGCCAAGCTCATCTTCGTCATCGCGATCATCCTCTTCGTGATTTCGCTGGTCTACGGTCTCATCAGCGGCCGGCGCCCGCCGACGGTCTGACAGCAGCCATCGACCGTCGACGCAGGCGGCCTGCTCACTCCTCCCTCGTCTGTCCGCCTGCCTGCTGCGCCGCGGGGTCTCAACCCCCGCGGCGCCTTTTTGTGTTGGGCCGCCTCGTGCCGGACGACAGACGAAAAAGGCCGACAGATCCCTGCCGGCCCGAAAGATTGAAGACGAGATGCGCGGCGCTCAGTGCATCGAGGCGGAGGCCTGCGGTCCGGGAACCGGGTGCAGCGGGATCTCCAGCCGGGCCGTTGCATCCTCCATGCCGCAGGTCGCGTCGAGCTGGTGGAGATAGGCATGGACCAGGCGCGAGCGCAGCGAGGCCGGCGTGCCCGTCTCGTTGCCGTCCAGCGTGTCGTTGATCTGGCTGGCGCCGGAAATCACCATGGCGATCCTGTCGGCCCCGGCCAGTTCGATGGTGAGGACCTCTCCCGGCAGCAGGCAGTCGAACCGCGGCGGCAGCAGCTCGGCCAGGATGAAGGCGAGCGGGATCGCGCGGTCGAGGTCGATCTCCGCGGCATTGGCGCCGGCATTGGTCTGGATGCGGACACGGCCCTGCGGCAGCGTTGCCGGTCCCCGCAAGGCCTCCACCACCTCGTGCACCAGCGCCGTCAGCGCCACATTGGTGCCCTCGGTCGAGGCGTAGGACACCCGGTAGGCGGCCGAGATCGCCAGGATCCGCTCCAGCGTCACCCGAAGGGCCGCCTTCTCGCGCGGGCCCGTCGCGTCGCGGCGCTGCATGCTGACCAGGCTGATGATCATCTGCAGCGTGTTCTTGATGCGGTGATGCAGTTCCCGGCTCAGCCGGCGCTGTTCGGCGAGGGCGGCCTCGGTGTCGTGGGTGCGCCGTTCGATCCGGTCGGCCATCATGTCGAAGGTCACGCCGAGCAGGTCGATCTCCGGCGCGGCGCCCGCCAGTTGCCCGACGCGCGCGCGTGTGTTTCCCGTGCCGTACTGGCGGAAGGTCGAATAGATGTGGCTGAGATAGCGCAGCAGGAACCGCTGGATGCCGTAGCGCAGCACCACGAAGACGACCGCCAGCAGGATGAGCGGCGGCAACAGCGCGCGCATTACGGTCAGCCACAGTTCCAGCCGGTGTTCCGACGACCGGCTGGCGGTCACGACCCGGTATTCGGTGCCGGGCAGCACGCTGGAGCCAACGAACCAGCCGCGGTCGCTTTCGGAAAAGTCCGCCCCGTCGGCGCGCGTTTCGCCGACGATCTGCAGGAAGTTGCCGATGTCGTTCTCCTCGTAGACATGGGAGGCGAGCACCGCACTGTTCTTGTCGACGAGGGCAAAGCCGATATTGGTCGCCGCCGTCGCGGTGATCGGGGCGATCAGCAGCGTCTGCGGCCGCAGGCCGATATCGATGCGGGTGCCGCTGGCCTCGTTGGTCCTGGAGATCGTGATGGTCTTGGCGGAGGGGCCGGAAACGGCGTCGCCCGGCGTTCCCAGCGGGCGCTGCACCACCTGACCGTCCTCGCCGAGGCCGAGGCTGCACACGGGCACCTCGCCGCGGAAGATGGCAAGTTCGGTCGCCTCGATCAGGTCCTCGCGCATGGCGGAGAAGACACGACGGCAATCTCCCAGGACCTGGGGGTCCTGGGAGGTCAGCGCGCTGGCATAGCCTTCGGCACGCGCAATCGCCTTGGCGCTCGACTGTCCGATCAGGCGGGCATAGTCCAGGAAGCGCCTGTGCTCCTCCTGGGACCGTCGCTCGAGATCGGAATAGGACAGCAGGAAGGCGAGAGCGGCGAGGGGGATGAGGGCTGCCGCAATATGCGCGAACAGCCGTCGATCAAGCCGGGTGCTGTTGGGCGGCAGTTTACTCCATGGCACTGATCTTCACCGTCGAACCGGGAGAAAGGGCGAGGACAGCTTCCACGGCTCGATCCGGTCCGAACTCGCTCGTCGACTCTGTTCCCATGATGTCGGCCAGCCGGGCGCGGGCGCGGTTGACGCGACTTTTTACCGTGCCGATGGCACAGCCGCAAATCTCGGCGGCCTCCTCATAGGAAAAGCCGGAGGCCCCGATGAGGATCAAGGCCTCGCGCTGGTCGTCGGGAAGCTGGTCGAGAGCCCGGCAGAAGTCGTCGAGGTCGAGATGCCCCATCTGATTGGGATGGGAGGCGAGCGTTGCCGAATAGCGGCCGTCCACGTCCTGCACCTCGCGCTTGCGCTTGCGGTGCGTCGAGTAGAGCGTGTTGCGCAGGATCGTGAACAGCCAGGCCTTCATGTTGGTGCCGGGCTCGAAGCGGCCGAGATTGGACCACGCCTTCATCAAGGCTTCCTGGACCAGGTCGTCGGCGCGGTCGCCCATCCCGACCAGCGACGCCGCGAAGGCGCGCAGGCTGGGAATGCAGGCCACCATCTCGTCTTTCAGCTCGACGCTGTGCTCGCTCATTACCGGGTCTCCCCCTCGGAACCGCCGTTTTCGTCCAGTTTCCTCAGCAGGTCCTCGAACCTTTGGGGCAGGGGCTGGGTCAGCACCTCGTTGTAGTAGGTTTGCAGCTGGTTGCTGATGCGAGAGTGGACATCGCCATCCGATGCGTTTGGCGGCGCTTTTTTCAGGGACTTCTCGCTGTAATTTAGCATAGGCAGCAAATCCTTCTTCAGCTCCGCACCGTAAACGCGCGGTGTCGGACTTGGTTCCATCCGGCGCCGTACTTTTTACCGATGCGGACGTTGCGGGGCTGGCGAACGGTGCTCAAACGGTTGCGGGGCGCGACGGGCCGGCCACAAGCCAGATGAGGAAGCCGAGGACGGGCAGTGCCAGGATCAGGACGACCCAGATGACCTTCGCGAGCGTGGAGGCACCCGAGCCGACGATCTTGATGATTGCGTAGACGTCCAGAACCAGAATGATGAGGCCGAGCAGGCCCCCCACCTCGATACCCATGTTCATACTCCTTTTGCGGCCGCGCAGGCGGCGTGCTCGTCGGTCGACCGCGTCACTTTGCGGTGCGGGGCGCGGCCGGTGGCCGCCGTTCCGCCCTGTCAAAACAGGCGATGTCGGGAGATGAACGTGCGTCGGGGCGATTTGGTTCCCGCGACGTTACGGAAAGTTTGCAAGCGGGTGCAGGGGCTTCCGGAGAAAACCGAATTAGCCGGTTAAAGATATTGCGAGGGGATGTTCTCGCGGAAGATCAGGTCCATCTTCAGCGGCGGGCGCAGGCCGGCGCCGCCTGCCGGCTGCGCGAAACGGGCCAGCGTCTCGCCGATCACCTGGTCCGGGTCGGAGTTGATCACCGCGTCCATCGTGCCCTCGATCAGCAGGCGGCGGGTGTCGGCGGTCAGGCCGTGGCCGATGAACACGACCCGCTCGCCCATCCCCTTTTCGGCGAGCGCCCGGGCGATGCCGTCGGACGAGCCGCCGACATTGTAGATGCCGACGAGGTCCGGGTTCTGCTCCAGCAGCGAGCGGGTGTGGTTGTAGTTCTCGTTGCGGTCGTCGTGGCCCTCGCGCATGCCGACGACCCTGAGGTCCGGGTAGCTCTCCTCCAGCAGGCCGAGGAACCCCATCTCGCGCTCCGCGTGGGCGCGGTAGGTGCGGCTGCCGGCGACCAGCGCGACGCTGCCCTCGCGCGCGCCGCAGAACCGGCCGAGCAGCAGGGCCGCCGTGCGCCCGGCCGCCTGGTTGTCGAGCCCGACATAGGCCTCGCGCGCCGGGTGCGGCAGGTCGGAGACGATGGTGACGAGCCGGGTGCCGGCCGCGCTCACCTCTTCCGCCGCCTCGCGCACCAAGGGGTGGTCGATGGCCATGAAGGCGATGCCGTCGGCCCAGCGGGCGTGGTGGCGCAGGGCCGCGGCCAGCGCGCCGGCATCGAAGCTCTCGATGAAGAAGCAGCGCAGCGGCGATGCATCGCGCGTCTGGGTGTCGGCGACGCCGCGCACCTTGTCGCCCAGCAGGCGCAGATAGGGGTTGCTGCCCATCGGCAGCAGGAAGGCGACGTTCGGCGGGCGCTGGCCGCCCAGCTTGTCGCGCTCCTCCGCGCTCATGTAGCCGAGCTCCACCGCCGCCGCGAGCACCCGGGCGACCGTGCGGTCCTTGACGCCCTTGCGGCGGTTCAGCACCCGGTCGACGGTCGCCAGCGACACGCCGGCCGCTTCGGCCAGGTCCGCCATGGATGGGATCTGGGACGGGATCTGGGACGGGAGCTGGATCTCTCCTGAGGGCACCTCAAAATACCTCAATATTTGATGTTTGACGTGATGCTCACGGCTTCGTAGCCTTTTGTCAAGAGGAACGGATTTCGGCGGTCTCCATCTATTCAAGGCCGTCAAAATACCTCATGAGCCTTCGGAAAAGCCGGGCCATGGAACCATCTTGGGAGGATGCAATGACCAGACAGCTGTTTTCCGTCACGCGGCGCGGCGCCCTTGCGCTCGGTCTCGGTGCGGGTGCCTTCGCCATGGCGCCGGGCTTCGCCCGCGCCCAGTCGCTCACCCTGCGCTACGGCCACAACAACGAGCCGGCCAGCGTCGCCGGTGCCCAGGCCGACTGGTTCGCGGAAGCGGTGGCCAAGCATTCGGGCGGCGACGTCGCCGTGCAGGTCTATCCCTCCTCCCAGCTCGGCAAGCTGCAGGAGCTGGCCGAGGCTGTCTCGCTCGGCACCATCGCCTTCTCGCACAACACCGCCGGCGGCATCGGCTCGCTCTACGAGCCCTTCGCGGCGCTCGACACGCCCTATCTCTATCGCGACGTCGACCACCTGATGAAGGTGATGGACATCAATTCGCCGGTGATGCAGGAGCTCAACCAGGGCCTGATCCAGGCGGCCAATGTCCGCGTGATCTACGCCCACTATTTCGGCCGCCGCAATCTCACCGCCAACAAGGCGGTCTACAAGCCGGCCGACCTTGCCGGCGAGAAGATCCGCGCCGTGCCTTTCCCGATCTACCAGGCCGCCATCGAGGGCATGGGCGCAGCTCCGGTTCCGGTCGACTGGTCGGAAGTGCCCACCGCGCTTGCCACCGGCGTCGTCGCCGGCCAGGAGAACCCGGTCAACGTCATCCTCAACGTCAAGCTCTACGACGTGCAGTCGCATCTGATGCTGACCGGCCACATGTCCAATGCCGAGGTCGTGGTGATGAACGAGGACGCCTGGCAGGCCCTGTCGCCGGCCCAGAAGGAGGCGGTTGCCGCCGCTGCGCTGGAGATCCGCGAGCGCGCCACCAAGGCGATCCAGGACAACGAGGCCAAGGATACTCAGGCGCTGCGCGAGGCCGGCATGACGGTGATCGGGCCGGAAGACGGGCTCGACGTGGAGGCCTTCCGCGCCTCGGTCAGCAAGCTCGTCAACGAGCGCTTCGGCGAAAAATACGGCGCCCTCTATGAGAAGATCCGCGCGATCTCCTGATCGCCCGAACGTTGAGCGAGAAGTGCGGCCATGACCGGCGCGACTGACCCCGTCTCCCCTGATTCCGGAGGGGCCGGTCCCGTCCCCCCGGGCGGCAGGCTCCTTGCAGGTGCGGCGGCGTGCTGCCGCACCCTCGCCGTGCTGCTGCTGATGGCGATGAGCGTGCTGGTCGTCGGCCAGGTGCTCGGCCGCAACCTGCTCGATCTCGGCATGCCCTGGGCGGACGAGCTCGCCCGCTTCTGCGGCGTCGCGCTCGTCTTCCTCTGCGTGCCGTTGCTCGCCCTGCAGGGCCGGCATGTGGCGGTGGATCTGGTGCCGATGTCGCTGCCGGCGCCTGCCCGCCGCTGGACCGGCCTGCTGGTCGAGCTCAGCGTCCTCGCCTTCTCGCTCTTCTTCCTCTACGGGCTCTACCGTTTTCTCGGCCGGGCGTGGAAATTCGCCACCCCGACCCTCGGCATCCCCAACTGGGTGTTCTACGCGCCGGCCATCGTCGCGATGGTGCTGCTGGCGCTGGTCACCCTTGCCCGCCTGCTCGCGCTTCTTCGCGGCCAGACGCTCCCCGGTTCCGATCAGGCCCTGCCATGAGCCTCCTGCTTCTCCTCGTCTTTTCCGCCGCGCTGCTGCTCGGCGCGCCGATTGCCGTTGCCCTCGGCCTTGCCTCGGCACTGGCCATCGCCGCCTTCGACCTGCCGGTGCATGTCTTGGCGCAGCGCGGCATCAACGCGCTCGATTCGACGCCGCTGCTCGCCGTGCCGCTGTTCATCCTGGCGGCGAGCCTGCTCAACGCGATGGGCGTCACAACCCATATCTTCGACCTGGTGCGGCTCGTCGTCGGGCGCATCCGCGGCGCGGTCGCGCAGGTGTCGATCCTCGTCAGCCTGATCTTTTCCGGCGTCTCGGGCGCCGCACTCGCCGATATCGGCGCGCTCGGCAAGATCCAGATCGACCAGATGTCGGCGCAGGGCTACCGGCGCGATTTCGCCGCCGGCATCACCATCGCGGCGGCGACCATCGGGCCGATCTTCCCGCCCTCCATCCCGCTGATCATCTATGCCAGCGTCACCAATGTCTCGGCGGTGCAGCTGCTGGTCGCCGGCATCGTCCCGGCGCTGCTGATCACGGCCTTCCTGATGGTGCAGGTCGCCGTCATGGCGCGCATCTACAACCTGCCGCGCGACACGGTCAGCCCGTCGCTGCGCGCCGTCGCCCGCAAGGCGGTGATCTCGCTGCCGGCGCTGGTCGCCCCGGTGATCCTGATCGGCGGGCTGCTCAGCGGCTATTTCGGCCCCACCGAAGTCGCCGGCGTCACGGTCGCCTATGCGCTGGCCATCGGCTTCCTCGTCTACCGTTCGCTCACCCTCAAGGCCGTGTGGGAGAGCCTGCGCGAAACGGTGGAGGCGACCGCCGGCATCCTGTTCATCGTGTCGACGGCCGCCGTCTTCGCCTGGGTGCTGACGCTCGACCAGGTCCCGGCGATGGCCGGGCAGATGCTTCTGGGGCTTTCCGACAATCCGCTCGTGCTGCTGCTGCTGGTCAACGTGCTGCTGCTCGTCGTCGGCATGTTCCTGGAATCCATCGCGGCGATCCTGATCATCGCGCCCATCGTCGCCCCGGCGCTGCACCAGGCCGGCGTCGATCCGCTGCAGCTCGGCATCGTCTTCGTGCTCAACCTGATGATCGGGCTGCTGACGCCGCCCATCGGCATGAGCCTCTACATGGTCTCCATCGTCGCCAGGATGCCGGTCCATTCGGTCATCCGCGGCGTGCTGCCCTTCTTCCTGCCCCTCGCGCTGTCGCTGCTGGTCGTCTCGGCCGTGCCGGCCGTGTCGACGTGGCTTCCCCGACTTCTCTCGCAATAGGGTTCTTCATGAGCAGGTTTCTCGGCGCAATCCGCCAGCTCGGCTACGTGGTCGACGACATCGAGGCGGCGATGGAGCATTGGCACAAGGTCATGGGCGTCGGCCCGTGGTACTACAATCCCAAGGTGCCCATCGAGGACTACCGCTATGACGGCCAGTCCTTCAAGGTCCACAATTCCGTTGCGCTGGCCAACAGCGGCGAGGTGCAGGTCGAGCTGATCCAGACCCGCAACGACGCCCCGTCGATGTATCGCGACTTCCGGCTCGCCGGCCATCGCGGGCTGCAGCATGTCGCCTACTGGACGCAAGATTACGACGCGGATCTCGCCCGCATGGAGGCCGAAGGCTTCCGCGTGAAGATGAGCGGCAAGGTCGGGGCGAACGGCCGCTTCGCCTATTTCGACCGCGAGGCCCATCCCGGCACGGTGATCGAGCTGTCCGAGGTGATGGGGCCGAAGGGCCGGATGTTCGACCTGATCCGCGCTGCCTCGGAAGGCTGGGACGGCAGCGATCCGGTCCGTCCCTTCCCCGACCTTTCCGCGATCTGAGGCGGGCGATGCAGGCGATCCCCCTCAAAGCCGACAGCGTCGAGGCGACCTATCTGATCGAGACGCCGCTCGCGCCGGAAAAGGTCGCGGCGATCATGGCCGGCGAGCAGAGCTGCGGCACCTTCGTGCGTGTTGCCGGCGAGAGCGACGAACTCCGCGCCCGTGCCGGCGCCGAGGTGCTGTCCGTCGAGGACTTGGCGCCGGCGAGCGCCCCGAGCCTTGCCAGCGCCTGGCTCGAGCGGCAGGGCACGCCCGGCCCCTGGCGGCGCGCACGGGTGCGCATCGCCTATCCGCTCGCCAATATCGGCACCAACCTGCCGACCCTTGCCGCCACGGTCGCCGGCAATCTCTACGATCTCGGCGAGGTCACCGGGCTTCGCCTCGTCGATGTCGCCCTGCCGCAGGCCTGCCGCACCCGGTTCGACCTGCCGCTGCACGGCGTTGGCGGCACCCGCGCGGTGCTCGGCGTGGCTGGTCGGCCGCTCTTCGGCACCATCATCAAGCCGAATGTCGGCCTGAGCGCCGACGAGATCGCCGCGCTGGTGGCGGATCTTTGCGAGGCCGGCGTCGAGTTCATCAAGGACGACGAGATCTGCGCCGACCCGGACCATGCGCCGCTGGAGGCGCGGGTCCGCGCGGTGATGGCTCAGGTGCGGGCCTATCGCGAGCGCAGCGGCCGCACTGTCATGGTCGCCTTCAACATCACCGACGAGCTCGACGCCATGCGCCGCCATGCGGATCTGGTGGAGCGCGAGGGCGGGTCCTGCGTCATGGCCAGCCTCAACTGGTGCGGCCTGTCGGCGATGCAGTCGCTGCGCCGGTCCACGCCGCTCGTCGTGCACGGCCATCGCAACGGCTTCGGCGCCTTCGCCCGCCATCCGTTGCTCGGCATCGGCTTCGACGCCTATCAGGCGCTCTACCGCCTTGCCGGCGTCGACCACATGCATGTGCACGGCATCGGCGGCAAGTTCTCCGACGCTCCCCAAGAGGTGGAGGAGGCGGCGCGCCGCTGCCTCCAGCCGCTCGCCGTTGACGCACCGGATGCCTCGGACGCGGTGATGCCGGCCTTCTCCTCCGGCCAGTGGGCCGGCACGCTGCCGGTTACGGCGCAGGCCGCCGGGTCGAGCGACTTCCTGTTCATGGCGGGCGGGGGCATCCTCGCCCATCCTTCGGGCCCGGCGGCTGGCGTCGCCAGCCTGCGCCAGGCCTGGGAGGCGGTCGCCGCGAACGAGGATCTGGAGCAGGCTGCACGCTCCCGGCCGGAGCTTGCCGGGGCGCTCTCCTTCTTCGGGAAAAAGGCCGGGTAACGGGCATGAGCGGCTACGTCTTCATCGGAGACGATTTCACCGGCGCGTCCGACACGCTGGCGACGCTGGCCGAGGCCGGCATTGCCGCGCGCCTGTGCCTGGAGCGGCAAGGCCTTGCCCGTCTGCCGCAGACGCCGCGCGGCAAGGGCGCGTTTCCGGCCGTCGGCATCGCCACCGACTTTCGCGCCGGCGCGCCGTCTGAGGTCGAGCCGCGCCTGCGCGCCCTGATGCCGCTGGTGCGGGGATGCCTGCCCCGTTTCGTGCACTACAAGATCTGCTCCACCTTCGATTCCGCCCCGCATGTGGGCAATGTCGGCGCGGCCGTCGCCGTGCTGGAGGAGGAGCTGTCGCCGGCGCTCACCGTCATTGTCGGCGGCCAGCCCAGCCTGCAGCGCTTCTGCCTGTTCGGCACGTTGTTCGCGCGTGCCCCCGACGGGCAGGTGCACCGCATCGACCGCCATCCGGTGATGAGCCGCCATCCGGTCACGCCGATGGGGGAGGCGGACCTGCGCCGTCATCTCGCCGCGCAAGGGCTCGGCGATGTCGCGCTGCTGGCGCGGCCCGAGCTTGCGGATGCCGCAGCCAGTGTGGCCGCCATGGCGGACGGCAGCGGGCGCCGCGTGCTGGTCGATGCGGTCGACGATACGGATATCGAGATGCTGGGCCTTGCCCTGTCGCTGCTGGAAACCCATGGCCGGCCCCTGCTGCTGGTCGGCGCCAGCGGCGTTGCCGAGGCGGTGGCGGGAAGGGCCGCAGAGACGGGGGGCGAAAGCGTCCCGGATGCGTCTGCGCTCGGCCCGGTTCCCGGTCCGCGCCTGGTGCTGGCCGGCAGCCGCTCGGCGGCAACCGCGGCGCAGGTCGCCACGGCGACGCGCTACACGCGCCTTGCCCTCGGCGCGTCCGACATCACGGGGGAGGGGCGGGAGCTGTTCGCGGCGCGCTGCGCCCAGCTGCTGGCCGGCGGCACCAACGTGCTCGCCCATCTCGATCCGCACGCCGATTACGGCCTTGCGCCCGATGCCCTTTCCGAGAGCCTTGCCGAGCTCGCCGCGCGCATCCTCGCCCTGCATCCCGTTGCCGCGCTGGCGGTCGCCGGCGGCGATACCTCGGGGGCGGTGGTGCGCCGCCTCGGCTTCGAGAGTCTCTCCTTCGTCGCCCGCGCCGGTTCGGGCGTTGCCGTCTGCCGCGGCCATGCGCCGGGCACGCCGCTCGACGGCATGCGGTTGATGCTCAAGGGCGGGCAGGTCGGCCCGCTCGATCTCTTCGACCGGTTCGCCGCCTGACTTAGCCGCCTGACGGGGGCTCGAGGCCTTACGCGCCGCGCGGCAGGTGGATCGAGTTGGCGACCTCGATCAGGTGCGGGGCCAGTTCCCCGCGCACCCGCTCCACGCTCCATTTCAGGCTCGAGACCGAGCATTGCACGGTGGCGACCGGCCGCCCGTCGCCGGACATGATCGGCGCGGCGATGCCGATCTCGTTCATGATGTTCTCGCTATGTGTCAGCCCGTAGCCGCAGGCGACCGCCTCCTCGATGGCCTCGGCGATCTTGGCCCGGTCGGTCGTCGTCTTGGGCGTCAGCGGCTTGATCGGCCAGGTCTCGACCGCCACCTTGCGCTCCGCCTCGCTCAGCCTTGCGATCATCGCCCGTCCGCTGGAGGTGGTCAGCGCCGACAGCCGCCGTCCGGACACCATCGCGCCGAAGGCGGTGAGCTGGGTCGGGATGCGGATCACGTAGACGATCTCCTGGCCGGCGAGCCTGGCGACGTTGACCCGCTCGCCCAGCGAGCGCCCCAGCTCGATCGCCTTGGGCATGGCGAGCTGCACCAGCGGGTCGGCCCATTGATAGGCGTTGCCCAGCTCCAGGAACTTGATCGAGGGGCTGTAGCGCCGCGATTCCGGGTCCTTGTTGAGATAGCCGGTCTTGTGCAGCGTGTTGGTCAGCCGCTGCGCCGCGCTCTTGTCGAGCCCGGTGAGTTCGGCGATCTCGGTCAGCCCCAGCACCGTGTGATGCTCGTTGAACAGGCTGAGCACGCGCAGCCCCTTGTCGAGCGAGCCGACGAACAAAGTGTCCTGCTTTTCCTTCGGCATAGACCCTTCCTGTCCTTTCGCTCCGTCTTTGGCGCAATAATCTTGCGGATGACGTGAGTTTTGGATTCTTGACACGTTCCAAACTGGACAATACGCTCAACCATAATACGGTCAAACGTATTAGTATATAATAATCGAAAACCAGAGGGACCGGTTCCGCGCCGGTTGATTGAGCAGATGAAGACACGCCTCCTGATGAGCACCGTTGCCCTGGCCGTCGTCATGACTGCCGGCAGCGCCATGGCCGACAAGGCCAACGACACGCTGAATGCCGCCTTCACCAAGGAACTGGAATCGGTCGACAGCTACTTCAATTCCGCCCGCGAGGGCGTGATCCTGCAGCGGTCCATCTGGGACGGCCTGCTCTATCTCAACCAGGAGACCGGCGAGTACGAGGGCAACCTTGCGACCTCCTGGACCTGGGTCGACGACACCACGCTGGAGCTGAAGCTGCGCGAGGGCGTCAAGTTCCACAACGGCGAGGAGTTCGACGCCGACGACGTGGTCTACACGGTCGAGTTCGTCTCCAAGCCGGAGAACGGCGTCGTCGTCCAGCGCAACGTCAACTGGATGAAGGGCGCGGAGAAGGTCGACAAGTACACCGTCCGCATCTTCACCAATGGTCCGTTCCCGGCCGCGCTCGAGTATCTCGCCGGCCCGGTCTCGATCTATCCGAACGAGTATTACGCCGAGGCCGGTCCCGCCGGCATGGCGCTGAAGCCGGTCGGTACCGGTCCCTACCAGGTCGAGAGCGTCGAGCCCGGCAAGCATTTCGTGCTGAAGAAGTACGAGGGCTATCACGGCGGCCCGAAGGGCATGGCGAATATCGGCACCGTCGACATCCGCACCATTCCCGACATCAACACCCAGCTCGCCGAGCTGTTCAGCGGCGGCCTCGACTTCATCTGGGGCGTGCCGGCCGACCAGGCCGAGAAGCTGGCGATGATGGACCGGGTCAACGTCGTCAACGAGAGCACCATGCGCGTCGGCTATCTGGAGCTCGATGCGGCTGGCCGCAGCGGCGCCGACAACCCGATGACCAAGACCAAGGTGCGCCAGGCCATCGCCCATGCCATCGACCGCCAGGCCATCGTCGACAACCTGCTCAAGGGCGCCTCGAAGGTCGTGCATTCGGCCTGCTTCCCGAGCCAGTTCGGCTGCGACCTCGACGTGACCAAGTACGAGTTCGATCCGGAGAAGGCCAAGGCGCTGCTCGCGGAGGCCGGCTATCCGGACGGCTTCGAGGTCGACTTCTACGCCTACCGCGACCGGCCCTATGCCGAGGCGATGCTCTCCTACCTCGCCAATGTCGGCATCCGGGCCAACCTGAAGTTCCTGCAGTACTCGGCCCTGCGCGACATGCGCCACAAGGGCGAGACCAGCATGAGCTTCCAGACCTGGGGCTCCTACTCGGTCAACGACGCCTCGGCGATCACCAGCCAGTTCTTCAAGCACGGCAAGGAAGACTTCGCCCGTGACGACGAGGTGCTGGAGTGGCTCAACGTCGCCGACACCTCCGTCGATCCGGCGGTGCGCAAGGAGAACTACTCCAAGGCGCTGAACAAGATCGCCGACGAGGCCTACTGGGTGCCGCTGTTCTCCTACAACGCGAACTACGTGTTCACGAAGGAGGCGACCTTCACCCCGACCCCGGACGAGGTCGTGCGCTTCTTCCACGTTCGCTGGAACTAAGCGCCGAGCCGAGACCTGCGACCCGCGCCCGGCCTTCCTCTCGCCGGGCGCGGATCGTGCCTTTCGCAGCTTCGCCATGCCTGAGCGAGCGTCCGCCTTCCGTTCCGGAGCGCGGCTCCTTGCGCCATTGGCAAGCCCGTTTCGCTCCGCCCCCGCATGATGCGGCCGCCTGACGATCGGAACCCGAGATGCTTATGTTCACCCTGAAACGGCTGGGGCTCGCCATTCTGGTGACCTTCACCGTGTCGCTGCTGAGCTTCAGCCTGCTGTTCATGTCCGGCGATCCGGCTTCGGCGATTGCCGGCGAGAACGCCTCCGCCACCGACATCGAGGCGATCCGCGTCCTCTACGGCTTCGACCGGCCGTTCATGGTGCAATATGCCGACTGGCTGTTCGGCGCGCTGTCGGGCGATTTCGGGCAGAGCTACTATTTCCGCGTGCCGGTCGCCCAGCTGATCGGCGAGCGCCTGTCGACGACGATGCTGCTCGGCGTGTGCGGCATCTCCTTCGCGCTGGTCACCGCCATTCCGCTCGGCGTTGCCGCGGCGATGCGCCCGAACTCGCTGATCGACCGCACCGCGCTGTTCCTGTCGGTGATGGGCCAGGCGATGCCGAGCTTCTGGTTCGGCCTGGTGCTGATCGTCGTCTTCTCGATCCAGCTCGGCTGGCTGCCGCCGTCCGGCTCCTCGACCTGGAAGCACTTCATCATGCCGACCGTCGTGCTCGGCTACTACGCCATGCCGGCGATCATGCGCCTGACGCGCGCCGGCATGCTGGAGGTGTTGAACGCCGACTACATCCGCACCGCGCGCGCCAAGGGCGCCAGCGAGACGCGGGTGATGTTCAAGCATGCGCTGCGCAACGCGGTGGTGCCGGTGGTCAGCCTTGCCGCCGTGCAGATGGGCTTCATGCTGGGCGGCTCCATCGTGGTGGAGTCCATCTTCGCCCTGCACGGCGCCGGCTATCTCGCCTGGGAGTCGATCGCCCGCAACGACCTGCCGACCGTGCAGGCGCTGATCCTGATCTTCTCGCTGTTCTACATCGTCTTCACGTTCCTGTCGGATCTGGTCAATGCCTGGCTCGATCCGCGCATCCGGGTGGGCTGATCCGACATGGCACGCACCATCGAAACCGTCGCGGAAGACCTCCGCACCCCGAGCCCGGCCGCGCTCCTGCGCAAGCGCATCTTCGGCCATTACGGTCTCGTCTTCGGCATCGTCGTCCTGACGATCATCGTCGCGCTGGCGCTGTTCGCCCCGCTCTTGACGCCGCACGACCCCTACGCCCAGGACCTGATGGCGCGCATGAAGCCGCCGTTCTGGATGGCGGGCTCGGACCCGAACCATCTGCTGGGCACCGACTATCTGGGGCGCGACTATCTCGCGCGGCTGCTCTACGGCGCGCGCATCTCGCTCGCCATCGGCCTGTTCGCCGCGCTGATCTCCGGCCTCATCGGCACGGCGATGGGCGTTGCCGCCGGCTATTTCGGCGGCCGGGTGGATCTCGTCGTCACCTTCCTGATCAACGTGCGCCTCGCCATGCCGGTGGTGCTGGTGGCGCTGGCCGTCGTCGCCATTCTCGGCGGCTCGCTGCAGGTGGTGGTCTGCGTCCTCGGCCTGCTGCTGTGGGACCGGTTCGCGGTTGTGATGCGCTCCTCCGTGCTGCAGGTGCGCGACCTCGAATACGTCAACGCCGCCAGGGCCATCGGCTGCTCGACCCGTCGCATCATCCTGCGCGAGATCATGCCGAACGTGGTCAACAACCTGATCGTCGTCGCGACGCTGGAAATGGCGCACGCCATCCTGCTGGAGGCGGCGCTCTCGTTCCTCGGCCTCGGCGTGCAGCCGCCGACCCCGTCCTGGGGCCTGATGATCTCCGAAGGCAAGCAGATGATGCTGTTCGAGCCCTGGCTGATCGCCATTCCGGGCGTCGCGCTGTTCATCCTGGTGCTGGCCATCAACCTTCTCGGCGACGGCCTGCGCGACGTCACCGCACCGGAAAACAGGGGCTGAGATCCATGAGCGAACCTGTCCTCAAGGTAGACAACCTCACCATCGACATCCCGATGGCGCAGGGCACCCTGCATGCGGTGCGCGGCATCGACTTCGAGCTGAAGCGCGGCGAGACCCTGTGCATCGTCGGCGAGAGCGGCAGCGGCAAGTCGCTGACCTCGCTCGCCATCATGGGCCTCCTGTCGAAGAAGATGCGCTGCAATGCGGCGCGGCTCGACTTTTCCGGCATCGACCTGCGCAAGCAGTCGCCGCGGGCGATGCGCGCCCTGCGCGGCGACCGCATGGCGATGATCTTCCAGGAGCCGATGACCTCGCTCAACCCGGCCTACACCATCGGCGACCAGCTGATGGAGGCGCTCCAGCTGCACCGTCCGGTCAGCCGGGCCGAGGCGCGGGCCCGGGCCATCGAGCTGCTCGGCAAGGTCGGCATCACCGCGGCCGAAAGCCGCCTCTCCCAGTATCCGCACCAGCTCTCCGGCGGCCTGCGCCAGCGCGTGATGATCGCCATGGCCCTGATGTGCGAGCCGGAGCTGATCATCGCCGACGAGCCGACCACCGCGCTCGACGTGACGATCCAGGCGCAGATCCTGCGCCTGCTCGCCGATCTCCAGCGCGAGATGAACATGGCGATGATCCTGGTCACCCACGATCTCGGCGTCGTCGCCCGCATCGCCGACAAGGTGGTGGTGATGTATGCCGGCGAGGTGGTGGAAAAGGGCAGCGCCCGCGAGATCTTCGAGAACCCGCGCCATCCCTACACCCGCGGCCTGCTGCGCTGCATCCCGGTTCCGGGCAAGACCAAGCCCGGCGAGCATCTCGGCTCGATTCCCGGCATCGTGCCCTCGCTGATCGGCAAGGTGGAAGGCTGCGCCTTCCGCTCGCGCTGCGACGTTGCCGAGGCCGCCTGCGCCTCGGACGTCCCGGTGCGCCGGACCGGCGAGGACCACATGTATCGCTGCATCCACGAGGTCCAGGCAGGAGCCCCGTCATGAGCACGCCCGAAACCGTCACGCGCGAAACCGCCGCACCCGAAGCCGGCGCCGCTCCGGTCCTCGAACTTGTCGGCGTCACCAAGACCTACCGGGTCAAGCAGGGCATGTTCTCTGCCGCAAAGCCCCTGAATGCGCTCGGCGGCGTCAGCCTGAAGATCCACCGCAAGGACGTGCTCGGCCTCGTCGGCGAGAGCGGTTGCGGCAAGTCGACCCTTGCCAAGATCCTGCTCGGCCTGGAGGCACCGACCTCCGGCAAGGTGCTGATCGACGGGCGCGAGGTCACCGCGCGCGAGCGCACCGTGCTCGCCCGGCGCATCCAGCCGATCTTCCAGGATCCGTACTCGTCGCTCAATCCGCGCAAGTGCATCGAGGACATCATCGCCCTGCCGCTGGTGGTCCACAAGATCGGCGACAGCGCCTCGCGGGCCAAGTCCGTCGCGCGCATGCTCGATCTCGTCGGCCTGCCGCAGCGCGTGCTGCGCGGCTATCCCAACCAGTTGTCGGGCGGCCAGCGCCAGCGCGTCGCCATTGCCCGCGCCCTGGTGATGAACCCGGAGATCGTCATCTGCGACGAGCCGACCTCGGCGCTCGACGTGTCGGTGCAGTCGCAGATCCTCAACCTGCTCGGCGACCTGCGCGAGGAGCTGGGCCTCACCTATCTGTTCATCAGCCACAATCTGGCGGTGGTCGAGCACCTGGCGACCCGCGTTGCCGTCATGTATCTCGGCAAGATCGTCGAGGAGGCTCCGGCGTCCGAACTCTTCGCCGGCCCGCGCCACCCTTACACGCAGGCGCTGCTGGAATCCGTGCTGACGCCGGACCCGAACCTTTCGGTGCCCGACACCCATCTCGGCGCGGCCTATCCCAACCCCATCGACCCGCCGTCCGGCTGCCATTTCCATCCGCGCTGCGCGAAGGTCATGGACATCTGCAAGACCACCCCGCCGCCCCATGTCGCCGGGCCGCAGGGCCATGTCGACTGCCATCTGCACGCGGCGCCCGCCCGCTGACCACCGCCCCGCTGACCATCGTCGCCCCGCCGTCGTCCCGCCTGTGGTGAGGAACATCCCATGAGCAATCTTTCGCGCACCCAGTCCGTGCGCAAGCATGTCATCGAGACCCGCGGCGGCGTCGTCGCCTCGCAGCACCGGGTGGCCGCAGAGACCGGCGCGGCCGTCCTGGCCGCCGGGGGCGATGCGGTGGATGCGGCGGTTGCCGTCTCCTTCGCCGTCGGCGTGCTGGAGCCGTGGATGAGCGGCCCGGCGGGCGGCGGCGCCATGGTCCTGTGGCGCGAGGACGAGCAGAAGGCGCACAGCATCAATTTCGGCATGCGCTCGCCCGCCGCCCTCGATCCGGCCGACTACCCGCTGTCGGGCGAAGGCAAGTCGAACGACCTCTTCCCCTGGCCGTCCGTGGTCGAGGACCGCAACGTCCAGGGCGCCACGGCGATCGCGGTTCCCGGCACCGTTGCCGGCATGGAACTGGCGCACGCCACCTGGGGCCGGATGGGGTGGAAGGACCTGGTCATGCCGGCGGCCGACCTTGCCGCCGAGGGCATGCTGGTCGACTGGTACGCCTCGCTGATCATTTCGTCGGTGGCGCGCGAGCTCGCCAAGGATCCGGATGCGGCGGCCATGTTCCTCGACGACGGGGTCTGGCCGAAATCCTCCGGCTGGACCGCGGTTCCCAACATCCGCCTCGACCAGGGCCGGCTGGCCGGCACGCTGCGGCGCATCGCCGAGGCCGGTGCGCGCGACTTCTACGAGGGCGATATCGCCGCGGCGATGGCCGCCGACGTGCAGGCCAAGGGCGGTTCGCTGTCGCAGGCCGACCTTGCCGCCTACCGGGCGGTGCTCGCCCCGGCGCTGGAGACTTCCTATCGCGGCGGCACGATCCATGCGGCGCGCGGCCTGACGGCGGGCGCCAATCTCGTCGAATGTCTTGCGATGATGGAGGCCGCCTTCACGCCGACCTCCGCGCCGGACGGCACCAGCTATGCCGAGATGGCCCGCGCGCTGTCGGCCGCTTACGAGCGGCGGCTGCGCGAAATGGGCGACACGGGCGAGGCGGAAGGCTCCGGCACCCCGTCCTGCACCACCCATTTCAGCGTCGTCGACCGGCACGGCAACATGTGCGCCGTCACCCAGACCCTGCTGGCGGTGTTCGGGTCTCGCGTCGTCTCGCCCTCCACGGGCCTCCTGATGAACAACGGCATCATGTGGTTCGACCCCGAGCCCGGCAAGCCGAACTCGCTGGCGCCGAACAAGGCCTGCCTGATGAACGTCTGCCCGGCCATCGGCGAGAAGGCCGGCCGGCGCTTCGCCATCGGCGCGTCCGGCGGCCGCAAGATCCTGCCGGCCGTGCTCAATCTCACCTCCTTCCTGATGGACTTCGACATGTCCCTGGAGGAGGCCTTTCACCAGCCGCGCATCGACAACAGCGGCGGCGGGGCGATCCTCGCCGACGAGACGCTGCCGCAGTCGGTCGTGTCCGCGCTGTCCGCCGTCCATCCGGTGACGGCCACCCGCCGCACCGTCTTCCCGTATGCCTTCGCCTGCCCGGCCGGCGTGCTGCGGCAGGACGGCATCAACATGGGCTGCACGGAGATCATGTCGCCATGGGGCGACGCCGTGCCCGAAACCGAGGGAGCCTGACGTGGCAAACCGTGAGAGCGTCATCGCGCGCATCGACACTTTCCTTTCGAGCGGCGGTTACGAGACCGAGCTCGCCCGCATGCTCGCCTTCGAGACCGAGAGCCAGGACCCGTCCCGTCGGGCGGAGCTGATGCGCTACCTGGTCGAGGAGATGGAGCCCAAGCTCACCGGGCTCGGCTTCGCCTGCCGCATCATGACCAACCCGGTCGACCCGTCCGTGCCCTTCCTCTTTGCCGAGCGCATCGAGGACCCGGCCTTCGAGACGGTCCTCACCTACGGCCATGGCGACGTCATCCGCGCCCAGACCGACCAGTGGCGCGAGGGGCTGCATCCCTTCCGCCTGGTGCGCGAGGGCGACAAGCTCTATGGGCGCGGCACCGCCGACAACAAGGGGCAGCACTGCATCAATATCGCGGCGCTGCGGACGATCCTTGAGGAGCGCGGCTCGCTCGGCTTCAACTGCAAGATCATCATCGAGATGGGCGAGGAATGCGGCTCGCCTGGCCTTGCCGAGCTGTTCTCGCAGAACCGCGAGACCTTCGCCGCCGACGTGCTGATCGCCTCCGACGGCCCGCGCCTGCATCCCGACCGTCCGACCCTGTTCATGGGCTCGCGCGGCGCGGTCAATTTCGACCTGCGCGTCGAGCTGCGCGAGGGCGCCCACCATTCGGGCAACTGGGGCGGGTTGCTGCGCGACCCGGCCATGGTGCTGGCCCATGCGCTCGCCTCGATCACCGACCGCCGCGGCCAGATCCAGGTGCCGGAGTGGCGCCCGACCAGCCTGACGCCGGCCGTGCGCGAGGCGCTGAAGGACTGCCCGGTCGGCGGTTTCGACGGACCCACCGTCGACACCGACTGGGGCGAGGAGAGCCTCACCCCGTCCGAGCGCGTCTTCGGCTGGAACAGCTTCGCCATTCTCGCCCAGACCAGCGGCGTGCCGTCCGCTCCGGTCAACGCCATTTCGGGCCGCGCCCATGCCCATTGCCAGCTGCGCTATGTGGTCGGCACCGATCCCGACGACATCCTGCCGGCGCTGCGTCGTCATCTCGATGCCAACGGCTTCCAGATGGTCGAGATCGTCCCCGCCGACCGCGGCTTCTTCCATGCAACGCGCCTCGACCCCGACCATCCCTGGGTCACGCGGGTCAAGACCTCCATCGAGGCGACCACGGGCAAGAAGCCGGCGATTCTGCCGAACCTCGCCGGCTCGCTGCCGAACGAGACCTTCGCCGACATTCTCGGCCTGCCGACCGTCTGGGTGCCGCATTCCTACCCCGGCTGCTCCCAGCACGCGCCGAACGAGCACGCGCTCCATTCCATGACCCGCGAAGCGCTGGCGATGATGGCCGGCCTCTTCTGGGACATCGGCGAGGCGAACGCGGCCCGCGCCGGCAAGACGGCCGAAGCGACCGCCTGAGACGCCGCCGCCTCAATCGGCAAACCCGCTCGTCCGATCCGTCGCCATCATGCCACGGGTCGGACCGGCGGGGATTACTTGGAGAGCGGGGGCGGGGACAGGTTCGAGATATCCCCGCACACGACAACGCCCGGACGGGTCTTCGTCCGGGCGTCGTTTTTTGAGACGATTGAGAGCGCTTGCGTCAAGATTTCTCGAAATTTTGCAAAATCCGTCTCGAAAATTCTCGAAATTCGCTCAAGCGTTGTTTTCGCTCATCTTTTTGTCGCGCCGGCGCTTCAGCGCCTTCATCACGGGCCACAGGATCATTGCCAGCGTCGCCGCGGCCAGCACCGCAGAGATCGGCCGGGTCAGCAGCTCCACCGGGTCGCCCCGGCTGATCAGCAGCGCGCGGCGCACGCTCTGCTCGGCCATCGGCCCCAGGATCATGCCCAGGATGATCGGCGCCAGCGGCACGTTCAGCTTTTCGAGCAGGTAGCCGGCAGCACCGGCCGCCAGCATTACCCACAGATCGACCGGCCGTCCGTTGATCACATAGACGCCGACGCACATCAGCACCAGGATCGAGGGCACCAGCAGGACGCCCGGAAGCCTTTGAATTTGCGCGAAGATTCTGGTTGCGGCGGCGCCGCCCACCAGGAGGATCAGCACCGAGGTCAGCAGCATCTCGATCATGAAGCCGCCGACCAGCACCGGGTTCTGGTGGAACAGCTGCGGTCCCGGCTGCAGCCCGTGGATCATCAGCGCGCTCAGCACCAGCGCGGCGACGACATTGCCAGGAATGCCAAGGGTCAGCGCCGGAATCATCGAGGCGGCGTTGTCGGCATTGTTGCCGCATTCGGCCGCTGCCACGCCCTGCGGGTTGCCCTTGCCGAAGCTTTCGGGCTCGGAACTGGCGTTCTTGGCGGCGTTGTAGCTCAGGAACGCGGCGATGTTGCCGCCCGCTCCCGGCAGGATGCCGACGAAGATGCCGATCAGCGACGAGCGGCCCCAGGTCGGCAGCAGGCCTTTGACCTCGCCCTTGCGGAACGGCACGCTGGCCAGCCGCAGCTGGGCTGCCGAAAGGCCCTTGAGATCGCACTTTTCGGCCAGTTGCGGCACCGGCGGCAAGGCGTAGAGGCCGACCAGCACGACCACCAGGTCGAGGCCGCCGAGCAGCCACGGCTGGTCGAACGTGTAGCGTGCCTGGCCCGACAGCTGGTCGATGCCGACCGTGCCGAGCAGCAGGCCGAGCACCGCCGCCATCACGCCCTTGACCGGGTCGCTGCCGACCATGACGCCGACCGAGGCCATGCCGAACATGGCGATCCAGAAATATTCGGCCGGGCCGAAATGCAGCGTCGCGCGGGCCAGCAGCGGCCCGACGGTCATCAGGGCCAGCGCGCTGGCGATGCCGCCGATGGCCGACGACCAGCAGGCGATCTTCAGCGCCTTGGCCGCTTCGCCCTTCTCGGCCATCGGGAAGCCGTCGAAGGTGGTGGCGATGGAAGCCGGGGTGCCCGGAATGCGCAGCAGGATCGCCGGGATCGCGCCGCCATACATCGAGCCGTTGTAGATGCCGGCGACCATCGCCAGAGCCACCAGCGGGTCCATCGAGTAGGTCAGCGGCAGCAAGAGGGCGATGGCCATGACCGGGTTGAGGCCGGGCAGGGCGCCGATCAGCACGCCGAGCAGCGTCGCGCCCAGCATGGCGACGAGCGGCCCGGTTGCCATCACGGCGGAGACGGCGTTCAGCAGGAAGTCCATCTCAGCCTCCCAGGCGCGAGGCGGCCCAAAGCTCGGCCGGCAGCGGCTTGTTGAGCACCAGCGAGAAGACGATCCAGACCAGCGCGATGAAGCTCGCCGCCACGATCGCCGTGTAGAGCGGCCGGCGGAAGCCCAGCATCGGCGGCAGCGCCAGCATCAGCAGCACCGAGGCGGTGTAGAAGCCGAGCGGTAGGATCAGCGCCACGTAGATGACGCCGGCGGCCAGTGCCTTGACGAGGTTGGCCGGCACGTCGACGAGCCGCCGCGGCGCATCGGTCTTGGATCGGGCGGCGCGCAGCATCACCAGAGCGCCGCACAGCGCCAGGACCACACCCAGCACCATCGGGTAGGTGCCGCCGGCTCCCTGGTAGGAGCCGGCCTGCCATGCGGCCGCCAGGCCGAGGCCCGCGAAGAGCAGGCCGAGGGCCAGGTCCTGGCTGCGCTCCATCTTACTTCGCCAGGCCCAGGTTCTTGGAGACGACGGCCAGCGCGTCGAACTCGGTCTTCAGCCGCGCGCCGAGCGCCTCGCCCTTGACCACGTTCGGAACCTCGCCCTTGGAGGCCAGGAACTCGACATAGGACGGGTCGTTGACCGCCTCGTCGATGACGGCGGCGAGCTTGTCGACGATGGCCTGGTCGAGGCCCTTCGGACCCAGGATCGCGCGCCACAGCAGGGTCTCCTTGTCGCCGAGGCCGAGGCTTGCAAGGCCGGCGGCCTGCGGCAGCGCCGGCACGTCGGCCGCCGAGGTCACGACGAGGCACTTGGCCTGCTTCTCTTCGACGTAGGGCAGGACCGGCGAGATCGAGCCGCCATAGATGTCGACATGCTTGCCGAGGAAGTTCTGCAGCGTCTCGCCGGCGCCGCCGAACGGGATGGCGACCGCCTTGATGCCGCGCGCCTGGAAGATCCGTTCCGCCGCCAGCTGCATCGTGCCGCCGATGCCGTCGTTGCCGTAGGTGTACTTGTCCGGGTTGGCGGCGAGCTCGGCCAGGAACTCTTCGCCCGTCTCGGCCGGAAACTCAGGATGGACGCAGAGCGTGTAGGCCGTTTCGGAGGTCGAGGCGATGGGCGTGAAGCTGTCGAGCGTGTAGGCGACGTTCTGGACCTGCGGCACGGTGGTCAGCGGGCTGTTCCAGGTGGCGAAGAGCGCGTAGCCGTCGGGCTTGGCCTGCATGAACTGCGAGGCGCCGACCGAGCCGCCGCCGCCGCCGACATTCAGCACGGCGATCGAGGTGCCGAGCTTCTCTTCCAGCAGCAGGGCCAGCTTGCGGGCGCTGGTGTCGGTGCCGCCGCCGGCACCGGCCGGGATGGTGAGTTCGATGGGGCGCTCGGGATAGTCGGCAAGAGCGGGCATGGAGGTGCAGCCGAGCAGGGCTGCTGCGACAATGATCTTGTTGATTTTCATGTTGTTTCTCTCCCGTGAGGCGGCTTTTGTCAGCCGATTTCGCTGCGGTAGTGGAACTGCGCGGCACTGCCGCGGGCGATGCGCCACTCGACGGGCGTGCCGTCGATGTCGAAGGCGGTTCGCCGGATGATCGCCAGCGGGTCGCCGGCCTTGAGCTTCAGCCGGGCGGCGACCTGCTCGTCGGCGCGGCCGAAGGACAGGTCGTCGGTCGCGCGCTTCACCAGCACGCCGAAGCGCTCGAAGTAGAGCGGATACAGCAGCGGCCCGAAGGCGCTGTCGGGCAGGCTTTCGAAGCCGGCAAAGCGATCCGCGCGAATGTAGAGCTCTTCGAAGAGGACCGGCTGGTCCGACAGGGACCGCAGACGGATGATGCCGATGACGTCGTGCGTGCCGAGCGCCACCTCGGCCTCCTTCGGCGCCGTGGTGCGGGCGCGCAGGATCAGCTCGCTGGTCGGGATGGAGGAGGGGGCGCCGTCGGGGCCGCGTACCTGGAAGAACCGGAAGAGCGTCGCGTCGAAGGACGGGCGGCGCAAATAGGTGCCAGAGCCCTGGCGCCGTTCCAGCAGGCCTTCCGCCACCAGCCCGTCGACCGCCTTGCGGACCGTGCCGATGGAGATGCCGTACTCGCGCGCCAGACGCGCCTCGGAGGGGATCGGATGGTTCGGGCCCCACTCGCCGCTGGCGATGCGGGAGGCAAGGGCGTCGCGCAGCCTGGCATAGGCCGGCAGCCGCTCGTCCGCGCTGGGTATCCTGTGGGCCATTCCGTCTCCTCCTCCGCATCTTCCTTAGCGGACGTTGACCCATTCAGTCAACTAGTCATATATATGAATTCTTCTCGGGAGTTGCGGATGATCCGGTTCGATTGCCACGTTCATGTCTATGAGGAAGTAACGGCGACGCGCGGTGCGCGCTACGTGCCGGCGGTGCCGGCGCCGCTCGCCAGTTGGCAGGCCGGCCTGGCGCGGCACGGCCTTTCCGGCGGCGTCATCGTCCAGGTCAGCTTTCTCGGTTTCGACAATTCGCAGCTGCTCGATGCCCTGTCGCGGCTCGACCCAAAGCGCTTTGCCGGCGTCGCTGTCGTGCCGGACGAGATCGACGCGGCCGCGCTCGACACGCTGGTCGCCGCCGGCATTCGCGGCATCCGCTGGAACCTGGTGCGCGGGGCACCGCTCCCCGACCTTGAGAGCCCAGCCGTCGCCGGGCTGCTTCAGCACCTGCGCGAGCGCGGCCTGCATGTGGAGATCCAGCTGGAGGGGCCGCGCCTGCCGGCCATCGTCGGGCCGCTGCTTGCGCGCGGCGTCACCGTCGTCGTCGACCATTTCGGCCTGCCGGCGGAGGCCGATCCTGCCCGCGATCCCTGGCTTTGCGCACTGGCGCAGGCCGGCGACCTGTCGCGGCTTTTCGTGAAGTTCTCCGCCCCCTACCGCTCGCCGGTCGACGTCGCTCCGCATGCGCGGGCGCTGCTTGCGCTGTTGCCGCCGGACCATGTGGTCTGGGGCACCGACTGGCCGCACACCCAGCACGAGGCGATTGTCGACTACGACCGGGCGGCGGCCGGCCGCGAGGCCTTCGGCATCGACGATGACGCTGCGGCAGTGAAGGCGCTCTACGGCCTTTCTCTCGCCTAGGAACCGTTCCGCAAGCTGCCGCTTTCCAAGCGGCGGGCGCGGCTGTAGCCTTGCCCGCGCATGGCCAACGAGACCCCGCTGACGCTCCGCCAGATCGAAGTGCTACGCGCCGTCATGGTGGCGGGCTCGATTGCCGGTGCCGCGCGCATTCTCAACGTCGCCCAGCCCGGCATCAGCCGGACGATGAAGCATCTGGAAGCCTCGCTCGGCATCAAGCTGTTCACCCGCAGCGGCGGCCGCTACGTGCCGACGCCGGAATCGCAGCAGGTGTTCCTGCAGCTGCAGGAGGTTCACAAGAAGCTCGTCCATCTGCAGCTCTCCATCGGCCAGCTGGAGCGCGGCCACGACGTCGAGATCTCGCTCGCCTCCGTGCCCAGCATCGCCAATGTGATGGTGCCGCTGGCGGCGGCCGGGCTGAAGGCCCGCTATCCCGACATCCGCATGAACATCGAGATCCTGAAGATCGAGGAGGCCATCGACTTCCTGCTGCTCGGCAAGGGCCAGTTCGTGTGCATGAGCCACCGCTTCGAGCATTCCTCCATCGTCTTCGAGCCGCTGGCGCAGGGGCACCTGTTCTGCGTCGCCCATCGCGACCATCCGCTTGCCGCGCGCAGCAGCGTCGGCGCGGCTGAGATCGCCGCCTTTCCGCTGATCGGCATCGACCCGGCGGACCCCTACGGCGCGATCCTCGCCGAGATCTTCGCCCGCCAGGGCCTAGACTTCCACATCGAGATCCGCGCCCGCTTCGGCACGACGGTGCTGGGGCTGGTGCGGCAGAACCTCGGCGTTGCCGTTCTCGACAATTTCACCGTCGCCGATCTGCCACGCGTCGAGCCGGACATCCGCCTGATCCCGATCGCCGAGCCGACGCCGTTCCGCACCTATGTGGCGCGGCGCTCGGACCTGGAGATCTCCGGCTTTGCCGAGGCCTTTGTCGAGCTGCTGCGCGGCGAGATGGAGGCGGCGACCCGGCGGACAGCGACATAACCACAGGTTATTGATCTCTTCATTATTGGTATTTGCGTTAAGTTTTTCGGCATGCGATTTTTGACAGGCAATAGCGGCCGCCATCTTCAGGGTCTGGGAGGACCCGGCAGGCCGCAACAACGATCCTGGGAGGAAATGATGATCCGCAGTCTTGCCGGAGCAGTCGCTGCTCTTGCCCTGTCCGCCGGCGTTGCCAGCGCCGACTTCCCCGAGCGCGAGATGCTGGGCGTGGTGATGTGGGGCGCGGGCGGTGCCACCGACGTCGTCGCCCGTGCGGTCAACCCGGCCGCCGAAGCCGCGCTCGGCAAGCCCATCGTGGTGCTCAACAAGTCCGGCGGCGCCGGCGCCATCTCCACCGCCTATGTGAACGCGGCGCCCGCCGACGGCTACACGTTCCTCTATGGCGCCGAGAACCCGCAGCTGCACCCGATCATGGGCGTCAGCAAGCTCGACTACTCGAACTTCTACCCGGTCAACATTCTCGGCCGCGGCGTTGCCGTGATCGTCGTGCCGCAGGCCTCCAAGTACCAGACGCTGGCCGAGCTGCTGGACGACATCAAGGCCAATCCGGGCCAGGTCAAGATGGGCTCCACCGGCCCCGGCGGGTTGCCCTCGACGGTCAGCGCGCTGCTCTCCAACTCCGCGCCGTTCGACGTCACCGCCATTCCCTTCGACGGCGAGGGCCCCGGCCTGACCGCGATGCTGGGCGGCGAGGTCGACTTCATGCCGTCGGGCCTGTCGGCGGCGGCCGAGCAGATCAAGGCCGGTACGATGCGCGCGCTGGCCGTGGTCAATGCCGAGCCGGTCGACACGCTGCCGGGCGTTCCGGCGGTGACCGACACGCTTCCCGGCATGTCGTCCTACCTGCCGTGGGGCCCGTTCTACGGCGTCTTCGTGCGCAAGGACACGCCGGACGACGTCAAGGCCAAGCTGGTCGACGCCTTCGCAACGGCGGCCGGCAGCGACGAATTCAAGACGCTGATGGCCAATCGCGGCAACGTCATGATGAACATCTCCGGCGAGGAGGCCGAAACCTTCCTCGCCAAGTGGCAGCAGGTCACGGCCTGGGCGCTGCAGGACACGGGCGCCGCCAAGGTCAGCCCGGAGAGCCTGGGCATCCCGCGCCCGTAACGCCTCAGCGCTGCGGCCGGGACGACGGGGTTCCGGCCGCAGCCCTCATGCTGCCAGGAGGGTCATCATGTCCTCGCGAGCCCAGCGGCGGCCGGGCGAGCTCGCCTTCGCCGTCGCCCTTCTCGCGCTCAGCCTGTGGCTGTTCGCCGAAGCCTACAAGATTTCCGGCTTTTCCGGCCTGTCGACCCCCGGCATCTTTCCGATGCTGGCGACCGGGCTGATGGTCGTCTGCTCGCTGGTGATCCTGTTGAAGGCGCTGGCGATGACCCCGGCCGGCGGGGGCCTGCGCCGTTTCCTCACCGACATCACGCCGCTGCGCCAGACCGTGATGGTGGTGCTGGTCGGCCTCTATATCCTGGCGATGCCCTGGCTCGGCTTCCTCGCCGCCTCTGGCCTCTTCCTCTTCGTGTCGATCCAGTTCCTGTGGCGGCGGGCGGTTTGGCTGACAGCTCTGGTCAGCCTTGCCGGACTGGCGGCGATCCACGTGGTGTTCAGCCTCGTCTTCCAGGTGGTGCTGCCCAAGGGCACCCTGCTGCAGGGGCTGTTCTGACATGCTCGAGTCCTTCGGATACCTGGCGATCTCCTGGCTCGACCCCTGGCTGCTGATGCTCACGGCGGCGGGCACGCTTGCCGGCATCTATGTCGGTGCGATCCCCGGCCTGTCGGTGACGATGGCCGTGTCGATCCTGATCTCCTTCACCTTCAAGTGGAGCGTCAACGACGCGCTGGCGCTGATTGCCGGCGTCTATGTCGGCGGCGTCTATGGCGGGTCGCGCACCGCGATCCTGCTCAACATTCCCGGTGCGCCGAGCGCCATCGCAACCGCGCTCGACGGCTACCCGATGGCCAAGCGCGGCGAGGCCGGCGAGGCGGTCGGCCTGACCACGGTGATGTCGGTGTTCGGCGGCTTCGTCGGTGTCGCGGCGCTCGCCCTGTTCGCACCGATGCTGTCCGACTTCGCGCTGATGTTCACTTCGCGCGACTACCTGCTGCTGGCGATGATCGGCATCCTGCTGGTCGGCACCCTGTCCGGCGAGAGCTTCGCCAAGGGCGTCTTTGCCGGTGCGCTCGGCGTCTTGATCGGCATGGTCGGCCTCGATCCGATGACGGCGGAAGGGCGCTTCACCTTCGACACGATCACCCTGATGGGCGGCATCCCTTACGTGGTCGCGATGATCGGCTTCTTCGGCGTCGCCGAGGCCTTCGTGCAGCTGCACCAGCTCGACCTGCCGGCGGTGAAGCAGAAGATCGACCGGGTGATCCCGCGCCTTGCCGACGTGCGCCGCTATTTCCGCGTCGCCCTGCGCGCCTCGGGCATCGGCACGGTGATCGGAGCGCTGCCGGGCACCGGCGGCGACATCGCCGCCCTGCTGGCCTATGACGATGCCAAGCGGTCGACGAAGAACCCGGAAGTGCCCTTCGGCGAGGGCGCCAAGGAAGGGCTGGTGGCGCCGGAAGCGGCCAACAACGCGGCCGTGGGCGGCGCCTTCGTGCCGATGCTGACGCTCGGCATTCCGGGCGATGCGGTCACCGCCGTGATCATCGGCGCGCTGTTCATCCACGGGCTGAAGCCCGGTCCCCTGCTCCTGGTCGAGACCCCGCACCTGTTCTGGTTCACGGTCGGCAATCTGGCGCTCGCCAATGTCTTCCTGCTGATCTTCGGCCTGACCGGCATTCGCATCTTCACCAAGATCGTCGAGTGCCCGAAGGCGATCCTGTTGCCGCTGATCATCATCCTGTCGGCGGTCGGCTCCTACGCCATCCAGAACAACCCGGTCGACATCTACTGGATGCTGCTGTTCGGCGTGTTCGGCTATTTCCTGAAGGTCTACGGCTTCCAGGTCGGGCCGGTGATCCTCGGCGTCATCCTGGGCCCGATGATGGACGCCAACTATCGGCGGGCGATGATCGGGGCGCGCAACGATCCGGCGACCTTCATCTGGGATTTCCTGTCGCATCCGATTTCCTGCGTGCTGCTGATCGCCTTCCTGGCGCTGCTGATCTCGCAGACGCCGCTCGGCCGATTGGCGCGCGAAGCATGGCGGGGAAGGCGGGCGCAGGGACGCGGGGCGGGATGATCGCCGGCAGGGCCGATCTGCCGGAGACCTGAGGCCGCGCCCGGAAAGGGGCGGGCCTCATGGCGCGAAAGAGCGAAGAGATGAAGACGAAAGCCCGCATCGCCATTGTCGGGGCCGGCAAGATCGGCCGCGTGCACATGGCTCAGGTCGCTCGCGAGGGCGAGCTTGCCGGCGTCGCCGACCCGTCCGCGGACGGGCGGCAGGCGGCGGAGGCCTTTGGCGCGCCGTGGTTCGAGAGCTGTGACGAGATGCTGGCCCGGCTGCGCCCCGACGGGGTGGTGCTGGCGACGCCCAACCGGCTGCACGCGCCGCAGGCGCTCGCCTGCATCGCGGCCCGGGTGCCGGTGCTGGTGGAAAAGCCGCTGGCCGACACGGCGGAGGCGGCGCGCGAGGTGGTGGTGGCCGCGCGTGCGGCCGGCGTTGCGCTCCTCGTCGGCCATCACCGGCGGCACAATCCGCTGATCGCGGCCGCGCGGGCCGAGATCGAGAGCGGTGCCATCGGCCGGCTGGTCGCGGTCAACGCGCTGTGCTGGTTCCGCAAGCCGGACAGCTATTTCGAGGTGCCCTGGCGCACCCAGCCGGGCGGCGGGCCGATCCTCACCAACCTGATCCACGACATCGACCTGCTCCGCCATCTGTGCGGCGACGTCGCCAGCGTGCAGGCGCGCGCCTCGTCGCTGGCGCGCGGCCACGCGGTGGAGGATACGGCGGCCGTGCTGCTCCGCTTCGCCAATGGCGCGCTGGGCACGATGACCGTTTCCGATGCGGTCGCCGCGCCCTGGAGCTGGGAGCTGACGGCCGGCGAGAACCCGGATTATCCGGAAACCTCGGCCAGCTGCTACACGATCGGCGGCACGGCCGGGTCGCTGTCGCTGCCCGATCTCGGGCTCTGGCACTACGAGGGGGCCGCCGACTGGGCGCAGCCGATCTCGCGCAAGGTGCTGACCCGCCAGGGCGGCGATCCCTTCGCGCTGCAGATGCGCCATTTCTGCGAGGTCGCGCTCGGCCGTGCCGTGCCGCTGGTCCCCGGCGAGGAGGGCCTTGCGACGCTCGACGTGCTCGCCGCCATCCGCCGGGCGGCCGAGACCGGCGGCGAGGTCGAGGTTGCCCCGCCGCTCGGCGCGGCCGTTGCGTCCGTTTCAGGCGTTTCCCTTTCCTCCCACAGCAAGGCCGGTGCCCCATGAAGACGTCCATCGCCACCGTTTCGATCAGCGGCGACCTTCGGGAAAAGCTGGCGGCGATCTCGGCCGCCGGCTTCGACGGGATCGAGATCTTCGAGAACGACTTCCTCGCCTTCGACGGCAGCCCGCGCGATGTCGGCGCGATGATCCGCGATGCCGGGCTGGAGATCACGCTGTTCCAGCCGTTCCGCGATTTCGAGGGCATGCCGGAGCCGCACCGGGCGCGCGCCTTCGACCGGGCGGAGCGCAAGTTCGACCTGATGCAGGAGCTGGGCACCGACCTGATGCTGGTCTGCTCCAACGTCTCGCCGGTCTCGCTCGGCGGCATCAATCGCGCGGCCGACGATTTCGCCGAGCTCGGCGGGCGGGCGGCGGCGCGCGGCCTTCGCGTCGGCTACGAGGCGCTGGCCTGGGGCCGGCACGTCAACGACCACCGCGATGCCTGGGAGGTGGTGCGCCGGGCCGACCACCCGAATGTCGGCCTCATCCTCGACAGTTTCCACACGCTGGCGCGCAAGACCGATGTCGACACGATCCGCGCGATCCCCGGCGACCGGATCTTCATCGTCCAGCTGGCCGACGCGCCGATGATCGACATGGACCTGCTCTACTGGAGCCGGCACTTCCGCAACATGCCGGGCGAGGGCGACCTTGCGGTCACCGACTTCATGCGGGCGGTCGCCGCCACCGGCTATGACGGGGTGCTGTCGCTGGAGATCTTCAACGACCAGTTCCGCGGCGGCTCGCCGAAATCCATCGCCGTCGACGGCCATCGCTCGCTCGTCTACCTGATGGACCAGGTGCGCAGGCGCGAGCCGGACTTGCGCATTCCGCTGCCCGAGATGCCCGACCGGATCGAGGCCGACGGCATCGAGTTCGTCGAGTTCGCCGTCGACGAGGCGGAGGCGGAGGAGCTGGCGCGCATGTTCGCCGGCCTCGGTTTCGTCAAGGCCGGCCGCCACGTCTCCAAGGACGTCACCTTGTGGCGGCAGGGCGGGATCAACCTGCTCATCAACACCGAGCGGGAGGGCTTTGCCCATTCCTCCTACCTGGTGCACGGCACGTCCGTTTGCGCCATCGGCCTTAGGGTCGCCGATGCCGCAGCCACCGTGGTGCGCGCGCGGGCGCTGGGCGCCGATACGTTCGACCAGCCGGTCGGCCCGGGCGAACTCGCCATTCCCGCGATCCGGGGCGTCGGCGGCGGCGTGATGCATTTCATCGACCGCAAGAGCGGGCTCGCCGGCCTGTGGGAGACCGACTTCCGCCCCATCGAGGGCGGCCAGGCTGCCGCCGCCGCCGGGCTTGTCTCCATCGACCATCTGGCGCAGACGATGAACTACGAGGAGATGCTGACCTGGACGCTGTTCTACACCTCGATCTTCGCGACAGCGAAGACGCCGATGGTGGATGTGGTCGACCCGGCCGGGCTGGTGCGCAGCCAGGCCATCGAGACGGCGGACGGGGCCTTGCGGATCACGCTGAACGGGGCGGAGAACCGGCGCACGCTCGCCGGCCGCTTCATCGCCGAAAGCTTCGGCTCGGCGGTCCAGCATGTCGCCTTCGAAAGCCGCGACATCTTCGCGACCGCCGCCGCGCTGAAGGCCTGCGGCTTCACGTCGCTGGAGATCTCGCGCAACTATTACGACGACCTGGAGGCGCGCTTCGGCCTCGATCCGGATTTCGCCGACAGGCTGCGGGCCGAGAACATCCTCTACGACCGGGACGGGGAGGGCGAATATTTCCAGCTCTACGGCCCGAACTACGGCGAAGGCTTCTTCTTCGAGATCGTCGAGCGGCGCGGCGGCTATCGCGGCTACGGCGCGGCCAATGCGCAGTTCCGCATCGCCGCGCAGAAGCGTCACCTGCGCCCCGAGACCGTGCCGCGCCGCTGAGCACGCATCACGCCGGCCCGGCGATCTCCATGTCGAGGATCGCCGAGCTCAGGCACTTGCCGTGCGCGTCCAGCGCGAGCGAGCGGGTGACGCCGCCCTTCAGCGCGCCGTGCAGCACGAAGTTGAGCGCGCCGAGCCGGGGCAGGGCGAAGCGCTCGATCTCGCCGATCTCCAGCCAGGAAAGATGGGCGCGCAACCGCTCGGGCGTCACCGCCGCCTCGATCAGCGGCCAGTTCGCCATCTCGTAGGCGATGACCGAGACGTTGGAGATGTTGCCCTTGTCGCCGGTCCGCGAATGGGCGATGTCGCGCAGCAGCATGGCTCAGCTTTCCATCAGGGTCAGGGCGGGGGAGACCTCGGCCTCCGGGATCAGGGTGGAGAGAATGCCGACGATCTCGCGCACCTGGCGCGTCACGCCGCCGCCGGCCGCCGGTCCGTTGAGATAGAGGCTCTCCACCTCGTCGGCGACCAGCCGGGCCTCCTCCGCCGTGCTGGCGCGCGCGGCAAAGCGCACCCGCACCTCGCGCGCCTCATGGGCGCCGGAGTTCGATCCGCCGAGGATCGCGTCGACGCCGATCAGGTCGCCGCGCGTCTCCAGATAGGGCACGCCGCCTGCTGCGATCCGCTCGCGCAGGATCTCCAGCGCCAGCCGTCCGCGCGCTTCCGCCCCCGGCCCGGCATAGGAGATCTGTCCCTCGCCGACATGGCTGTCGACATAGCCGAGCGAGACCTTCAGCGTGCCGGTGCGGGCACGTCCCGAGCCGCCGGAGACCCGCACCCGGTCGGGGCCTTCCGCGGCGATCTCGACACCGGAAAAGTCGGCGATGACGTCGGGCTGCAGATATGCGGCCGGATCGTGCACCTCGTAGAGCAGCTGCTCCTTGCAGGTCGCCTCGGTGACCGCGCCGCCGGTGCCGGGAAGCTTGGTGATGACCGCGGTGCCGTCCGCCTCCACCTCGGCGATGGGAAAGCCGAGGCGGGCAAGGCCGGCAACGTCCTTGAAGCCGGGATCGGCGAAATAGCCGCCGGTGATCTGGCCGCCGCATTCCATCAGGTGGCCGACCAGGGTGCCGCGGCCGAGCAGCGGCCAGTCGTCCATCGCCCAGCCGAAGGCATGGACCTGCGGCGCGAGATAGAGCGCCGGGTCGGCAGCGCGCCCGGTGAGCACGATGTCGGCGCCCGCTTCCAGCGCGGCGACGATGGGGGCGGCGCCGATATAGGCGTTGGCGGAGAGGAGCGGGCGACTGAGGCCGCGCACCGTGCCGCCGGTCTCCAGCAGCTCCAGCTCCGATCCCTCGACGGCGGCCAGCACGTCGTCGCCGGTGACGGCGGCGATCTTCAGCCCCCGAAGTCCCAGCTCGCGGGCGATGTCCAGCGTCTTGCGGGCGGCGGCCAGCGGATTGGCGGCGCCCATGTTGGAGACGATGCGGGGGCCGGATAGTCCGCGCGCGGGAAGCACCGCGCGCATGCGCCGCTCCAGCAACGGGTCGTAGCCGGCATCCGGGTCGGCGCGCCGCGCCTGCTGGGCCAGCGCGATGGTGCGCTCGGCCAGGCACTCGAAGACGAGATAGTCGAGCTCGCCGCGCGCGGCGAGATCCACCGCCGGCTCGATGCGGTCGCCGGAAAAGCCGGCGCCGGTTCCGATCCTCAGGCTCTTCATCCTGCCGCTCCCGTCAAGGGTCGGCGCGCCTTGCCGAAATGCCAGGACAGGGCCAGCAGCAGGCCGGCGAGCAGCGGTGCGGCCGGGTGCGGCCAGATGGCGAGGGCGATGGAAGTGACGAACACGGCGATGTCCAGGGCGGGAATGGCGAAGAGCTTCTGCCCGCTCAGCAGGGACGGAATGGCGACCACCAGCACCAGCCCCGACAGGAGCGCGTTGCCGATGGCCATCCAGTCGCCCTGTGCCGTCATGCCGGGATAGAGCAGCAGCATGAAGGGCACCACATAGGTGACCGCGCCAAGGCGCACGGCCTCCATCGCCGCCGGCAGCCAGTTGGTCTGGGCGATGCCGGCACCGACGAAGACGGCGACGCAGACGGGCGGGGTGATCACCGAGATGGTGGCGAAGTAGAAGACGAAGAGATGGGCCGCCAGCGGGTCGATGCCGACGGCGGTCATGGCCGGCGCCAGCACGGCGGCGACCAGCACATAGGCCGCCGTCGTCGGCAGGCCCATGCCCATGATCAGGCAGACGCCGCCGACGATCAGCGCCACCAGCAGGGCGGAGTCGCCGGCCAGCGAGACGATCATCGAGCTCAAGGTGACGCCGATGCCGGTGAGGTTGATCATCGAGACGAGGATCTGCGCTCCCGCCAGCAGCACGCCGATGATCACCATGCCCTTGCCGGCGTCCTTGATGCCGGCGACGACGAGGCTCGCCATCTTCGCGGCCGGCATCTGGCCGAGCGAGGTGGCGACGAAGGCGATCATCAGCCCGGTGATGCCGTAGAAGGCGGTGGTGGCGACCGAGCGGCCGAGATAGACGCCGACGGCCAGCCCGCCGATGGCGGCCAGGATCGGCAGCACCCGGCGCGGGGCGAGGATCGTCGACCAGGCCGGCAGCTCGTCCTCGGGCACCAGCGTCAGGTTCTTGCGCACCGAAACGATGTGCACCGTGACGAAGACGGAGAGATAGAACAGCAGCGCCGGGATGATCGCGGCGGTGATGATCTGGATGTAGGAGACGCCGAGGATCTCTGCCATGACGAAGGCGGCCGCGCCCATGATCGGCGGGGCGAGCTGTCCGCCGGTGGAGGCGACGGCCTCGACGGCGGCGGCGAAGGCCGGCGGATAGCCGAGGCGCTTCATCATCGGGATGGTGAAGTTGCCGGTCGTCGCCACATTGGCCACGGCCGAGCCGGAGATCATGCCGAACAGGCCGCTGGCGATGGTGGCGATCTTGGCCGCGCCGCCCGCCTGGCGGCCGCCGATGCGCATGGCAAGGTCCATGAAGCTCTGGCCGCCGCCGGTATGCAGCAGCAGCGAGCCGAACAGCACGAAGGCGGCGATGACGGTGGCGGCAACTCCCGTCAGCATGCCCCAGATGCCGAGATCGCCGAGGAAGATGGTCTCGGTGACGAAGGCGCTGTCGAAGCCGCGATGGGCCAGCGTTCCCGGCAGCATGTCGCCGAACAGCGCATAGGCGAGGCCGACGAGAACGAGGGCGGGGAAGATGATGCCGACCGCGCGGCGGCCGATTTCCAGCACCGAGGCGACGAGGCCGACGGTCAGCGCCATGTCCAGCGTCGTCGCCCAGGGCAGGGTCGTCATGATCCGGTCGTAGTTGACGACGATGTAGCCGCAGGCGGCGATTGAGATGCCGGCGGCCGCAAGGTCGACGGCAAGGCCGAGCGGGCGCCACCGCCGGCCATGGCCCAGCGGATAGACCGCAAGGCCGAGGCAGACGACGAGCGCCAGGAAGATCGCGCGCTGGATCAGGCTCTCGAACGGGCCTGTCGCTGCCGTGTAGAAGACGAAGATGCCCGTCAGCAGCGCCAGGGCGTCGCGGGTCCGGTTCAGCACGGCGATCCTCCGAAGTCAGGCGTCACTGTCAGTTGGCGGCGGGCTGCAGGCGGGCCGGGATCTCGATGCCCTGCTCGCGGTACCAGCGGGCGGCGCCCGGATGCAGCGGGATCGTGGCGTATTGCAGCGTCAGCTGGGCCAGATCCGCGCCCTTGACCGAGGCAAGCGCCGCGCCCTGGGCTTCCTTGTCCTCCATCACCGCCTTGACGATCTTGTAGGCCGCCTCTTCGGAGAGGGCGGGACCGGCGGCCGCGCCGACGCCGAAGCTCCAGGTCGAATAGGCTGGGATGCCGTCGGCAGCGCCCGCCGGCACGTCGACGATGGAAACGTCCGGCATCTTCTCGGCGAGCACCGCCTTCTGCTCGTCGGTGAGGCCGAGCACCTTGATCGGGGTGAAGGTGGCGATGTCGAGGGTCGAACCGTCGAGCTTGGTGCCGGCGCCCGACTTCACGTAGCCGGCGACGCGGTTGTCCTTGATCATGTCGACGACGTCGGTGGTCGAGCCGCGCACATAGTCGGCCGACAGGCCGAGCGCTTCGAACACCGCCTCGGTGGTGCTCTCGGTCGCCGAGCCCTTGATGCCCGGGTTGAAGCGCACGCCCTTCAGTTCGGCAAGGCTGCCGACTTCGGCGTCCTGGCGCACGATGACGTTCTGCGGCGCGCCGGTATAGACCCACAGCAGGCCGAGCTTCATCGGCCGGCCGTCGAACTCGTTGGTGCCGGCATGGGCGTGCTGGGCGACATTGGTGGTGACGAGGCCTAGGTCGACCTGGCCGCGCTCGATGCGGCGCAGGTTGTCGAGCGTCGCGCCGGTTTCCACGACGGAGGCCTCGAGGCCTTCCGCCTTCTCGTTCACCAGCTTGGCGACGGAAACGAAATAGCCGTAATGGCTGGACGAGGCCGAGGTGGAGCCGATCAGCAGCTTCTCCTGGGCGCTGGCGGGCTGGGCGAACGCAAGCGCGCCCGCCATGGCGAGATGTGAAAGTCGCATCGTGATTTCCTCCCATGTGCCC